>JBHPDT010000005.1:0-44121 GCA_042577545.1 Candidatus Omnitrophota bacterium | reverse complement strand
TGATTGTTATCTGTAAGTACGCTATCTACAACAAATTCAACCTCTAGCCCCTTTTTTTTATTAAAAACCTGCTGAATCTCACCTTTAAAAGTAGTCAGATCCGGGAACTCCATATCTAAAATATCAACAAAGTCGAAATACTTCTTAGCCTGGTAGGCGCTCTTAAGCCTATTGAGTAACCCTTCCACCTGATAGTTGATTTGTGGGGTAGCGCCTGTCTGAGAATCAACATCATTAGACTCAACAGATGCTGACATTGCCATAGTAGTTGAGCAAAAAAGCGCTACAAGAAAAAGTGATAATAGTTTCTCAAAAATTAATAAACGCTGAGTTTTGTCCAATGTTATTCGCATCGCTTATCTCCTCTATTCTATCATTTGGATCAGCTTTTATGGCAAATGAGTGGTTTCCGCCAAGCTGGGGCGCAGTATCAAGGCTAATTGTTGGTATAGTAAATTGACTTTTAGGATTTATCTTTGTTATGGTTCTAGTGGCATATTTCGTAAATACTGTTTCACCACCATCATCATCCCTCTTGTAGTAGTCAACCACAATATTTCGTGCTATAGCATCACCATTATTTCTAACCACAACATCAACATCAGCTTCATAACTGGCCGTACCGTCTGATATGGTAACATCGGCGTTATTTATAACTATGTCCGGCTTAAGAGCAATAAGGGTAGATCCGAATACATTGTTATTCTTGAACGACGCGATAAGCCATTTCGACCCATCTTTTTCAAACAGTATCTTTATAATTCCTGAATTTGTTCTGTTTGAGCCATCACTCGTAGTATATCTGCGCTCAAAAAAAACATCACCCTGAGCCATAGTTAAATCTTGTGAAAAAACAAGGCGCTCTATCTTGGAAAAAAGACGAATGTTGTTAAAGTTGGTAAAATCATTCTGGATAGATTCATCAAACTCGGTCCTGTTTGGAAATGATGACGAAAAGAGTCTTAAGAAACTAGACTTATTCTCCTGTTCATAATATCTCTCAAGCTTACTTAGAAGCTCAATGATTAAATCCCTGGGACGCATCTTATTGTAGATAATTATAATATAGGGCGAATATGTCTTTATTGAACCATCTTCATGCTCAATAAGGAAAGAGAGACCGA
The DNA here is from genome assembly GCA_042577545.1 of Candidatus Omnitrophota bacterium. Classification (GTDB taxonomy): domain Bacteria; phylum Omnitrophota; class Gorgyraeia; order JABMRG01; family JABMRG01; genus JBHPDT01. Next base: position 42,997 of record JBHPDT010000005.1, on the reverse strand, counting down.
GCTCATCACCGGCTGAGGCACGGTGCTTGTAGATAAATCTCTTATTATCTGCTTCCATCTTCTCCCATGAAAGCCCTCTATTTAGTGAGATCTCAACACTCGAGACCTCACTATCAGGTATGAATTCGATCGTTATTTTGCCTCCAACAAGCTCGTCTTTATAGATATTCAGTTCCGTGTCCGGGTTGACTAGTGTATCATTTACCTTAATTGTTCCCTGCGCTGCGCATATTGCCGGAACTAACATAAGTAGAGCGCTTAAAATTAGAATTTTTTTTGTCATATCTCATCCTTTAAAATTGATAGCTTGCTTTTCCAGTAAGCACTTCCTCTGAATAGTTATCATCGCCATCCACATAGTTGTAGCCCCTGTATTGATAATCAAGGCTTAATGATAGATCTTTTATATCCTTTCCCAATGAAAAAAGATATGAACTACCATGATTATCTGTATCATTCATAAAATAATTATTATCATGAAGACTTATTTGAGTGCTGAGAAAAAGCATATCAGGCAAATCCAGACGCCCGCCAAAACGATGGTTTAGGGTAAGGTCTGATTCGCATATATCCTTATACTCAGAGTGCGTAAAGTCTTCCCCAACATTCCAGCTTAGTGATATATCATCTTTTATCTCTATTACACCATCAAGGTCGATATAAAAACTGTCCTCATTGCGCTCCTGATCAGCCCATATTCTATCGACGATAAATGTCTTTATGTACTCAACACTGCAGTTTACATACTTAAACTCTTTTCCCACGCGCGTGGAATAGGTATAGGTCTTCTCCTTTGTATTGTCGTCGCTCGTATATCGTTTCCTAAGATCGAATCTGGTTTCACAATCGATCTCATATGGCAGCTTGAATTCAAGCCCTGCGCCTGGGTTAAGCTGTCTTGTGGTAAAGTCAGCATGGTCAGCCAGATCATCCCTGTCAAAATGAAAATAACTCGTGAATCGGGTGTTTGGCGTTATGTTGATAGAGTCATCAAAGGTAAAACGCTCAATATCAGATGCTACAAAACCGCTTGTATTATTAAAATGGATTCCAATCCTCTGGTACCCTAATACTATATTATAATGAGGATCATCTATATTAAATGAGGCATTATACGCGTTGCTCTCTCTAAAGCCGATATAATCTAATCTTTTGTCCTGGTCAGTAAAACTTTTGGCTGCCTCGAATTTGGCTACCAGGCCTCTGGCGAACTCGTATTCAGTGTCAATGCTCAAGACATTAACAAAGATCTGTGGCATATAGTCTTGTAGATAAGCCTTATCATCTAGCTTACCACCGTAGTTTAGGCTCAGGGAGAGTTTCTCCTGAAAGAAATTTGATCCAAGATGGGCGCCCCATACATATGAATGCTCCGCAGAATCATCAACCCTGGTCTCCCAGAGATCTTCCCATTTCGCGGTATCTATTCCACCAACGACACCGTAGTTTAGATTATACTTAGTTTCCCAATCCATCTTAACACCTTTAATGGCATTACCGACAGAGAAGTCTGAGTAGCTTGCAAAAAAATCACCGAGTGTATATTCATATTGCGACGGCCTGCTAAAGGACATCCAGAAGTTCTCCATGGAGACATCCTTATCGTCAACAAGCTTATCATTGGTCATCCTATAATACATGGAGCTTGAGAACTCAAGCCCTTCGGAGAACTCGCCATTTGAGTCAACTACGCCTTCATACAGGATATCTGTGTCACTTTTCGGATAGAAGGAGTTCTGAGTGGCTCCTAAGACATGATAATAGGTTGTAGAGACTTCCTGAAGCGCGGTTATGCTCGCAAAGCAGAGATTCGGAATAGATAAAATTATTACACCAACTATCGCCCTTTTCAGAGCCCCACCGATAGCATTCATTCTTTATATGCGATCCTATTATATATTCATTATATAATAGCTCACATCCCACCTTATTTATATCTATTATATAAGCTAAAACAGCTGGGTGTCAAAAAGAATATTGCCAAAAATGAAAATTTTTTTAGCGGCAAAGCTAAAAAAACGGGGAGACTCTCCCGCCGAAGACTCCTACCCGCCTGTAGCGGGAAACCCTATAAAGTGCCCTCTACTTCCTACTTTTGCTAAAAATTACTCAAATTTTGTGCTCAGACCTGGTACCTTTAGGACCGTCCCCAATTATTGCTGGAGGTAGAGGATGGTTTGGGAGATGTCGCGGAAGCCGGTTTCGCGGCGTTTTGAGGCTGTCTTGGTATTGGCCTCCTTTACGCGCTTGTAGCCATATTTTTTCATTAGATCAATAAAAGTCTGTATCTTCTCTATATCTTTGGGCTCATCAAGCTGGGCTGCAAGGTGCCTTGCCTGCATAACACGGTCTAAACTGAACTTTTTACTAAGCTCATCTATGGATCTCTTAAACTCAACATCCGAAACTAAGGGGTTAATTCTATAGCTATTAGAGGGTCTTTCTGAGAAAGCGCCATACTCTTTAGGTCTGGATCTGTATATCTCAATTATGTTATGTCTACTAAGCTCTTCTAGCCCTTTTGATACGGTACGTTCTCCAATATGGTACTTTACAGATATGCCATCATGCGAACGAAACCAATAAGGATCTCTTTGAGATTGCTTAGCTTCAGCCAATGATATGATGTAGAGATACTTGGCTGCAAATGAAAGAGTATTATTAAGTCCGAATTCCCAATACTTATTCGGAATAGTAACATTCGCCAATGATACATGCTGCAACTCTTTTTTTGTTACGGGGAGTGAATCCAGGATAGTCAACGACTTCGTGTGAGGTATATGCTCTATAAACCCATATCTATCGCGAAGACTGTCCATGGGCTGGTAGACATTAAAATAAAAGTTGTCACTATACCCTATTCCCTTTGCGAGCTCCTCATAATCAATATTAAGGACAGCTGAGTTCTCTTCTTGCGCTTTTTTTAGCAGGAACAGGAAAAGATCGAATGCCTTCTCTGAGTGACTTGTTAAAAGGTAATGAAGGTTCGGAGCTTCTTCAGAGGTCAATAAAGATACAGGAAGTTTTACGCCATATTCGTCGATTGGCAAAAAAGGCACATCCTCCCTTAACTTTATGTTTCTCATATAGTGTTTAAGCCTATCTGCCTCCTCTTTGGATTCAAGGTATGTCGCGTATTCTATATTGCTATACAAAGAGGCGCGGGTCCAGTTAAACGATCCTACAACAGATATATTTGAATCTATCGCAATCGCCTTAGTATGCAGAACTTTTTGCGGGCTATCTAGAAATACATCTATTCCCGCTTCCTTCAGCCTCTTATAGGCGTTATAGTTTACGCTAAATTTCCCATCTTCAAGAATAACTTTAATATAGCACCCTCTCTTTTTAGCATTAATCAGTTCATCCACAAGTATCGCGGCCGGATTCTCTTCGTCTGGCAAAATAGTCTTCTCTGCCTCCGGCTTCCTGGATGGCACACTGATTATATACATCGCTACATAGATAGACTCTTGCGCTATCTGAAATCTCTTACGCAATGTATTAAAGTAGTTCTTTCCGGATACGATCACGGCATGGTCATCTTTAGCGCAGAGATATGGCGGATTAAAAATAATAGTTGATGAGAGTAATATTAATAGGATGGAAAACAAGGATACTGCGTTGGCAAGTTTCTTACGATCCATAAGAATAGAGGCTATTTCTTTTTTTTGGTCATCTTCTTTGGCTGACTTCTGTTTAGTAAATAAGATATCGCCTTATTATAATCTGGCACCTTGTAATAATCAGCTCCGGTCACAAGCTTCTTATCATGGCATAACTTTTCAAGGCGATTTTTAGAGAGTTGAGATATCTTTATAGTCTCACTCATCTGGTTTAAGTTCTCTTTTTTGGGGCACTTCTTTGGATTACATTTTATGCAAAAATCACACCCACTCATAATTTAGTTCTATTGTTTTGAGAGCGCGGAAACAGCTTCTGCTCTATCTTGATATGTATTAATAATAGGATTTATCTTTAAGATATCCATAAGGGCCTGGTCTTGATACCGCAGATTAACAACACCTATGGCTACGTCCTTCTTGGCATGATCTCTTATGAAGTTTATCATACACGCAAAGGCTGACGAATCAATATGAGTTACTGATTCAAAATCGATAAGAACAGCCCTAACGTTTTCATCATCGCTCAACTGATAACAAACCCTCTGAAGGTCTGGAGTCGTATCTTTAGTAAAATAGCCCGCAACCTCTAGAATCTTAACATCATCCATGTCAGACGCATATCTGATTTCACCTTTTTTCATGAAAAACTCCTGTATAATATTCTATTATTCTACTCTATATATACAGTATCCGCAAGGGGAATGTTTTCCACTAGGGGGGCATGCTTCGACTTAGCTCATCACGATTCGAAGCATGGTGAGCTTGTCGAACCGCTTCACCGATTGGCTAAGGGACACTATCCCGATTGGCTAAGGGACACTATCCCGAACAACTTGGTAAACGTCTCGGTAATCGGTAATGCGGTAATGCGGTAATGGGTAATGGTACATATAGCGATGGGGAAGAACTACTCGGAATGCTGATCAATATACTGCTGGGTCTCGACAGTATAATCTGGTACATCGGGAGCGATGGCATTCGGGTCAAAGGTCTCATCTGTGAAACCTGTGTTTACATCTATCTTATCTATATCTACCCGCATAACAAGTTTATCTCCATCGTAAATATCGGTTCTCCTGGGTAGTGGCCATTTACCCAATAACTCCTGATGATTTGAGTGCACCGCAGTCAGCGTGGGGCCTGAGCCAGCGCCCTGGCTCTGAACCAGTGAGAGGTCATCTTGCGTGATCCAGACCTTCTTATAAGTTGTTGATTGCGAACTTGTTAAATCTAATATATAGCAATCTCTTCCATTGATTGCCTCAGAACCGATCAATACAGCTCCTTCGTCAACATAGTCCCACCACCAGCTACCTGCAAAACCCTGATTATTATCCATGCTAACATCGGGCATCTTCATCTTACCTGTTGGTGATATCATCCACGCGTCTTGACCGTCGTATATGACAGAATTTATAGATTCAGCAGGTTCATCACTCAAATCAGGCATCCCTGCTTGAGTAAAGTCCATATCTGACCTCAGCATCTTGCCCTGCTGCATTATATCGATCTCAACTACCTGATCCCCGTCATCACTATAGGTTGTGGTCCTCATCTTGATTGATATATCATCGACCTCATCATCATAGCTTGAGTATTTAGACCTTATCTTATCACGTATAGCTAATGAATTCTCTTCACAGAGACCTGATCCAGCAGTTAAACAAAATATCAAACACATGCAACATGTTAACGCAATTACCGATCGTTCTAGCTTCATAAAAATAACTCCTTATTATCTTTCTTGCTCATCGTAATTTTCGCTGCCGCGCTCCTCTTCCTGTTTCATCTGCTCACTAATCATGCCTTGTATCATGCTAGTGTAGTCCGGGCCTGAACTCTGTACGGCATCAGGATCAAAGAGGCTATCAGGAAGCCCCGTATTAATCTGCAAATTCTTAGTTGTGGTAGTAAAAAAAAGCTCCCCATCTCTATAACCCTTGGCTACCAGCGGGGTAGGCCACTTTCCCGCGATCATATGATAATCCGAAAGCTTAGTAACGATATTCTTCTGATGTCGAGGCAAGCTTTGGACAATCTTAAGATCTTTTACATCTATCCAACATTTTATAAACTGGGTACCTCCTTGGTCTGTGAAATCGAGCGCATAACAGTCTGTGCCATCGACATCTTCCTTGCCCAAGTAAACGGTCTCATCTGTAATCCACTCAAACCAGTGTTTCTGTGATATATCAGGCATGTCTGCGTCCTTTAACATCTCTTTGCCCATCTTCATTTTACCGAAAGGAGATATCATCCAGAACTGCTCACCATCGTAAATCATAGTATTTTTCATGGACGCCATCTCAGCCGGCATATTTTCAGCAGCGCCCATGGGCATATCCATCTCCATCTTATAAAGATCCCCTTTCATCCACATATTGCCGGAGAAGCCAAAACCTTCCATAGACGAAGATGTGCTAAAACTCATATCCTTAATATATCCTGAAAAACCGTCGTATTTTTCCTCAATCTTACTCCTTATATCTGTCCAGTCTTCAACAGCGATTACGGTAGCAGCGGAGAAAAAGCTTAAAGAAGCAACTATGATAGATAATAAAATTCTTACGGTTTTCATGTAAACAACCCCTTTCTTAGAGTCTGTAACGCTTGCTTTATACGATTCCTTTAAGGTATGCCTGTCTCTTTGGTTCTGAAAATCGCTCTATAGCATAGCGAAGCATAGTTCGTGGCATCTTCTTATAATGCAACATCAGGAAATTCTCTTCTACTGCCTGATCCCTCTTTCCTATTTCACGAAGCATCCATCCAACAGCCTTATGTATCAGATCATGCTCATCATTAAGTAATATTTTAGCAATTTTTAGTGAATATTCAAACTTATTCTGCTTAATGTAATAAAAAGTTGAGAGGATTGATATTCTCCGTTCCCATAAGCATCTCGATCTTGCCAATGAATATAGTATGACCTTGCTCTTTTTTACAAGGTATTGACCGACAATGTGGTAAGCTGTAAGATCTATTAAATCCCAATTGTTTATATATTTGGTATTAGATAGATAGAGGTCAAATATCTTTCTTTTGTTCTCTTTATCTGAATTCTTATATTGTAGTACAAGAATTAAAAGTGCGAGCAAACGTTCTTCGTGGATAGTCGACTTTAATAGCTGAGCCAGATCTTTAAGGCTGGTATCTGAGCACTGTTTTGATAATTTGCGAATGGCGGGAACTTGAACCCCAATGAATATATCACCTTCTCCATATTCACCTGGTCCGGTCTTGAAGAATCGCTGAAGAATCTGGGCCTTCTCTTTGCTGGCGCTCTTTCTCAGCTCTTGCTTTATTTTTGATATAGATATAGACACTAAATCTTAGCCCAAGAATAGATATTTTAAGATACTATGAAGCATTTAACTTGAGACGTAACCTATATTATTAGTATACATCCGCGCATATTTAGTGTCAATATAATATCGAATTCCCAGAAATATCCGGTGGCGGAAAAGCGTCCACGGATTGATGTTTTGCTAGGTTATTGACTCTGCCAGCAACACATTATATAATAGAGTTCATGAGATCTGATTTATACAAAGATTGTACACTTTGCCCTCGGAAATGCCATGCAGACAGAACCAATGGGAAATTAGGATATTGCGCTGCCTCATCAGATGTAGTTGTCGCCGCGTATATGTCTCATAAATTTGAGGAGCCGCCAATAAGCGGCAGTAGTGGCTCAGGTACTATATTCTTCTCATTCTGCACAGCCAGGTGCGTATATTGTCAAAACCTTCTATTTAGCCGAGGCAAGCGAGGCAATGTAGTATCTACACAGAGGTTGGCTGAGATAATGTTGGAATTACAAGAAAAGAGGTGCCATAACATAAACCTTGTAACCCCAACACATTATGTTCCGTCCATACTAGATGCGCTTGATGTGGCCCGCGGCAACGGACTCTCTCTTCCTGTTTTATATAATACGAGCGGATATGAGACTTTAGAAACACTTGATATGCTAAATGGGTATATAGACATTTACATGCCAGATGCCAAATATTCCGATGATGAACTTGCTGAATCCCATTGCGGTTTTATAAATTACACCGATGCAAACTTAAAGGCGTTGGATAAAATGTTTAAACAAGTCGGTAATCTAAAAATTAATGATATAGGTCTTGCGGAAAAAGGGTTAATGATCAGGCATCTTGTATTGCCAGGATATCCAGATAATACAATAGGTATGCTAAATAATATATCAAAGACAGTGGGTTTAACCGTTCATATCAGTCTTATGAATCAGTATTCCCCTATACAACAAGTATCTAAGGACCCGAAACTCCGAAAGCGTCTCAGCAAAAAAGAATACAAAACAGCTAAGGATAAACTCTTTGAGCTTGGATTTGAAAATGGATGGATGCAGGATGCATGATAATTTATTTATAACGATTTTAGTTTCAGAGGGTTATAAGGAGTGTCCCTTTTTTTACTGAGGAGCCGTAAACCGCCTGGTGTGGGTGATAAATCTTGCGATGAAGGATCTCGATAATGGATTACAGCGGGATTACTGCGTTTGAAGGATGTTGTAGTTCATTTTGTAATCAGAATCTATGTTTGTAATAACAAGAATGAGTTCCTTGACCCCACCCTGTTTCATCTCCTGGAGATTGACAAGGCATATATCCTCTGGCGTATCAATTGATACCTGCTGATGAGAGGATATCTTACCATCGCCTAATCTTATAAATACATTCATCGACATCTCTCCTATCTCATTGGCCTTCTTGATCCAAATATGTTTCGGAGAGGATTTATTCAGATTTAGTGTTATAAAATTGCTGGCCAAGGACGGAAGCACTGCCTCCTCCTGGTCTGCAAAGTCATCCAACGACATTATCTTAAAACCCTTCAATCCCTTCGTATCATTAATACTAAAATTCTTAAAAAATATTGCCACTGAAAATCCAGCCATAATATTATCGAAATTCTCCTCAAATACCGCGGCGAAAATTTTCGGTAGTTCATCTTTCACATTCCCTTTGCTTATAAACCTAAGTTTCTGCGATAACTTCTCAATCTTATCCATACCGTATCTCTTGTGTATATACGCCCAAAAAAGCGCTTTATCGCTTCCTATATCGCTAAATAAGAGCCCTCTTGCCTTTTCTGGATTATCGCCGTTTTTATCATTATTAGTAGCGTAACCGCCGTCCTTCTTCGACTTCAATATCGGCAAGGTACTGATATAGCTCGAAAGCCCGCGCACATACCAATCTATGAATTGCGGCTGCGCCTGGTCTTCATTGTCTACCCATGCGCGAAGATGCCTGTTGTATGTATATAAAATTATTGAAAATATTTCATGATATATTGCTGACCTTAGCCTTTGTTTCAGCTGTAATTTACTTAACTGCTTAATATTCAAAACCGCTAAGTGACTTTCATAATCAGCAGGCAGATCTATTATGGCATTAAAATTAAGATTTTCATTATATGGCCTTACAGTGTCTTGAAAATTGGCTGCGTTGATCTCGCTTGAGACTCTCTGTTTATTACGCTCATCGGTATTCAGGCCTATAAGTATCTCTATTTTCCTATCCTTATCAAATGCGTAATCTGTGTTTGGATCTGAAAAAGTAAATCCTGATGAATTAAACCCATACGTATGCACTATATCATTGTAGGCCTCTTTAGCATACTCTAGCACCTGCTCAATATATATGTCAGGCTCATTATGAAAGCGTTTTAATATATCGGGCCTATAAATAACGGATATAACAGTTCCGTCGGCGAGAGTATTATTTAAGGTAAGTGTTAGGCCGCTTCGCTCGTTCTCTTGCGGCTTAGATGATATCTCTGATGTGATAAGTAGCAAGCCTCCTATCGCGAGTATCATAAATATATAGACTATCTTACTCTTTATCAAATTCACGATGACAGAATCTCCATCTCTGACAACATTCGCTTAGCTCTCATTAGATTATGCGCGATAATACTCTCTCGAGTTTGAAGGATAAGGGCAGCTTTGCGATATGAGCGCTCTTCAATGCAGCAAAGCTCCACTGCCCTTCTGTAGTGCTCTGATAATTTCCCTAGGGCGCTGCTCAGGGATGCGCGCATCTCATCATTAATAAGCGCCTCATCTGGTTTTTTGTTCTTAGTATCGATGAGAGTGTCGATAATCTCCTTCTCGTTTTCTCCCACCCTGACCTTATTGCTCATATAGACCTCCGATCTTAACATGGGAGATCTCAGGTAATTAAAAGCGCCGTTTCTAGCTACAACAAATACCCATCTTATAAATACTCGTTGATCAACCAGCTTCTCGATATTTTCATATACTTTAATAAACGCGTCCTGTGTCAAGTCTTCAGCTACTGCCTCACTCTGTCTGAACTTTGACTGTATATATCGCGAGATCTTCTGAAAGTATCTTGTGTAGTATCTGTTGAATAGCGCTATCTTTGTCTCTATGGTCATGACCTAATTCCCCCAAATTAGAATGGGGGGCGCCCAGAATAGGCGCCCCGCCGAGTGTGATAGCTATTCTTTGTCGTCTTCAGTTACGATTGGAAATGTTGCTACCTTTAGTGCTCCCTCAACTGTCTTTGCTGCCACCTCACCGACACCTACGACAGTCTCTGAAATAGGATCACGCTCATCTTCATCAACGTACTCCGCTGGTAATTCAGCTGGAGCTGTTACTATGTCTTCAATGCCCTCTGCAAGCTTTTCTGGAGGATCATCCGCTGCCATCGCTGGACAGGCAAGACCCAGAACCAGAAGAAGTATTGGTAGGCAATGAAGGCACTTCTTTGATTTAGATCGATTAGTGCGCCTTTTCTGCTTCATCTTCTTCCTGATCATGCTACACCTCCTCTCTTTCTATTAGTTGAGGCCTCGGTTTCTATTTCGTGTAACGAGGCCCATCCTGAGGCCTCGAAGAGGCCGAAGGATCTCCTTTTAATCATCATCCAGGTGAAAGGTCGCTATCTTAAAAACGCCCTCACCTATACTCCTTAGTGAATATAGTAAACCTCTTGCTCCGCCAAGAACTATGCCATTAATTATATTAGTCTCATTTGCTGTCTTGGCAATCTCAGTTGGAACAGAGCCAACTCCGCGCGATATATCCCTTGCGCCAGATTCAACCCTGTCTTTAGCAAGGGCCGCGGATGTCGCAAGAAGCGAGATATTCATAATAACTATGATCAGGCATGCGAGCTTCTTATAGCTTCGCGCCACTTTAGGCCTTCTCAACTGCCTTCTCTGTTTTGCTATGTGTCTCTTCATTTACCCAAACCCCCTTTCTTAGGAATATCCTTATCAATCTTAATTCTAAAAACATGCAATGGAGATACCTCAATCTGAAGGAACTGGGCGCTTTGTGTCTCCCACTTTACTACAACCGGCCTGTAACCACTCTCATCTTTAACCCAGCGCCTTGACATAAGATTGTCTCCTCTATACGCTTTTTTCCGCCATTATCTTGATTCTGTGCATCGTTTCTTTAAGATAAAACATATCATCAGATGTATATCCTTTGATAATATCTCTTATAAGCTTGGCTTCGCTAATGGTTATCTCCCTTGTTGCGCTTACCATCACCTCGCCCGCAGAACTAATCTTGTCTATAGGTAGATCATATGACCCCACCGAGAAGGGGCTGAGTGTTTGGGCAGATGAGGCAATCGTGCCCATAACAAATATTGCGGGTATCAGGAGAGCTGTCAATATAAGGATCTTAAATAGTCCCATGTTCCTTCTTCTTCTTTAGATCATACGCTGTTTGTGGAAGAGTGATATGCATAAGAATCAGCAGCTTCTTTTCCAGATCCTGTTTAGACCTAACGCCTTCAGCATCAATGTCGCCGGCCTTAATAGCATTAACTAACGCCCTTATAATATCGGTCCTTGAGAGCTTGTGGCCTGTTGAGAAGAGGGCGTCCTTAGAGAGCTTGTCAATAAAGTCGATCTCCTCTCTATTAAGGAAGGCGACTATTCTGCCCTTTCGTTTCTCGCTCTTATCTCTATTTATCTTCTCTTGAGCCATCTTAAGCCTCTTTTTTCTCAAAACAACGAATCCGCCTACGCCCCATTGCGCGTTTCATCTGTAGGGCTTCGGCGGATTATTTCGCCCCTCGCTCTACTTCGCAAAGCGAAGCAGCTGGGGCCAATAAAAAAAGCCCTAAATCTTTCTTCGGTCAAACCGCTTGAAAGTTTTAGGGCTAAAATTGCCATTTGCTACGTCTTTCGGCAACCCGACTGCCTTAGCTTGCGCTTTAGGCTCGTGGCTTTGCGCCCCACTCTTTCAAGTGGTTTGCCATGTACCATAAGATCTCGTGGTACACGGCACCTGAACCCTCTCTGGGTTCATGGTGCCTTTTTCGAGAACTACATATTTTAAAGAACTCTTTTCGCTTCCAATTATAATATGCCTGATAAAGTTGCAAAAGTCAAGAGGGCAAACCTATAAATGTGACCTTTTGCACTTTTGACGCTTAAAATGAGTAGGTGAGCTTGCCTGAGGCGCCAAATTCATCAAGGAATCTAACCTCTAAATTTCCTCTCAGGTTCGGGGCATTAATTATCCCAAGCTCGACACCGCCAAACATGCCAAATTTATCACCATTTTTACGATCAGCAGGGGCCGCTATATCAAACCCTGGGCCTGCTCCCCTTGCATTACTATCCATATCAAGGTGGGCAAATTTAATACCAGCGTATGGCTGAAAAAACGGAAATTCCCCATGCGCAGGATGGATCATAGACTCCCAATCAATCTTGTAACTAACTATTCCGGAAATCTGGTATTCAAAAGCGGTCGCGCGCCCAGATGGGGTATTGGACTCAGCTTCCAAAAACCTTATTTGATCAGCATCACAGCTGAACCAATTAAACTGATTATCCATAGATACGGTCACCTTTGGAACTAATTTATGGTCTATCCTAAATCCACCTCCTAGCAATGTGCCTATCCCATAGTTCTCAAATAGCTCAGCCCCTGAATTTAAATCTAATCTGGTCTCAAATTCAGTAGCGCCAAATTTCCCATAGACTGTAAGATAGTCACGCTCTTTCGGCCGGATTGAGAAAACAAGATAAATGCTGCTCTGCTCTTCTATTTCGCCGGAAGAAAAATCATCTGATTTAAAATCTCTATCTGCTATATAGTCATATTCAAGCGCAAGAGAGATCAGGCTGCCATCTAGTACCAGATCCGACGCACCTACGGTTGCGCAATATCCATAACCTGGCAGTATTAATATACTAATAAATATCGTAAATATCCACTTACTCAGCATTGCGTCCTCCTTTTTTCTAGCTCACACTGCTTGCAAAACTTAATGAACTAGCCCACCACCACTAACTTCTGCGATGCACAGCATGCTTCTCTATATAAGTTATTATCTCTTCCTGTTTACGCGTACTGATTCCTGTGAATGCCACCCCCATACCAGGATAAAGATCCGGCTGAAGTCCCTTATCAGCCAGCCACATAACAACGCCCTTAATATGTTTTGGTTTCTTAGCAGAGTTAAAAGTTATTTTGATATTAACGCATATGCCTGGCTGCAAAAGATTCATAGTACGTATAAACAAACCCGCTCCACTCAGATTCGCAATTCTGCCAACATGCGAAATGTCCTGGATCTTATGACCGCTTCCTTTATCAACGCCGTAATGTATAGGTATATCAAGATCGAGCCGACTAAACCTTCTTCTGTGCTGTTCCTTTTTTTGAGTCGGAGTTGCCTTGCCTGTCAGTTGCTTCTTCGGTTTTTTCTTGAGATCCCCTATCGCGGCCTCCAGGTTTTCATGTATATCAAATACCTCGTCAAGTCTGACCACCTTCAGCAGCTCCAGTATATGCGGCAATATTCCACATAGTTTCATAGAGGCCTTCGCGTTTAAGGCGCTCTTATATGTTATAGCAAGCACAGATAAGCCATTGTAATCCACAAAATCTACATGCTCCATATTAATAACGATTCTGGTTATACCTTTATCCAGGATTGAGCCGACAGTCTCGATCAATTTTGATGAATTAATATTGATCTTGCCCTCAACACTCAATATGGCAATATTATGAAAATTCCGCACTCTGATCTTCATCACATGTTCCTGCGCCATTTTTCCTCATTAAAAGAGGGGATGCTTATCCCCTCTTTGATAACAAAATAAGTTACAATTATAGCAACTACTATTGCTCTGACCCCTCTTCAAGGCCAAAGGCGTCCTTTGTTCCATCAACAGGCGCTGTGGCTTGTCCTTCAACAGCGATATAAGCTGTTTCAGCGCTGCCTACAATAGGCTCAACAACCACATCCTTTATCTTTTCGGGTTTGCCTGTCACAGTATCTACCGCACTGCTTGCGGTCGTCGTTGTCATTGTAGTCGGCCTGTGAACTGCGCGAGCAACCCCTTCCGAACTCTTCTTTGTGATTCCGAAAGGCCAGTTTATTACATTCTTAAAAAACTGCATGACCTTGTTTTCAGATTTTGCCTTCTCCTGAGCAAAGCCTTTAGCAGCTCCTATCAGACCCACGCACCCGATAATTAGGGTAATAATTAATAAACGAGATATATAAGACCTTTTCATGCTAATCCCCCCTTTTCACAGCTTTAAACTCATTCCCTATTCAAGTCTATAATAAAAGAATTAGTGCTAAATAACAAGAGAAAAAACTACGTTTATAACAATTTATTTCACACGTACTTCTTTGTTCAAATATGGTAATGGATCTTCGCATATCTCGTTCTTTTTGATCTCAAAATGGACATGCGGCTTCATTCTCTTATAATTTGCGTTACCTGTCTTGCCTACCGCCCCTATCTCATGCCCCTGCCAGACCCATGATTCGTTCTTTGCCGAAACTGAAAGAAGGTGGCCATAAACTGTCTGGTAGCCATCACGATGTAGAATCTTAACATATTTTCCCATGCCCCTCTTGACCTCCCCTGTCGTAGCAAAACCGCTTAGTGACGCTACAACAACTTCTCCAACGTCCCCTTCGAGATCAACGCCCTTATGCTTTCTTCTGCCACCGGAACGTCGAGCGCCATACTCTCCATTACCCATGCTATCAGATCTCATCGCAATACCGTCTTTTAGGGGCAAGGGATCTATAAAAAAGGGCTCCTTAACAACGAGATACGTATGAAATAACTTAGGTGATGCAAGATAGATTACTGATAAGATAAGGGCAAAAAAAATAACCCTTTTAATTGGAAGGTTAGCCATATCTATTTAGTCTATGGCTATGAGGTCGCGCTGCCTGTATTATAGATTATATCGCAGAGAAACTTAAGGAATGTATTCTTGTTATCTTCCTCTATCTTAACAAACTCGATACCGCTGTGAAATTTGTCAGTCTCACCAAGGCGATTTGACCAGACAATTTTCCCACTGCAATGCACGGGATTCGATCCCCCTGGTGTATTTAGCTCAAGTTTAGCTTCAGCTCCCAATGGCAGCTGCTCATCAACCTCAACCATTATACCCGTTGAGCTGATGTTCTTTGTAACAGTCTGTATGCCTTCGGTCACTGCGGCGTTGCTTAGAAAAAGTGTAAGAGGCACGGCTGTATCTGACCTTATGTATCTTCTTCTCTCCTGAGAACCGCTAGGTCTTATAATCTCGCGTTTCTCATTCAATCGCTGCTCCACATTATCATGATCATTCATAATCTAAAGCCTCCGTCATAAAAAAAGCGAAGCAATATATTTCACACAATGCTAATATATACTACTTCGCTTCTGAAATTCTCCATTTTGTAAAATAATATCCGCTATTTCTCTTCAAAAACAAACTCAGGTGTCAATAGTGGTTCGTATTCTGATGGAACTGGGAACAAAAATGTCGCAACATCATAAGCGCCTGCGCCGGTTCTAACAACTGTCATGCCAACGCCCTTTAGAGTCCCGTAGGTGATGCCCATCAGAGGGTTATTTGTCTCAACACTTGTATCATAGATATTCTTTGGCAGCTCAACCCAGCCGGTCGCTACGTTAACAATACCTCGCCCTAGTTTCTTACCCATCTTCTCAACTATGCTTCCTTCTTGAGCAAAAGCCGGTAAGGATACCGCGGCAATACACAACATCATAACTAAAACAGCAGCTACCTTTAAACTTCTTTTCATGCTCACTGCTCACCTCCTCTCAACGATTATCATTAACTGGATTGATTTTATCAGCATGTTGCCTCTTTGTCAAGAAAAATCAAATGCTATCGAAACAAAAAAATAATATGCACAATAAATAAATGCGCGCCAAACAATAAAGACACAACAACAGCGTACTTATTTTACATAATTTGATAGGGATCCGATAGCTTCAATTCTAATTGAGACAAGGTCGCCACTCTTCATAGGGCCGACACCCTTCGGCGTGCCTGTTGCAATGATATCGCCTGGATATAGCGTCATAATAGCTGATATAAATTCGATCAAGAGATCTACACCAAAAATGAGTTCGCTTGTTCGGGATAATTGGCGGACTTCTCCATTGACCAGCGCTTCTATCTGTAGATCGGCTAGGCTAAGATCGGTTTCGATATGAGGGCCCACTGGGCAAAATGTGTCAAATGACTTCGACCTTGTCCATTGTCCATCCTTTTTTTGCAGGTCTCTTGCTGTAACATCATTTAAACATGTATATCCAAGGATATGTCTCTTAGCATCTATGGCGCTAACGGACTTTGTCTCTTTCTTAATAACAATAGCAAGTTCCGCTTCATAATCAAGCCTGCCGATTGCTGGTGGATATACGATAGTCTCATCAGGGCCAAGAAGTGTGGTCGGAGGTTTAAGAAAAATAATAGGCTCTTTAGGCAATGGCATATCCAGCTCTTTAGCATGGTCTTTATAATTTAGGCCAACACAAATTATCTTACTGGGAATTACCGGCGCTAAAAGCTTTACACTGGACATAGGGATTGGCAGATCGCTAAGGTCTATATTATTATCAAATATAGATCCATTGACAATCTTAATCGATTTGCCTTCAATGATTCCGTAATTGATCTTAGAGTTGTGACTGAATCTTGCTATCTTCATTGTCAGTAGTTATCCTTGCTTCATACTTTTGTTATTCCCGCTAATCCATGCGCAAGATTTAGAATCACCTTTGCTTCATATAGAGCGCGCGAATATCATGAAAGATCTTAAGATACTCATCAGTCCTGTAATCAGGGTAGGTCCAATCATAATACCTAAATGATCGGTCTCTATATTGGAGAGTAACTTCGGAATAGATGCCCTTTGATAGATAAATCCTATGACTAAAGTCCTTTACAGACGCTAAAACAAGCTTAGCGTCATTAATATACCCTGGATCAATGTTAACTTTGCGATTTCCACCAGGTGATGACTTAGAAATCTTAGATTCAATCTTATTACTTAATACTTTTATCTTAGCGAGCTTTGATGGGGTGATAAGCTCTTTAAACGATATAAACCTGCGTAGAAGATTCCGGCCCATCTCCTTCTCGTAATAATCGGTAAAATCAAAACGAATAATCTGGCTCTTATAATCGATCTCACCAAAGGATTTTTGAAGGACCCTCTCGGCCAGCAATATCAATTCATTCGACTGAGCTATTATGCCAATGAGTAACTTTACTTTGTGCGGTTTTTTAATTGATCCCATAGTATGATTAAGATAGGATTAATTACAGCTGTTTTACTTCCCAGACCTCTCTATCGAGAATGTGGGCGATGCGGTCGAGATCTTTTATGGCGTGTTCTATCGCGTTTCGAAAGTGCTCAGCATTAGGGTGATCCTGCTCTAGATCATAGAGCTTAGCCCCCATCTCCTTGAGCTGCAAATACATCTTCTTAAGCTCAACAGCCTGGTGGTAATTTCTGAACTTATGTTTCAGAAACTCCCTTAGGCGTTTTCCCTCACCTCTCTTTATCTTTGTTAAGGCAACACCCATGCCAGGGTAGTATCCTATGTGAGATTTTTTTGCGATCCATGCCACGTGCCCGACAGCGCATATAGGTATTGAACTCGTGGGCAACTCAAGCTCCAGATAGAGCTCTGTGCCTATTGGAAAGATATTCGGTGTCTTAAGGAAAAGCCCTTTCTGGGTCAGGTCCTTTGTATCCAGCAAAAAGGCCTGTATCTTCTTGCCCTTGCTTCTGCTTATACGATATATCAAAACCTTTACATCAAATGCCAGACGTTTTATGGTTTTTCGTCTATCAGATTTTGATACCTTTGAAATTTTAGTCATATATCTAGAGTCCTTTATTTGCTTCTATCTTCTCCACCATAAGCGGATACCTGACCTTCAGCTCATTATTAAGCAGGACCTCAACAGCATACTCACCAGGTGTTTTGAAAAAAAGATTATTAAATCTGGCAACAACCCTGTGTTTTGACTTTAGGTCCGCCAGGTTAAAATCTGTCTCATTATCCTCAACCAACTTCTCATTCTCAGGGGTAACGATCCTTGTGCGCTGCCTAAAAGCTCCTATGCCGCTGCACCAGCAGTTCATAACATATAAGACAGGGTGCTGAACTGGAAATTGCTGTGTACCTATAGTCTCAAAAAGCCCCAATAGTATAAACTTTCCATTATCCTCACGTCTCACATCATCACATAATACAGAAAAGAGCAATGTTGGCTGTATCTGTTCATCATCCATGGATTCTCCTTTGTATGATTGAGATTATAGCATAGCTAAATGAACAAAAACAAGACAAATGTGCGCAACTAATATAAAAAAGCTAGCAACCAGAAACCTGTAACCAGCATACTAAAGTAACCAGAAACCAGTAACCAGAAACCTGAGTAAAAGCATATTGTTAGCCCGGTCTGGTTACTGGCAACTGGTTACTTAAATGTACTGACAACTGGTTACTCTCCCTATATGACGTTAAACAGAAAACATTTTCCTTGTAAGACGCGTATATGACGTGTATAATATATATACGAGTAAGACTATGTACAAAGACTTCTACGGTTTCAAAGAAAATCCCTTTAATATAACGTCTGACCCGCATTTCATGTATCTTAGTAAGCGGCATCAGGAGGCGTTTGCTTTTCTTTTGTATGGGATCAGGGAGCGTAAGGGCTTTATTGAGATCACTGGTGACATAGGCACCGGCAAGACTACTCTCTGCAGGGCTCTTCTTAATGAGCTCAATTCTGATACCAAAACAGCGTTTATCTTAAACCCAAGGCTATCTGAATCACAATTTGTCAGGGCTATTGTTGAAGATTTTGGCCTTCCTCTTCGACGAAATACAAAAGTCGATATGATAAATGCCCTGAATATTTTTTTAACCGAACAGCACTCCTTCGGCAACAACGTAGTCCTTATAATCGACGAGGCTCAGAATCTCAAGAAGAGTGTGCTTGAGGAGGTAAGGCTTCTCTCAAATCTTGAGACTGAAAAAGATAAG
Source organism: Candidatus Omnitrophota bacterium (assembly GCA_042577545.1). Taxonomy (GTDB): domain Bacteria; phylum Omnitrophota; class Gorgyraeia; order JABMRG01; family JABMRG01; genus JBHPDT01. The sequence continues at coordinate 23,999 of JBHPDT010000005.1, read as the reverse complement.
TTATTTCAGATAATATTGGTAGGCCAGCCTGAACTTAAGCAGAAGCTCTCCTCACCTGGCCTTGCGCAACTTAAACAGCGCATATCCATAAGGTATCACATGTCTCCTCTTGATAAAGAGGATCTTGCGCCATATATATGCAGGCGCCTAAGCGTGGCTGGCAGCAATGGAGATGTAGTATTTAATGATGACGCTCTTGAAACAATTTACACGTATTCAAAAGGAGTTCCACGCCTTATTAATATAGTGTGCGACAGGACTCTGCTGCTAGGCTATGTGCAGGAAGTCAGAACTTTTAATACAGGGCTAATACAAAAAGCCATTTCAGAGATCGAGGGGTCAGGACTATGAGCATAATTAATGAAGCATTGAGGAAGGCGCAGAAGGAACACAATAAAGAATCAGCGCAAACTCCAGACACGCAGATTCAAGATTCAGTCAGAGTAAAGCTGAGTAAAGATGGGTCCGCAAAAGATGAGTCTCTATCGTCCCTAGCCGCGAATTTTCTAAATAAGCCCGTACAAACAAAGCCTGCTGAGCAGCCAACAGGAGAAGTTGCTGGCGATAGGCCGTCTTACAAGCAGAAGTATCAGTTGAGGCCAAAGCAGGCGCAAGTAAGGCTTGAGGCTATAAACAAATCTCCTGGGAGCCTTAAGCCCATTCTCTTTGCGATGATATTTTTAGGCTTTGGTGGCGTACTTCTTGCCTTCTTATTAAAGCTGCCGTTGACCACTGAGAGCGCGGTCGAGGTAAGCAAGATAGATGAGGTAATAAAACCTATAGCAGGGCTTAGCCAAGATGCGGATAATCTGTCTGATAGAGACCAGGTCGATAAAGTCGTTGAGGAACCCAAGCCTGCTCGCATAATTGAGGTAACGCTTCCGCCTCCAGTTGCGGCTCCAGTTGCGCAGGATTTAGAACTGACCGGTATCGTGCATGGTGATGGGGACCCGATGGCAATTATTAATGGGTCTGTATATATGGTAGGTGAGTCTATCAATGGAAATAAGATCACTGAAATTTCTGATAACTCAGTAATGCTAGAGACTAATGGTCAGATAAGTCAGTTAATAGTTCGGTGAACCTTCGAGATACTTTTTGAATGGTCTGGTGGGGGCGTGTTGACAATTAATAAAAAAAGAGAGACTTTCGGTTCTTGCGGGGCCTCAGCATGAGTCCTTGTTACAAAAAAAGATTCCGCAGCCTCATTTAACTACTTTCAGGAAAGCTTTAACAACATTTGGGTCGAACTGAGATCCAGAACACTTCTTCAATTCAGCAACCGCGATCTTCTTAGCAAGCGCCTTCCTGTATGGCCTGTCGGAGGTCATCGCCTCGTAAGCGTCACAGATAGCGATTATCCTGGATTCTACGGGAATATCTTTTCCTTTTAAACCCTTCGCATAACCTTTTCCATCATAACGCTCATGCTCATGGTAGATAATAGGAACTATAGATTTTAGTCTAGGGATATGTTTTAATATCTTAACACCATAGGCAGGGTGCTTCTTTACAACATTAAACTCTTTCTCTGTAAGTTTACCTGGCTTTAGAAGAATCTTATCAGGTATGCCTATCTTACCAATATCATGCAACATGCTTGCAAAGTATATTCTCTCCAGATCATCTGCGCCCATATTCAGGCGCTTTGCTACCTCAGTTGCAAGCTTGGCGACCTTACTGGAGTGGCCATGCGTATAATGATCACGCGTATCTATGGCCGCGGCCAAAGATATGATACTCCCAAGATATAGCTCGTGTACCTCATTTACCAAGCGACAGTTTGATATTGCGGCGCCAGTTTCATAACCGAGCACAAGAAGCAGCTCAGCATCATGCTGATTAAAAAAAGGATTTCCCGTAAACTTGACAACGTTGATAACGCCGGCAACTTTGTCATCAACCACCACAGGCACGCATATCGCAGATTTTAAACCATGCCCTCTAAGATCTTTTCGCAGCGAAGCTGGGAGTTTCTGCCCCTCATTAATAAGTATAGGTTCTCCACTCTTTACAACTCTCCCCGCAATGCCTCTGCCCACCCTCTGTTTAGTTGACTGCACTATACTTTTTTTAATTCCAAAAGAACACTTAATTCGGAGGAATCCATCCTTGTCGATAAGCATTAACGAACCCCTGTCAGCCTTGCTCTCCTTCATGGCGGCTTCTAAAGCCAAGTTACAGACCTTGTCTAAATCGTTAACCCTGAGAAGCTTTTCGCCATACTTGGTAATGGTCTGAAATCTCGCAAAATCTCTCTGCTTGTATATCTCCATAAAACACATTATAGACTTATCTATAGCATAAACAAGGGCGCTCATTATATCCCTAAGTTTTCTAAAATCTGATTTATGAGCTTTTATAAGCATGCCTGCTAATATATCACGCAGTATTATGAGCCCATGCACAGTATCATCAGCATTACTCAAGCTTAAGTAATCCTTCATAACAAGGTTATGTAACACTGAATTGCAGGTAGACGATGGGGGGTTGGAGATATCATAGGCAAGAGAAGAGATGAATTTGTCCATACCTTTAGCATGTGTCTTCTTTGAAACAAGGCCCTTAACCTTGCGGTGGCCAGGAACCTTAAATATCTGATTAGACCAGCATCGTACTATGAACTTCTGATTTTTATTTATATAAGCAGCTAGTTCCTTGCGAGTAGCAGAAGTCTTCATATCTCTCCCTGTCTCAATTAGGCAAAGTTGAAATAAAACTATCCTTTATGCCTTCTTTATCTTTTAGTCTGCTTAATATTTTAGAAGCCGACCTCTTATTATCGAATCTTCCAACAAATACTATAAACTTATCTCTTCCTGAATTATATTTAGACTTATTCGTAAAAGTGCTGTAACCCTTTTCATTAAGATCAGCGCTGAAATTATCAGCGTCAGGCCTATTTCCATAAACAGCTACCTGGATTGCAAATCTGCCCTTGGCAACAGACTTCATCTGAGCGGGAAGCGCCTTTGAACCAGGGCCCTCCTTTTGCGGAGTACGTCTGATAAAAATGACCGAAAGCATTACAACAAGTAAGCAGATAGCGCCAGTGATAGCCCAGGTCTTCAATGTATCATTCGCCACTGGCTGATTCGAACGCTCTAGCTTCTTTTTTGTTTCATCAAGTTCTTTTTTTAGGAGCTTGAGCTCTTTCTCAATCTTTAAGCGCTCCTGATCATCCTCCCTAAACTCAGGGGGATCCTTATCTATAAAATCCTTCGGAGCGTTGATATCCTTCTTGGAAGGCTCGCTCTCTTTAATATCCTCAAAAACAGCGACAGCGCCCCCATAAAGCTTATTTCTGATATCAGCCTCTGATAATGACTTTGATGATTCTTTATCTTTACTACCAAATCCAAACATATTATGAAAAACCCTCTTTTATCCTCTTGGGTATGCGCTTTGGCGTACCTGTGTGATCAACAAAGACGTGGGCGGTTCTGCCTTCAGCAAGCAGGGTCTCATCCCTAAAAACCCCATATTCAAATGAGATACTGCTATTGCCCATCTTTGATATTTTGCACTTTATGTCAATCAGATCATCATACCGAGCAGGATGCTTATACGTGCATTGGGCGTCTATTACCATAAGCCAAAGACCCATATCTCTTTCGATCTCACTGTACGCTAAGCTCTTCTCTCTGAACAGCTCCGCTCTTGCGACTTCAAACCAGACAAAGTAATTCGAATAATACGCCACCTTCATCTGATCTGTCTCTTTATATCTTACGCGTATCCGCGATGTATGTACTTCGCCCATCAGTAGAAGCCCTGTCTCCGCCATGAGCGGACAAGTGCCGGCAGGCAGGGGCCTCCGACAGAGATAATAAACTATGACTAATGAACAGTATAATGCAGCATTACAATCTCTACACTATCAAATTCCATGCGGCTATCCTCAATAAAACCTTTCTTATGAGTCAGCAGGCTTGTGGCTGCGGCCATATTGTTTGTAGCTCGAAATACGATAGAATTATAATCATTCATCTTACAAAAATCCATCGCTGTATCAACGAGCATATGGCCAATACCTCTTCCCCTGTGGCTTGGATGAACAAAGAGACGTCTTAAGAGCGCTGCCTTCTCGCTATCTTCTTTGATGCCCGCTGTCCCTATGATCTCCCCATCCTCCTCCACAACAAGAAACTTCTCTCTAAGTTTTCCATAAGCTTCCTCAATATTATCGAGGTCCCCATATTGGTATGCCTTCTCCTCAGAGACAAACTCCTTATTCATGATTGAACTGATGAGCGCCTTTACTCCTGCGGCGTCTTTAGGCTCAAATGATCGTATCTGCATTTTTTACAAATCTCCTTAATTATTTAATCTTTCATTCAGGATCAGTTCTTAAGCGCGCCTGCCAGCCTACATCTGGGCCATGTGCATAAGAACCGGTCCCAACAGCATTATCAATAGGGTCTAATATAATACTAAAAAAACAACTTGTCAAGAAGCGATAAGCTTTAATATAACTTTTCTTTGGCGCGGTCCATCAAACTCACAAAAATATATTCCCTGCCAAGCTCCCAACACTAATGCTGAATCTTCTATTATAACCATTCTCGATGAACCTATGAGGCTTGCTTTCAGGTGAGCGTCAGAATTGCCCTCAGAGTGATCATAATCCCCATCCCTTGGTATCAACCTATCAAGCGTATCGCGTATGTCGGAGCGAACGCTAGGATCCGCGTTCTCATTAATGCATACACACGCTGTCGTATGAGGTATGAATATAACGCATAGACCATCCTTGATCTTAGCTGATCTCACAGCTTGCTGTACATGATGGGTAATATCAATGAGCTCGGCTCTTTCGCTTGTCGTAACAGAGAACTCTTTTTTCATCTACTTATTCGCCTGAAGATGACTTCCTTAACCACAGCATCCGGTATATTACTTGATATTACAACATGCCCGATATTGATAGGCAATATCCAACGTCTCCTACCCTTTATTATCTTCTTATCAAATGATGTTGCCTTAAGAATCTTACTGACATTGGCGCCTCTGATCTTATATGGAAGACCCGCTTTTTTAATAAGTCTTTCAGCGCGCGCCGCAGAATCTGAATCAGCGAGCTTAAGCGTAACAGCGATATCAAAGGCGCACAACATGCCTAGCGCTATTGCCTCGCCGTGATTTAGTGATTGCTTGTACGATGAGGCGGCCTCAATAGCATGACCTATGGTGTGCCCAAAATTAAGAATAGATCTATAGCCGAGCTTCTCCTTCTCATCAACAGAAACTACCTCTGCCTTAAGCTGACTGCATCGGGCGATAATATGCTCCAAGCATTTAGCATTAAGCCTGAGTATCTTTGAGAGATTCTTCTCGATATAAGCGAATAACTTCTTATCTAAAATTATTCCGTATTTTATGATCTCAGCTAAAGCGCTCCTGATCTGTCTCTTGGGCAGGGTTCGCAATGCATCTATATCACTCATTACAACCTTAGGCTGATAAAAAGCGCCTATCATATTCTTCGCAAAGGATGTATCTATAGCAACCTTGCCCCCGATAGCCGAATCGACCTGCGCTAATATAGTAGTAGGCACCTGAATAAAGGGTACTCCTCTCCTATAGCACGCTGCGACAAAACCAGCCAGATCACCAACTACTCCACCCCCTAAGGCAACCACAACCACAGCGCCCTTTCCTTTATCGAAGTTCGCTAAAGACGCTAAAGCCTTTGTCCAGGCAGCAAATGACTTAGATCTCTCAGAATCAGCTACAATGCAGAACTTCGAATCAAGATTAGCCTTATTCAGCGCTGCTTGAAGTTTACTGCCGAAGAGCTTCTTTATCTTAGGATTAGTGATTATAAAACAGGACTGAGCGAGCTTAAGATCTGTGACAACTTTACCGATAGAGGATATTATATTCTTCCCGACGAGAATATTGTAACTTCTCTTTCTTAAATCAACTCTTATTTTTTTCATGATAGTATTAGTATATCATATATAAAAAAGGTGTCAAGGGGGTAAACAGGTATACCCGTCTTAAGCTCTAAATCCTAATATCTAAATACTAAACAAATCCTAATCTTGAAATTGCCAAAATTCTAAACGTAGTTTTGAGCATTTGAAACTTTGAATTTAGATATTGTTTAGAATTTAGGATTTAATGCTTAGGATTTACAGGTCGGGGTGAATCACGAAAATAAATAGTGGGCGCTGCTCATTGCAAACAGCGCCCGATCGCCTATTGTATAATAATTATACCAGCTGTGACAAAAAAGTTTGCGCAGGAACAATTATTGGCTCAGAGTGCTTAAAGCAATCCTTGGCTATATAAGGCATATCGAAGGCAACCTGAAACGCATGTTTTACACTGATCTTCTTTTGAAAATACATCAAATTCCTGCTTATGGTACCCTTTGACGAAGCCTTTGCCTCAACTATAATCCATGGCTTGTTATCTTTTGACACTAAGAAATCTACTTCGCGCTTCTCTTTATCCCTAAGGAACCACAACCCATAATCTCCGTACCCACAATCTGTCCAATAATGAATAGATTTTAGTAAATGAGAAGCTATCAAATTTTCTGCGCGAGCGCCCTTATCATCAATGCCTGACCAATCCCACATATATATCTTTGGTTCCTTAATGAGTGATCTTGGAATATTTTTTGACCAAGGCTGAACAGTAAAGCAATAAAAAAAAGCTTCCAGAGTCCTGATCCAACGTCGAATAGTGCTGGATGAAACATTGACTTTGCAAGCAAGGCTCGAGTAATTTGCTAGCTGGCCTGCCTGATATCGCAAAATTTTCGCCAAAAGCTCTATCTGCCCCAGCTCCTGTATTCGACTTAGATCCCGAATATCTTCCCGAAATAACTGCTCATGGCGCAGTTTTAACCACCTGTTCATAAATTTAGGATCATTCTTTAAAAATGGCTCAGGAAAACCCCCATTTATAAGCAACCTGTCAAAATTGCTTTTCGTAGGCCTAAAGGGCTTGTTAATATCACTTTTCGATGTTTCGACTCTATTGAGTTCAGCAAGCGACAACTGATGCAGCCTATAAGGAAAGTATCTTCCCATCAGGCTATCGCCACCTTTTTTATAGATGTTTAGCCTGGAACTTCCTGTGACTATTATCCTAACCCTGCCTTTATAGGTATCGTAAAAACCTTTTAAAAAAGTCTTCCACTTTCCATATTTGTGGATCTCATCGAATACAATAATAGGTGGATTCTTGCTCAGTCTATCCAGTCCAGCTAAGCTGGCAATCGCGCTGACACCTTCAATTATGAGTTTTCTATGGTCAAAATTATCCCAATTCAAATATAAAAAATCATGAGAAATTTCCTTGGCCATCATCCCTACTGTGGTTTTGCCAGCCTGCCTAGGTCCAGCAAGAAAAACCATCTGATTATGGTGCTCAAAGTGCTCTTTAACTATTGATGAGTATATCCTTTTCATTCTTGTCTCCACTGTTACGGGAAGCAAATTCGCCTCCATGACTAGTTTACCATATATATCAAATTAGTCAAGACTACTTTGACATATATCTCATTTTAGTCAGATGCCCTCGCTTCATTTTAGTGTCCTATTATGGAACAAGCTCCATAATTATCCGAATGCAAAGGGACCAAAACAACAAATATCCCATAAACTCTAAAGCCTAAACAAAGTCTAATTTTCAAATCACCAAAGCTCTAAACATAAGGCTTAAATCATTTGAATTTCGGACTTAGGATTTGTTTAGAATTTCGTATTTAGTGCTTAGGATTTCAAGTGCTGGGTGGACAACGTTTATAAATAGTGGGGGCTGCTCATTGCGAGCAGCCCCCTATCGCCTATTTGTGGGGGAATTAGGCGTTTGTTAAAAACCTTGGACAAATTGTAAATGGGATTGACAATCTGTCCAATATAGTGTATATTTACAGTGTGAAGATCATAGATAGAGAGTTAAAACCAAAACTAAAAGCAGCATCAAATTTTTTTCCTGTTGTCGCGATAGTTGGCCCAAGGCAATCAGGCAAGACTACGCTTGCAAAGATGGCGTTCCCCAATAAATCTTATGTCTCACTAGAGGATCTTGATACTAGAGAGTTTGCCACCAGCGATCCAAGAGGCTTTCTTGCAAATTATCCAAACGGTGCTATTCTTGATGAAATCCAACGCGCTCCGCACCTCTTTTCTTATATCCAAACAATCGTAGACAAGCAAAACAAGCCTGGCTTATTCATCTTAACGGGATCGCAGCATTTTCTAATGCAGGAAAACATTTCCCAAACATTAGCTGGAAGGATCATGATTCTAAAGCTCCTTCCATTCAGTATCACAGAGTTAACCAGCGCATCGGTTATTTATGACTCTTACGAAGATTACTTGTTTAAGGGGTTTTATCCCCGCATTTATAATAAGAATTCTAATTCACGAGATTGGCATCTTAGTTATATTCAAACTTACGTTGAGAGAGACTTACGACTAATAAAAAACATCGGTAATCTGAACACATTTCAAACATTTCTTAAGATGTGTGCTGCTAGAGTTGGTCAGAATATCAATCTCGCATCCCTTGCAAATGATTGCGGCATAACTCACAACACAGCTAAATCCTGGCTTTCTATCCTTGAGCTCAGTTTCATTATTCACCTGTTAAGGCCCCACTATAAAAATTTCAATAAACGGCTGATCAAAATGCCAAAGCTATATTTTTATGATATAGGGTTGGTTTCAACACTTCTCGGTATAGAGAACGTAAAACAGATGGAGACACACCCCTTAAAGGGCAACTTATTCGAATCATTTGTTATAACTGAATTACTTAAAAAGCGACATAATGCGGGACTTGAATCTAATTTGTATTTTTGGAAAGATAAAACCGGCCATGAAATAGATTGCATAATAGAAAAATCTAACAAACTGAAAGCGGTCGAAATTAAGTCTGGAAAAACATACTCTGTGGAATACTTTAAAAATTTAGCATATTGGAAAACCCTATCTAAATCTACAACCAAAGATCTGTCTGTTATCTATGGGGGCATATCCTCTCAGATAAGAAGCTCGGGCAATCTTCTGAGTTGGAAAGATATTCAGAAAATCCACATATAGCAAGAAAGATGTTGTAATATTTAGCAAGACAAGGCCCTGCCCCAGAAAGGTTTTTCTCAGGATTTCGCCTCATAACCTGACAGGATCTGTCAGGTTAAAATGATGGAGAGTGGCTGCACAAAAATAGTGGGGGCTGCTCATTGCGAGCAGCCCCCTATCGCCTATTTGTGGGGGAATTAGGCGTTTGTTCCGTTTTTTATGGTAAAGCGATATCTGTAAAACTTTTTTATCAAAATTTCAACATTTTTTGTGCTCAGGCCTGTCCACTTTGTGCACGTCCCCAAAGATCGTCGTCCCCAAAGATCGTCCCCAAAGATGGGTTAGGCGTTTACTGCGATTTGACCTCTTGTCCTCATTTCGTCATCAAGTTTCTTCTTATCTACCGGCCTTACTCTGATAGCTCCGCCAGTATCAGAACCAGAGTTCGGGAATAAGGCATTAAAGTCAGCGCTGGACGGATTTATATCTATGCCAAGACGTCTTAACTGAGCGCTTTGTGTTCTAACAAACTGTTCAAACGAATAGTTAAATATAGCAAAGAGTATATCAGAAGGCGCTATTACTGTATTAGCGAAGTCACTTACATTCTCTATTATGACCTCTACGTTCTTCTTAGCGTCTAAATTAAGTTTAGGGGTACCTTCTCTGTGAACTATCGTAGCTTTTGTTATCCGCTCTGGCAATCCCACCAGCATAGAAACGTCGATGCCTTCTTTTTCTAGTATACCTCTGGCACGTGAGTCCGCATCTCCATACACAACAATGCGAACATTCTCTCTTATTGTGACAAACGTATCCAGGAACTCAGAGAGCGTCCTTGCAAGCTCTTCAGTAACTGTAGTGGCTTCAAAAGCTAATACCTGCTCACCTGGCTCAACTTCAAGCCTAATACCAACATCACTTGCTGAATTAAAGATAGCTACTCTCTCTCGCAGCGTTGCTGGCTCAAGAGCTGGATACAGATGCATAGCTGGTTTGACAACCCCCACACCAAAGGCTTCAGCAACAATACCAAATGGTACTACCTCACGAAGAGCTCTAAGTGAAGGCGCTCCTTCTGTTGTCGTGTATGATACAGCACCCTCCTGCCCTGCTGATGAGGTCTTGGACCCAGGGGCATCACCAGCTTCTGCCTGGGCTATGACCTTACGACGAACTCTATCAATAACTTCTTCTTTTGTTCCAAACATATGAAGTTTCTTTTGATCATATATACTTTCTGATACTATTGGTATCTGCCTCATTTGTCCTTCAATATTTATGCTAACATGGCCTTTTGCGGATGCACTTGAATCGATTTCAAGGTCAGAGTATAGTAGATCTCTATCGATTTTACCAAGACTTATAAGCGTGTCTACGATTACCTCTATTAACCTCTTCTTTTCTACTGGCAATGCTTCATCTTGCTCTCTTTCTAACCTATCTTTAACCTGATCAACCATACCAAGTGCCAATTCTGCAATTGCCACCCGATCTAGCATATTAGGATTATCAATTGTATCTGATACAGTAATCATACTAAAATCATTTTTGCCCGTAAGCCTAGTGTCGATACTGCCCCCGCTTCTACTTAAGTCGATCTCAAGCCCAGAGGCTAGATCATCCATATGTATACCTTTCTTCACAATATCCTCTGCTATTAACACAGCTAGACGCTCTTCTTCTACAGTCTTTGCTGCCTCTTCCTCAGGAGTAAGCTCGGGCACGACTGGCTCAGCTGCTGCATCGGCCTCTGGCTCTTCTTCTATCTCTGCGCTTGTTTCCTTATCTATCTCTTGCTGGTCGAGCTCTTGAGCATCAGTTGGTTGCGCTACATCTTCGTCACCTCTAACCATATTCCATAGCATATTCAACGCTTGTTCATTACCGCTTGCGAGTTGACTAATCGCCATCTTGATAAAGTCTATCATGTATTCATCCAAATCCTGATTCATTGCTTCTCGTATTTGCACCACCTTGGCTGCTGCATCGGAGTTCTTCGGGTCCAACAGATATTTATTCACGTTTTTAGCTAGCGCATTAATATGTGCCGCACGACTCTTCTCTGACTCAATTCTCTCGATCATCTTCTCATCCTGTTGTCCACCACCCTTCTCAAGTAGCTTAAGGACTTCAGGAATGAGTTTTATGGTAACATCAAAGTCAAAGTGCATAAATTTACTACTGGCTATATACATAAAGAAAAATGCCTTCTGGGCGTCACCTGCATTAGATTCGACAGTATTCAGCACTGTTTCTGCTACCATTATACACTGGTCTAGATCTGAGGAATCATAGCTAAGAGCATCTATTGTGTTGTTTATAAGCGACTCTATGTAAGGATATGTCGAGTGCAATGCAAATGGTTCAGTTAGGACATATGGCAACTCAACTGAGTCATCATCACCCGTTTTAATAGCCTTCTCTATATCTCTCTTGAGAGCATCTATCTGCTTTATTGTAGTACCAAACCTCTCATGTAAAGGCTCTTCTGAGGCCTGGCCAGCCATCTTTTCAAACTCCTCATAAGTAGTTTGAACTTCTGAAACCCAATACTCAGAAGCTTCTCCAGACGCATCGCCAAACTCCTGGAGATGTGCGGCAACTTCTCTCAATGACAACAGATCGTTCCTCAAGCTCGAAATCATGTGCCCTTCTCGCGACCCTTCATAAGCCTCCTTGGCTGCAGCCTCAACCCTTGCAGCCTCTTGAGCCTGGGCCTTCTCCTCAGCAATCTTTGCTTCAACCTCTGGACGAACTTGATCAATGTAGCGTTGAATTATTTCTGTTAATACAGTTCGCGCTTCTGTAACATCATATTCATACTCCGTATTTCCAAAGTAGTCTAAGGCATCTTCTACAATCTGATCTACGCTTTCAGCATTAAGTTTCTCTAATACACGAATATATACCTGATCCATCTTGCGCCCTTTACCCTCATCCAGAAGCTGACTAATAACGCGCCTTGTAGTATCTTCAACGATCTGTTCATTCTCCTTTAGCTTTGGTTCTACTTTAGGATCATCCGACTCAATGCCAAAGCTATTCTTTCGATAACTATAGTGGCCTGATACATATTTTGGCGCTGAGCCTTGATGGGCATTAATAAGCTTATCTATCTCTTTCTTTAGATTGGGCTGAGCGTATGTAATATTTTCAATCAATCCGTCCATTATAACCCTCATCGCTATCTCATCACCGATCTCACTTGCTAGTATATCAATACCTAGCTCCTGAATCTTCTCATCATCATGCCCAGCCTCATGTGCCAACTGATGGAAGATAAGCATCCCGGAACTTAGTTTGTCACCGGACTTATCAGCAGCGATAGCAGCCTTCATGAATTGAACAAATCCCTCAGGCAGAGCCAAAGTTGACAATGAATGAGCTTCTCCGTCTATATTGTGTGTCACGCGAATTGAAGCCTCTCGCTCAGCTATGGCTCCACCCAGAGTCGCCTGCACGCCTCTTACAGAGACGCCATTTGCTGAGCCAGCGATCATACCGGCTACGATAATATCGAACTTCTTCACAAGACCTTTTTCATCCTTTGGATCTTCCTTCACTAGCATTACTCTGAAAGAGTTCATAAATTCAATGCCATGGAGTACAACATCATATAGGTCCTTCTCCTGCTCACTCATTGTTGATCGAACATTATCATCAACGCCCTGGATCTGAAGTTTATTATCGCTATCCCAGAGAAGAGCTACTGGTGTTGTTGATACTCCAGCAACCTTGCCCAAGAGAGCGATCTTCTCAGCTAGAGGCGCATCTTCTCCATATGCTTCCCTGCAGATCTTATCAATATCATCATACTTCTTAACTTCACCCTTCTCCATCTTTTCACTAAGAAGCGCTAGCGCTTGCGCATCATCTACCTCCAAGGTTGTCTCAGTTATCTGAGCCCAAAGATTAGCCATATCTACTCTAGCCTGGTCTCTGCGATCCTGATTCTTATTTACCATAAAGACAACCTTCTTCTTTATATAGCGTGCTATACGCTTCCTTCGTGTATCATCCGGGCTAGCACTAAGCAGCTCTGCAGTTGCCTCATCCAATACATCAATATCGAAGATATTTGCAGTTTGAGTCTCTCCATCTAATTCAGAATTCATAAAGTGCAGCCTTACAAACTCAGCTTCAAAACTATCCAACCTCTTAGTCAATAGGGACTTATCATCGGAGATAGCTATAACATGCTTAAGCAACGATTTCATGATACCTTTAACCTGGTCTGTCATAAGTGATTCATCGGCTTTGAGAGCAGCTAATAGATCTCCGGCTGAGCTGGTTTTTTCGCCTGGTGTTTTAACAAACCTACTCATTACTGACAGGAGATCGCTAACATGCTTATGATCGATATCTTCTTCAAGTATACTATCTAAGAGCGGCTTGCCATCTCTCATCTGTGTAATATCTCTATCCAGTCTATACTGCGCAGCGTGTTTCTGCATCATAGCGCCGATTTGTTCTTCGGGAATTCCTTGCTGAGATAACTTTGCTTTAATCTGCTGCATTGCCTCTTCTTCTGATTTTGCATCTCTAAATATATTTAGATCATCCATTTTGCCTGGTTCTGCCTTCTTATGCAGTGCTATGGCTAGTTCGTAGTTACTCTGTGCATAATGAATCCCTGCTAATGCAAAATACTCATCAGACATGCCACCTGCAACAGCACTAGGCATGATCAACGCCATTGCAATGGTCGCAGCCTTAACAAAGTCCTCCGAAGAGTCCTGTTGATAAACAGAGGAATCCTCAAAAATCTTTGGCATAATATCGTTTACCTGCTTAGATGTCACAGAAAATAATGAGAGCATTTTCCAGTCAAAGAGTCTATTCATTGCTTCTGTAATGTTCTGATCAAGTTCTTGCAGCTTGGCATATCTATCTGCGCTCGATATGGTGTCGTCAGATTGTAGTTCAGCAAAACCTTCTTGGACCTCTTGCAAGACTTTCGCCGCTTCTTGCATCTTCTCCATATCAAAGCCTTCTTTCGGCCTCATTTGCATCTGCATAAGCTCGCGCTGTAAGCTCTCCATCCCTGCGGAGAAGTTCTCTGGTGCTGCCTCAACATAAGCGCCTGATACGATCTCATTTATTTTTGCGAGTTCAGCAAACCCTACTTTTGAATCTGTAAGTTTAGTTATGAACCTAACGAACAGCAACTGATCAGCTCTTCCTTCTTCAGCAGCTTTACCCTCCTTAAAGAGCTCGCTCACATCCTCCGGTGTAATTAATTCTATGAGTTTCTCATCGATCAATCTTAACCTCTTAAGGATTAGGGAAGCCTTCGCAACAAACTCCGGAAGTTCTTCTTTAACCTCATCTTTATCTCTAGAGGCTTGAGCCTTCTTATACGCAATAATTATACTATTTAAAGTTTCATCATCAGCGCGCTCATTAATGCGTATTATAAGTTTCTCAATATCCTTAAGCATTCGATCCTTGAAGTCTTTAGCCATTGTCTCAAGGTCTGCGCTTTGCATATATTGGATCATATGTAAAAGCTGCATAGGATCGATCTCATTTTCAGTTATCATCACCCTTGCTCTTTCCGCAAGGGTCTTAGAAATATTGAGATTACCTTCCTCAAAATGCTTCTTAGCAAGTTCCCTCAGGAGAGATGATTTATTATTATAATCACCAAGCCCGATATTATCAGCAAATGGCATCAGGAATGCAAATGCTACATTATCTACAACTTCAAGCACAACTGCCTCATCATTATCATCTTTACCAGTCTTTTCCATAAATCTATTCATAATATCGATAACACTATTAGTATCTAGTGCCCTATGCCTTAGGTCTGGTGTCAACTCTTTTGAAAGATCAGACTTACCGACTTTGACCTCACCAGTGGCTCTCTTGATGTAGGACTTTAATGTTCTTAGTTCTTCTAATATGTCATCAGCACCACCAGAGGAGGCCTTCGGCTCTTGCGCTTCTCTGAATTCCGCAATTTCTTTATCCAGGGCCTCGACACCCTCTATTAATCCGTCAAACCAGTCAACCCCATCATATTCATCGTCTTTCTGCAATTCCCTAAGACCACTAAGCATACCTTTCACTTCCAATCCCGCATGTTGTATAGGATCACCTAGAATCATCTCTTCGTAAGATTCTTCAATAGTTGTAAGCGTATCAATATAGTCATCAATCCCATCTATATCAGTAAGGGTCTTTTTAACCAGTCTTGCAAAAGCTAATGGATCAGCATTTTGCCCATTCATCTCCTCGACAGTATCTAACAAATCATTAGCATCTACCACCTCTGTGAGGTCTATATCAATATCTTTTTCCTCTTTAATACGCTTGCCTAACTCGGTTAGGGCAGGGCTGATCTTTACAAAGGCCCTTAAGTATTTCGGTAACTCCTCCCTTATTATAACTGGGTTATTTTTACATCTCTCTTTTATGAGCGGTACCATGACATTCTTTATAAATGTCGCGGACTTAAGCTCCTCAAGACCCTCTGTTGATTGTCCCTGCATTGTTCGTTGATTTAGCAACCTCTCAATAGTCTCCTCAGCAAGAACAATGATCGCTTCATCTTCAGAAACAACAACTCTATCCCCTTGATCTATCTTTGTAAGTGTATCTAAGTAGAAATGGGCTGAGCTGAAGTGTTTTACATCACCATATTTAGCAAATACCTGCTCCATCTCAAGCCTCATCGAGCGGTTGCTATAAAGAATATCGTGCAATGCCCAGTCAAAGAGCTTATTAGTTAGTTCCTCAGCAGCATCGCCGTGATTATCCATAGCTGAATCCGTATGGCACATTTCATGCCCAAAGCGCTCCAACATTATCCATGCTGCTGCATCTGTATGAGATTCACCTATACGCATTACAAACTCTAGGAATTTTCTATCAAAACTTATAAGCGATCTGGCATCCGTGAGATCTCCACCATCTTCTTCCTTGTCCAGCTCCGAACTCCTGTGCTCCCTTCCATCTTTTGATGTTCTTACATAGCCAGAGTTTCTCGCGGCATTCTCTCCTGCACCAAGCTTTTCAAATGAGAGTATAAAAGCTCCTTTAGGGGTGCTGCTTATCATCATCTCTTTCATCTGCTTAAGTTTTGTTACGCTCTTTGCAGCTCCAACACTCTCCGACTCAGCTATTCTCTCATCTATTAGATCAAGAGATCTCTGCATGGTTGCAGCTAGATTCCTAGCCTTTCTGGTCGGCGGCAAACGCCTTGTCGCTTCGCCGTCCTTTCCTACTTCAGCTACAACACCTTTTGCAACTACTCTCCAATGTTTTGTATTATTATCAAGCTCAATCTCTATACCCATAAGATCTATATCAACAAGACCTGCATACTTATACAAGATCGAAACCTCATCCTCTACAAGATCGTGCTCTTTGGAGAGATCGACTATTTTTTTATGAATATTCGCTGTTGAGCCCCGGTCACCGGATTCTAGATCTACAGTCTGATCGAGCTCAACGAGCGCCTTTTTAAGTTTTTCGCTAGCCTGCTGCCCTGTTGCACGTAACCATTGAACAACAAATCGCATTCTGGTAACTTCAATCTTTGTTCCCTTGACACGGACGTTATTCAAAATATCTCTGAACATATTGTTTAAGATATCTTCGCATCGCATCTTATCTAATTTCTGAAGCTCTCCTTGAGCAGCTTCTACTATCTTCTTTTTAGGCGATGCATCTTCCGAATCATCATCAGGCATATCACCGGCTTCTTTTATTACCTCCTGCAATTCATCGCGCCTTTGATCCCGGATCCTTTTCTCAAATATCTTCAAGACTGACCTGAGAGATGCAGCCCTCTCCTCATTTCCTTCACTATCAGCTCTTTGCAGCTCATATACCCTATCCGCATAATCACTCTGCTCCTGCTGGATCTTTCTTATATCATCACTTTCAGAGAGTGCCTTTTGTCTATCCTCCAGGTAATCTCTCATTAGTTGGTATGCCTCATTTAGTATATCTAAATCCCCTGTCATCTGTTTTGGATCTGTTTGGCCGGTGCTTGCAAGTATCTTATCAGCTTCATGAATTTTCTTTGCCATTGCATCGAAGACAGGTCTAAACCGAGGATCCGGGTTACCATGCAATTTCATCATTACACGCATTATTTTGATTATAAGATCTATGAGTTTAGCCCTACTATTCAATACGTTCGATAATTTATTCTCAATAAACTTACCAGCGCCAGTGAAATACGCACTTATTATAAGATATGGGAGTGCCTTCTTAAAGATCATAAGACCTATGAGATGACCAGGGATCAGGCCTGATAATAGTCCAGCGCTAATACCAACTGTTACAAATATAGGCAGAACCAACTTTCCAAGCTTCTCCGCGTTTGTAGTTCCTCTTAGCTGAGGGCGCAGCGTTTTTAATTTTATCATGGCTTTCATGCCAAACTTCGCCCAAGCACCCTCGTGCTCATTCGCTGCCTTTAGAAGGAGTCTCTCTTCCTCTTGCTGCTCTGAGACTTTATCCATTGAAAGGTATGGAATAATTTTAGCAGCGTCCTCTTCACTTAGCTTAATCTCGTCCAGCTTTATCGCGTCCATAAGCGCTTCTTCTGAATCAAAGAGCGGACTCTTAGAGAAGGTACTTCCGGCCTCCTCCTTCTTCTTTTTTCCGGGATCAAGCATAATCAATCTGAGAATCTTCTTCGCTTTCTTATTTTCAGCTGAGAGCTTAAAGATGCGTCTATATCGCCAATCTCTGAAGAAGATAAAGCTGAATATACTATCTTTTTTCTCTTCTGTAAACTTTCTAAGTGCAATACCCTCATCCACCATATTTGAGATAGCTTCAAAATTAACGTTTGGCCGCATTGAACTAATAGCAAACTTGGCCACTGATTCGTCCGCAACCTCCATCTTGTCAACCTCTTTTGCTATACCTCTCTGAGCCATATTAGTCCAGAAACCAGCCCACAGGCGCAGTGTATCATTCTTAAGAGTTCCTAGCGCCTGAGAGACTTCTGTTAATGCATATCCTAACCCGTAGAATATCGGATAGAAACCAGAAGCAACTACGTGACCTAAATTATCAGATATAAGCATAAGCAATGTAAGTGGAACTGGAATAGCAGGATCATATATCTTGGACCAGCGTCTGCCAAATTTGAAGAACTTAAGAGGTGTCAATAGTGGTATACGCTGGGGGAATGTCAACCATGGCTCAATATCGTAGTACTTGCGAAACTCCTGCAATTTAAGCTGGTAGGCATGCCTTGATTGATTAAGTTTCTGCTTAAATGCTTTACCTCTTGTAAATCGTTCGGTGGTGTATTGCTGAAGAGCATGGATATAGTCTACAACCGATGTTCTGTATCTAAGCTTCTTCGCAAACTGAAGCGATTCATCAGCAAAGATAGATCTACTCAACATGCCTCTCTCTACCAGCGATCCTACCATCTTGAGTTTGTTCTCAAATACTCCAAAATTATCATTCACGCTTGATAGATATCCGTTATTCATTAGAGCTACCACGATCTCAAATGGGTCATCATCGCCGCCCCTGAAGCCTCTGAATATGCCAGAGTTTCTTAATATCATCATAAGAATACTTACTATGCCTGAGCTGGCCTTGTATTTGCCAAGATATCTTGCAAGCAAGGCTCCGCGCCTTGTATATTCGCCTGTTTGAGCGTCGATCATACCTTCTTGAATCATTCTACTTCTTAATGAAGCTCCATTATATCCGCCCTTAGCTAGGTCCGCTTCCACAGATCTGGTCTTTGTGCTTATCAATTTATATTGTGAAGCGCCAGCTAACGGGGCTATCTTAGGAAGCATATCAGTAGCTACGTGCTCCTGTATTAGGCCCACTAATTCACTAATACGTGTTGCTCTCGCAATGCCTGCGCGTTTATCGCGATATTCCGCGCTTCTAAGATCGCTCTGGGATTTCTTCATATTTAGGCTCATGCCCTCACGCTGGAATATTTCTATCTCCGCATCTATATGAGCGCGAGTGTGATCAGATAGCATGTTAAATGTATCGATATCTCCAAATTTGACCTCAATTAAGAATTGTAAGAATCCATCAATACGCGCCTGCAGAGCCTCTATGCTGGATTTACCCCTGTCTGACATCTGCGATCTCATATCTGAATTAAGCCCAACAAAGCTCTGATACATCTTTCTCCACTCCTGAAGAATTACCTGGCCTTCAGCAGACTCCTTATACTGAAGCCTCGATAAGAACTGGGCTCCTGTAATATCGATCAGGTCTGAGAGCGTATTAAAGAGCGCGTTTGTCTTAGAGATCTTGTCCGCCTCTACGAACCAGGATTCAAGAAAATCTGCCTTCTCCTCAGAGGTCTCAAGCGCTTGCTTGAAGTTACCATCATCATCTGTAGCGTCTGGATCTGTATTGATCACATAGAGATGCGTATTATGCTTTATGCGTTCTCCGACAGGTTTAAGTCCCTCATAGGCAAACCTTGAAGCGCCATCTTCATAATATTTGATTCCTCTATCCCTGCCTATCAGCTGCATAAAGAACCAGCTGGTCGTCCTTCCATCGATAACACCAAAGACCTCTATCTTGCTCTGGGCAAGAGTTACGGAGGCCCCATCACCATCTTTGATGGCTTCTATCTCTTTCTTTAGATCACTAGTCATTTTTTCTGTTAGCTGAATATCGGTCGCTCTTGTCGCTGGCGCATTCAGATAGAATAGTACACCACTTTCCAAAGAACGTTCTATACAATCATTAGCCTGGGCAGCATCAAGAGTACCTTTAACACCATCGATTAAGGCGGTTTCAGATTGAAGCGCTTTACTCATTTTTTCTCTAGCATCACTATCACCTTTACTTACTCCGGATAAATAAGTAAGATAGCTGGCTACGCCAAATTCAAATGTTTTATCACTATCCTTTTTCAGCTTATAATCATTTTCCAGATCGATCGTAACCCTGATCTCTCTGTCATTGGCGCTATCATAATATGTGAGTATCCAGCCCTGGCCCCTGAGCTTAGCAAGAATAACCTTGCCAGATTCCCTAACAATCTTGCTGATAAGGCTATTGGATGATACATCATCCATCATTCTGCCATCAAGATAGAAGATGTGCTCTCGCACCCTACTGCCATCAGCAGATATCTCCTCTGAGAGATCAAGAATATCAGTATTTGCTGCCTCGAAGTCTCGAACCTGTTTAATTGTTGTCATATTTGACGCAATATCCCGCATGCTGGGCTTCAGCTTCTCATCCCTAAGATCCATTATTCCTATGTTGTGTTCTAGCTTTGCAAGGTCCTCTACAGCATCTATTGTTGCTGTAAATCCACAGAAGTCAGCGCCTGACTCGATAGCGTCCTGTATTGCTGATGCCATCGATGTAACTGTTGAGAGATTTGATATCTCTAAGTCATCGGGTTTCGGATCATGGCTTATATCTTCACCTTCGAATCGCGCTTTTCCCTTCGCATCTGCGTCAAAATTCGTTCTCTTATATACATATTCTGTATGAGCTGCAAAGTATGGATCAGAGAGCTGCAATTGAGGCGCCAGAACACCATCGATACATGGTTTCATCAACCCTGAAACAGGGTCGTAATCTACATGCTGTCCTAATCTCTGCCTAAGCACACTAGCGCGACCTATAAATGATGCCCTGAGATTCTCTGCCTGCTTATTTGGTGAATCAAGAAATTCGTCTTTACTTAACTCTTTACCAGCTAAAATGCTATTTGCATATTGCAGGAATGCATTCTGCACAGCTTCTGTCCAGAATGTGCTTGCGTAATCAGAGCGCTCCTGATACTTACCATGCCAATCCTTGTATTTAACCTTGCCAAGGTCTTCAAACTTATATATTAGCAGCTTTCTGTGTTCAGTCACATAGGTCTGCCTGTCTCTGCCCTCTTCAGCTTCCCCACTATCTGATGTAAATGAAGGCGCCTCTTTCAACTTAGAGAGAAGGACCCCATGTTTTAAGGTCTTTCCATCTTTATCCTTCACATTCGTCTTTATCGGTTTTTCATCATCATCTGTTGCTGGTTCTGGAACCTTTTTATTTTTAAATAAATATTCAAGATCACTTTCAGTCCATCCATTCAATACAATTGTGTTAATATAAATGTTGAAGAACTCATCAACCTTGAGCGCGGAATCTCTCTCCATGGCATCGAGAGGTCTGGCGCCAAGTCCTTCCTGGGCCCTGTTTCTAAAGAATGCTGTATCAACCTCATCATGAATAACCTTGCTATTCTCAAATATCGAGTTCCAGAGAGTTGAAGCATATTCTTTTGAAGCGTTTGTAAGGTTCTGTTTTTGCAGCTGCAGGAACATAAAGGTATCAGCATCCATGTATATTATATCCGCATCCTTGAATTCTTCAGCAAGAGTGCTAAGCCCTTCAGACTGGGCAGCCTGCCTTATCTGTGATATAGTAATTGGATTTACAATATCTGTATTAGCTTCCCCGTCTTTAGAGTCCTGCGCTATTGAGATTATCTTGAGTCCATTTTCTGCTTTTGTGAACATCTTATTTTTACTTGTATTCGCATTAAGATCAAACTGTATAGCGTCATGCAGTATGGAAACTGTCTTTCGCGTGGCAAACTGTTCCGGCATTATCTTCCTTAATTTGCTATTTATCAGGGCTACTGCCCTGAAGACAACCTGTGTCTTTCCAAATCCTGTAGGCATTACTGAAAATACGCTTGGGGCAAATGCAACTTTAATTATCGCCTCTATCTGATCTATTCCATCCATAACCGTAGGATAGAGACCTTTCTTCTCGTCCTCAAATTCCGGCAGAACCTGCACAATTGAAAAGATCATGGCGATCGAGCTTCTTATGAGGTGGCTTTCGCGTGAGCTTTCTATATGACTCTCAATTGTTTTACGATCTTCCTCGGAAAGCTCACACTTGCCTGTAGCAATATCTCTAGATGCGCGCGCACCAACTATTGGTTTACCGGTAGTATTTAATACTTTTATGTCTGTGTACTGTAGCTTCTGCTCCCAGTCGCGTTGTTGCTCGATAACGATCTTACAGGCCAGATCTCCTGTGGCTGAGTCTCTTATTGTAACTTCCCTGGTAATAGTAGATGTATCCTTGCCGTTCTTGTCCTTCCCCTTGACCGGCGTTCGCTTGGCCGAATCAAATACAAAGTCAGCGCCAATAGTTTCAGCCTGAATTGAGCCCTCCATTATGTTTCCGTCTTTATCGATCATATACTCCGTCATCATACCACCAGAACGTTCTCTTATGACTATCAGGCCACTCTCAAGATAATCTATGCTATATACGCTACGAAGATCTATAGTCTTGCCTGAGGCCTCAAAGACATAGAGTTGAGTTGGTATCTCACCTTTTGCAATGGCTGTAGCGGTTTTTAGTAACTCTTCTTTAAGCCTTCTCACAGATTCCCTGCCAGCCTCTAGCTCCATCATATCATCTATCTTTTTATTAATTGAATCGATCGCCTTAAGAAGATCGGCTATCGCCTCTTTATCAGCCTCGGCCGATGGATCGAGTTTGCTAAGTTCTTCCTTTAGTCTGTCTCGCTCTTTAAGCTTAGAGTCAAGGTCATCCGAATCTTTGGTCAGCTTTACGATCTTAGCGTCTATATTACGCAGAGCGCGCGACTTTCTGCTGTGTTCTCTCTTGTTTTGCTTAATATCAATTTTCTTAAGTTCTTCATTAAGCTTGGTTCTCTCTTGCTCAAGAGCTGCAATCTCGCTACGAGCCATATCAACTCCATCGATCATCAATGAGCTATTCTTCCTTGTAACTCTACTAACCTTGATAAACGTCACTCCCAGATATTTACTAATGCCATTTCTCTCCGCAGGGGTAAGCAAATTCATCTTGTACGCTTCCAATGCGCTATTGAAAGCATGTGTATTAATCGTGCCAGTCAATACCTCTCTGATAACGGCTTCACGATTTTGAATATCTTTAAGCATAGTATCATCAGCAAGGTTCCCACCCTCTATGCTCTTAATGACCCAGACTTTAATATTAAGCATGTCGGCAAATTCTTTTATCGTAATTAACCCAAATCGTAAAAGCCCCTCTTCGCCTTCTTTTGGCCTGACAGTATGAGCATCTTCATGTCGCATAGCCATCAGAAATGCGCGCTCGGGAGTTATGCCCATTCTATTAGCAAGTTCAAATAGATTCTTATCTTCACGCATCCATTTCCATACTAGCTGTGTATCATAGCCTTTATTCTCTATACTGGCTAGCACTTGAGCAAAGTTGACACCTTGCTTATCAGCGATACGCATAATAAGATCGCCTATAATAATTGTAGCTGACAGTGTAACGCGGGTCTGAACCCCAGACTTGGGTTTTGCATTAAATTCAGCCTCATAATCAGCTATGATTTCACTGGCATCTTGCTCTGTAGCGCCAAATTCGATGCATAGTTTTTCAAGCTCTGCTTTTTCATCTTCAGAAACTTCAGACTCCTTACCTGTATCAGTAGTTGACTCCTCGGCATCAGTATCTGGGGCCGCAGCCGCAGAATCATCGCCAGACTCTGTTGACTGCTGCACCGATGGATCTATTGACCTCTTTTGAGACAGAAGCGTTGCAGCAGATGCAGCAAGAACCAGGCTTCCTTCTGAATACTCTACATAGTGCTCTTTAGCAAATTCTTTCTTCTCATTTAGATCCATTGCATGGAAAAGAGTTGAAAATTTCATGCCTTTGATCTTGCCCCTCAGG
Organism: Candidatus Omnitrophota bacterium; assembly: GCA_042577545.1. Classification (GTDB taxonomy): domain Bacteria; phylum Omnitrophota; class Gorgyraeia; order JABMRG01; family JABMRG01; genus JBHPDT01. The sequence continues at coordinate 270 of JBHPDT010000005.1, read as the reverse complement.
CTATCTCCGCAGATCTCTTGATTATTAACAAGCTCCTCTAAGGTCATCTCCTCGTTCTCTGCTGCCTTCTTTAGCTCCTCTTTTTCTGTACTATCGTATCCGGCATTATCTCCTGTAAGGCTGTAGAATTTTGCTACTGTTATTGAATGCGCAAGCAGTGTTACATAGTCATCTTCTGCTATTACAAAATCAACACCAATAGCTTTGGATAGAGTCTTAATCGCTTTCTTTCTATTCTTTGATCTGATAGCATCAGCAACCTTCTTCACC
>JBHPDT010000004.1:0-45331 GCA_042577545.1 Candidatus Omnitrophota bacterium | reverse complement strand
TAGCATTGTAAGAATTTGGGCAAAGGATATCTTTGCTGAAAAGGTCTATACTGATGTGTCGGAATCCAAGGTATGTTATAATTTGTTGAGTGTTGGAAGGTTGACCGAAAAAAAGGGATACGAGACTTGTTTGAAAGCAATATCCCTTCTAAAGGAGGAACGTAGCGATTTTCATTATACTATCATTGGTGAAGGAGCGCTAGCTAGTTCACTAAAGGATTTATGCAAGGCTTTGAATGTATCGGATCTTGTAACTTTTTTGGGTGCATTGAATAGAGAGTCGGTAAAAAATTTTATGGAAAAATGTGATGTTTTGCTTTTGCATTCAGTGACTTCGTCAAACGGCGATATGGAGGGAACGCCTACGGTGATACTGGAGGCAGGTCTTTTGGGGAAACCTGTGGTATCTACGTTTCATGCCGGGATTCCTGAAATTATTGCGCATGGAAAGTCCGGGTATCTTACCCAAGAGCATGATGCTGAGAAAACGACATTTTATTTAAATGAGCTTATGGGTAATCCGCAGAGGCGGTCAAGTTTTGGCAGGGAACTAAAAGATACGATTGTCGAGGGATATTCCGAAGGCAAAAACTTTAAACGACTAACATGTATTTACGAAAGCTTAGGTTCGCGTGACTAACAGAATACTTCTTAAACGGTACATTACAAACCAGCTCAAGGTTTTCTTATTAGAAATATTTGAACGAATACGTTTATATTACAAAGCGCTGTTGTGCAAAGTAAATCAAAAGCCGATCTTTATTATTGGTAATCAGAAATCCGGCACGACAGCCATAGCTGCCTTGTTAGCGAAAATGACAGATTTGTCAGTTACCCTTGATCTGGTAGAGGAGATAAGAGTTCCGAAATTTAATTATGTCTACAAGAAAGAATTGCCATTTTCTTATCTTATAAGAAGAAATAAGATTGATTTTTCAAGAGATATTATAAAAGAGCCAAATCTAACTTTTTTTTATGAACAATTGTCCAGTTATTTTAAGCAAGCTAAATTTATTTTTATAGTAAGAGACCCTAGGGACAATATAAGAAGTATGCTGAACCGCTGGAATATACCCGGCAACCTTGAGGGTATAGAAGCAGGCCATCTGGCTAAAATTTCACCGGCTAGAATGCTAGTGCTGGACAACCGATGGCTTGGGGTTGATGGTGGAAACTATATTGAAGTCTTGGCAAAGCGGTGGAATTTTTTTGCTGATATTTTTTTGAATCACGCAGAAGAAACGGTCTTAGTGCGCTATGAGGATTTTGTTAAGGATAAGATAGGGACTATCGAAAATCTTACTCAACAGCTGGGCCTAAAAAAAACCAATGATATTTCTGAGAAAGTAGATTTTCCATTCCAGCCACCCGGCGATAGAACAATCTCGTGGCAGGATTTTTATGGTGAAAAAAACCTTAAACGCATTGAGCAGATATGTAAGGAAAAGATGCTAGCTTTCGGGTACAGCACAAATGAATAGAACTAAATATGGTATATTATTAGAGATTAGCTATTTGTGGCGGCGATTGAAGTGCATTTTTTTTAAATGTTTATATATGACTGGTCGATATAATGGTATCGGAGCGTTACCTGATCTCGAAAATTCAAAAAAATATATTAGCATGAGTAATCATGCGGAGTTTACATTTGCGGGTAAAACCAAGAATAGAATTCATGATGCCTTGCGCTACCATGTTTTTCAGGATACCAAAGAGAGTGTAGATAACATTAAGTCACTTTGGGCAAATCAGGACTTGAAGAAGCCACACAAGTATCGCGTTAATGACTTTTTTGTTTTCACATATGCCCTGTTGAATGGAGAACCTGCGGCATCAATTATAAAATATCTAAGGTTATGGAAGGAAAAATATGCCGGGTTAGAGGTATTTTCTTGTGTTGAGCCGCTTGAGTGCAGTATCCGACTTAATAATCTTTTATGGATTTATTATATAGGCAGCGATAGCATAGAGAGAGGTGATAGGGAGTTTCTTTTGACATTAATTAGATTGCAAGCTGATTTAACAGATCTATTTTGTGAGCATAGAAACCATAATAATCATATATTTATCCAAGGCAAAAATCTCTTGCTTGCAGGCCTCTTATTTTCTGATAGAAAACTTTCGCAGACCTGGTTACGCAAAGGCCAACAGACGGTCCACTCATGCCTTAAATATCAAATCGACGACAACGGTGTACATATTGAACGATCACGCATGTACCAAAAAGTTATTTTAAGCGAGCTTTTGGAATTAACCGCAATTATCAAAGCATGCTCAGGGTTGATCGATGCGGCGTTTAAAGATTTTTTATATGCGAAGGTTAAAACAATGCTAGAATATGATCGCATAATTACCCATTGCAATGGCAAATACTCGTTATGGGGTGATGGTTATTTTGGAGATAGACTAATTAGGTTTGTGCCCGTGGTTTCAAGTTATGATAAGTGTGCTGACTACGAAAAAAATATATTAGCGTGGCGATCTTGCCTGAATCTGCCGGTGTTTGATCTTGAACCAACACAGCTACAACTGCTTACTAACAGGAGCGGTTTTATATATTCCAGATTTGAAGATTATGCGCTAGAGATAAACGCGGGCACGGCGCTCACGAAGCAAGATTTTGCGAAAGGGCATATTCATTCTGATATTCTAAGTTTTACGTTGAGCAAAGGCGACAAGGAGGTTATCGGCCACGCGGGCACTTACGCTTATGATGAGCAGTCAATAAAATATTTCCGAGGCACTAGAGGACATAATACTATTATGGTTGATGGTTTAGAGCAGCACGGTAACCAGGATAAGAGTTCACCCTATCATTATGCTGATGGATGTTTATTGAAATGTGAATGTGTTGACAATGCAGATATTATTGAAGTATCGCACAATGGCTACAAACGGATAGGCGTAACGCATAAACGTGGAATTAAACATATTAAACATGAGAAGTTTATTGAGGTGGTCGATACTATCGCAGGAATGGGAAAGCATGGCTTTGAGGCATTTCTTCACTTTGCCCAAGGACTCGAGTGCTCAATTTCCGGGAATAGAGTTTGTATTAAGGATCATGCTGAGATTGTAATAGACGCTCCACCTGGCGTGACACTAGAGTTGCTATTTGCGCGTGATGGAGCTTATTACTCGAAAAGTTTCTACAATAAAGTACCAGCTTATCTTTTTAGAGCTTCGGGGAATTTTTTTAATAATGTAACCATAAGAACAAAAATATTTCTAAAATAATGTCATTTACGAAAAACTTGATCAAGCACTCAGCCATCTATTCAGCTTCCGGTGTACTCTCCAAACTGATAGGCTTTATTCTCCTGCCAGTTTACACGCGTGTATTAACAGTTGAAGATTTTGGCGTGCTGGCTTTACTGGGGACATTCTTTGGGCTGTTTAAGACAACATCCTTTTTTGGCATGCAGACAGGGGTATTCCGCGCTTATTTGCATGAGGCCAAATCGGAAGAAGAAAAAAATAAGATATTGTCATCCTTTCATTGGGGCTTATTATTTATTCTTGGCCTGATATCTATTCCACCAGTTTTCTTTGCTTTGCCTATAGTGAGGTTTCTGGGTATAGATGATAAATACGCGATATTGGTGGCGTTCTTATTCTTTAATAATTTCTATCGACTAATAGCCTACGCGCGCAATACCAATTTTAGACTACATCAACTCTCCACAAAGTATCTAGTATGGAACAACATCGACTTTTTTAGCAACATCATTATAGCGATAGTTTTGGTTGTGGGTTTACGCCTGAGGGCATTTGGTATCATCTATGCGCAGGTCGCTACAACAGTAATGATCTCTACGATATTCTTACCATGGTTTATCCGCAACCTGTTTAACGGGTTTGACGCGCGGATCTTTAAGAGAATTTTTACGTATGGCGCGCATTTTGTTCTAGTAAATGTTAGTATGTGGGTTCTAAACTTAAGCGATAGATTTATCTTGAATATCTTCTGGGGCGCTGGCTTGGTTGGATATTATTCTATCGGGTATAGATTTGGATATATCTTTAACACGTTTGCTGCAGGGTTAAAAAATCAGTGGGGATATTCCCTTTACAAGATGGGGGATCCAGAAAGCGTCGCGCTCTATCTGTCAAGGACAATTATGCGATATTTTGCGCTTATGGCTCTGTTGTGGACAGTTTTAACTCTTTTTGTCAGGGAAGCCCTGATGCTAATGACCCCAGCCCTGTATCACCATGTCTATGTCATAGTTCCGCCTATAGCTTTTGGTTATATTTTACTGGGCGTGACCACCTTGCTATCCGCAGGTATTCATCTGCAGAGGAAAGGAAAGTGGTTTTGGATTTTAAGCACGATAGGCGCTCTCATAAATATTATATTAAATCTTATTTTTATTCCCAGATACGGGATGATAGCCGCGTCAGTCACCACGCTGGTCGCTTTTACCGTAAAGCCCATAGGTTTTTATATAATCACTAGGCAAAAATATAACATTGTTTTACCATGGCCTAAACTAGGTCAACTTTTTTGCATGTTACTCATGCCACTTGCTGCGTGTTACGCAATTATTATAAATTCGATAATACTTTCACTACTAGCAAAATGCTCTGTCTTTGTTATGTTTTTAGTTATATTATATAAATCAGATATTGTTATGAGGGAAGACAAGGATAGGCTCCGGGCATATTTGGTGTCAAAGCTTAAGTTTTTAAGCCTTAAGCATTTTTACAGATGAAACAGATGAAAAAGAATATACTGTTTGCAGATCTTACACATACCGCGTCTTTGAAGGGGATTGTCGGCGGGTCTAGTATTTCGTTATATTTGTTCATTAAGAATCTAGATCGAAGTCAGTACAATCCAATAGTTCTATTAAATTTCCCTAATAAAAATGTTAAAAAATTAGAAGCCCTTAAATGTAAAGTCATATTGCTTAATAGGAAAACCTGGGATGAGATGGATTTTGGCGGCTTATCGAGACTGTCTGTACGGACAAAAAAAAAGCTTCATTCTAATTCGTTATTTCTAAACATATATAATGTTGTTGTATTTTTTTTACGAGTTATTGTTGATATCTTACCCAGGGCTCTGAGGACATATCTTATTATCAAGAAGCATAAGATTAGTTTAGTTCACGTAAATAGAAGGATACCTACGGGCAGGTTTGCTATAATTGCGGCAAGGCTCTCAGGGGTACCCGTTGTTTGCCATGAGCGCTGGTTTTCAAATTTTACTGAATTTGATCTTTATTTGTCTCAATTTACCAAAGCGGTAATTTGCGTCTCTCGCGCGGTTCAAAGTCATTGTATGCAAGCTGGGCTAAGAACACCATTACTTACAACTGTTCATAATGGATTTGATTTTAGCGAGTTTAAGATAAATACTCATCGAAAAGAAAGAGAGTTTTTACACATTGGCATAGCTGGGCTAATCACCCAGTGGAAAGGCCAACATATTTTTATAGAGGCATGCGCTAAGGTAAAGCGTGAATACCGAGATTTAAAGTTTTTTATTGTCGGTTTACCGTATTATGACGATTATCAAGGTGAGCTTGAGCGGCTTATTAAAAAACTAAACTTGCAGGATGACATTGAATTTACAGGCTATATAGATGATGTCAACCAAATTATGGATTTACTTGATATTGTTGTGCACGCGTCAGTTGAGCCCGAACCTTGTGGTAGGATTGTTATAGAATCTATGGGTTTTGGCAAGCCTCTAATCGCGACGCGGTTAGGTGGCAATCTTGATCTTGTTGAAGATGGAGTTTCGGGATTGCTTATTCAGCCTGGGGATAGCAAGAAATTGGCTGATGCGATACTCTTCTTGATCAATAATCCTAATAAGTCGAAGCAGCTTGGCGCCAACGCCATGAAACGAGTTAGGGACAAATTTAGCATTGAAGGCACTGTTAACAAGATTGAACAAATATATAGAGATATATTGTATTAAAGGATTTAACACGTATGATAACGACTAGCAATAAACATTACCCTAGAATAAATCTGAAGATATTTGCAATATATTATATATATATTGCATTAGTTGATCCCATATTGTATGAAATAGGCGCTCTTGGAGCTATGCGTACTATGATTAATTATTTTATGATAATAACATTGTTTGCGTGGTCACTGCAATTGTACACTAGTAGAATAAAAGAGCTCTCATGGGAGAATAGAGTATTTTTGAATCGCATAATATATGTTGTATTCATGTATTGCGCGCTATTAGTCGCTCAGCTGGTAATAAATCCCAAGTCATCTACAATCGATACCTGCCGCCAGATTATAGTATTTATGATGCCAGGCACTTGCCTGATAATTGTCGCGTTTTTATATTCAGCCAAGTCAGAAATAGCAGCGAATAAAATTATACAGCTAGCCTACTTTTTGATAGTGACCACTGTTCTTATTTCTTTTTTTTCGAACCTAGGAGCTGATAAAGCACAGCGATTAGCGGGAGTAGCTGGTAGCTCTAACGAACTCGGCTTTATCGCGTCAACTTGCATTATTATGAATTTATTGATAGGACTTAACTATATAAAGGTTTTTAGAAACAAAATAATTATATCTGGCATAAGCATGATGGCGTTTTTACAAATAGTGTACTCGGGGTCATACGGGGCAGCTATGCTTTGTGTGTCAAGTGTATGCTTAATACCCATCTTATCTTCACGCCTTAAGAAACAAGCTAAAATTACTATAAGTTTAGTTGTGGCATTTATAGCAATGTTTATTATTGTTGTTAATATAAATCCTGAAAAAGTTAACTTTAAAGCGCAAAAACTACTGCGTGGATTACAAGCGCGAGACTTTTCTGTGGCAATAGAAGGATCAACGCTAGACTTAAGGGGTGAAGTTAATAAGCAAGCAGTAGATAAAATTTGGCGTCGACCATTATTGGGATACGGATTAGATAATCGGAGAGCAAAAAAATACTCCCCTGAGGTTCGCCACCTCCGAAAGTCAGTACACAACGCATTTCTCGGAAGCGCTATTACAACAGGAATATTTTCAAGCTTAACGATAATTTTTCTATATTTTGTTACATTAAAACGCATCAAGGCATTAAATAATCCTATGTTTAGAATTGCCGCCCTCACCTTATTGTTTAGCCTGTTCTATTGGGACAATTTATGTACGTGGTATATAATCTTTAGGGATGGCTTGCATTCTTATGTAATAATAATATGTCTTTTATTGCTTGATATGCATACGACAAATGCAATAGCAGAAAAGCAAACAGGTAAGGAGGCTTCATAAAAATGATGTTGAGTAAAATGCTTTATAAGATGAGCAAGCTTAAATGGTCAAAAGGCTTAAGAGATAAGTGCGCTACAGTAGAACAGATAGAAGGGTGGAGTCTGGAGCAAATCAGAAGATGGCAATTGGAAAAAATAAAAAAATTATTAAGTCATGCTGTAACTCATATTCCCTATTATAAAGGATTATTTAAACAGCAATCGATCGATCTCAGAGATATTCAGAATTTAGAGGATTTAAAATCTATTCCATTGCTGACAAGGGAGCTTCTGCAGGCCCATGCCTCTGAGATGAAAGATCGGGGCTTAGAAGGAGTGATTAACCATAGTGGAGGGACAACCGGTCAACCACTCCATTTTTACCAAGATCAGGAGTACTTAGAATGGGCCCGTATCTCACGGAGGTGGGCATTAATAAATCTCAGCGGTTTCACTCATGGAGAGAAAATAGCCTATTTGTGGGGATCTGACCATGATTCAGTAGGGCACATTACTTTGCGTGGTAAAATGTCTGACAGAGCGCATAACATATTCTATATCAATACATTTGATATAACTCAAGATCAAATTGAAAAGTACGCGCGCACTTTGTTAAGATGGAAGCCAAAATTTATAGTCGGTTACGCCTCTTCTTTAAAAATGCTGGCAGACCTTTTTGAGAGGAATAAGCTACACCTTAAAGTCGAGGCTATCAGGTCTGCTGCCGGGACGTTGTATCCGAGCGTAAGAAAAAAATTAGAAGATATATTCAGCGCGCAGGTCTACAATCAATACGGCTCACGAGAGGTAAGCTTGATAGCAAGCGAGTGTGATCACCATGAGGGATTACATGAGTGCGTTTTTCATAATTATGTTGAAACTATTGACATAGGGGACGGTTTTCATAAGATAATAGTTACCAACCTACACAATAAGGTATTTCCTTTCATACGTTACGATATAGGGGATACATGCCGTCTATCACCCAGGATGTGCAGCTGCGGGCGGAACCATCCTCTAATAGAAAGAGTTACCGGCAAGAATGTGGAAATTATAACTTCCCCATCCGGAAAGCTGATAGACGGAGCATTTTTTAACCATCTTTTTTATATTGTGGGAGGCATAGCCCAATTCCAGGTTGTGCAAGAGTCAAAATATGAGATTACAATTAAGCTGGTAAAAGGCGCAAATTTTGATGTTCAGTCTCTAAAGATCATAGAGGATGAGATTTTGAAATACGGAGATCCACAATTTAATGTTAAATTTATTTTTTTAAAGACGATAAAACCGGCTGTTTCAGGTAAGAGATTATTTATAATGTCTAAAGTTCCTCTTGGAATAGGTGACTAGTAAAAATACTTCAACTATAAACGGATTGTTATAGCCTATGCGAGCGCACAAAAATATTGCGATATTGGGTGCAAATTTCAAAGTTGCTAGTGATGACTTCATGGCATTTGGCGGATGTGAGTCCCAACTAGAAAAATTGGGTATAGAATTAGGTAAAAAAGCGCAGTATAAGGTGTCTTTGATTTTTGAAGGTATTAAGCGTTGCAGCGGAAGCAGTACTTATTATGATTGGTATTCTATGCCGGATAGATGGTCTTCATTTCATGGAGCGCTAAAACTTCTTAACATGATTAAACAATTGAGCGCAGACATTATTCTGGTCCGCTCTTCGACGCCCCACCTGCTAATTTTTGGGATAATAGCGAAAATTTTGAAAGCAAAGGTAATATATTTTGCAACTAATAACTGGGAGTTTACAAATAAGCCCGAAAAGGTAGGTGGATGGAGATGGCGTTCGTTCATATTGGGGTTGCAGCTTTGCTCTTGCATTTTTGTTCAAAATGAATATCAATTAAGGAGATCTAAAAGATTATTGCTCGTGCGTAAAAAAAGAATTCTACGTATAGTGAGCAACTTCCCGTTGCTGGATAGAATAGAAAGCCCGCTACCTCCTGGAGAAGATTTTACGTGGGTAGGGATATATAGGTCTTACAAGCGCCCCGAATGGATATTAGACATTGCTAAACAACTTACAGATAAAAAATTTTGTCTTGTCCTGCATTTTGACGGCGATACAAAGTCTGAGCTAATATTTACCAGAGCGGCAAAAATGTGCGATAATGTCAAGCTAATACGGGGACTGCGGCGGGATCAATTATATGAGATATATAAAAAAGCATCCGCGTTGCTCATTACATCTGAAGTGGAGGGGTTCCCCAATGTCGCGATTGAGGCGTGGTCCCAGGCAAGGGCTGTTATATCAACGCCGGTAGGTGCCTTGCAAAACTTGGGAAAGCCTGAAGGTACAATTTGCGCAAAAGACATCGGGAATTTTGTAAATATTATTAAGAATGTTTCAACTGACGATCTCGAAAAGATAGGATTAAATGGTTATAACTATTTTAATTCTAATTTTTCAACCTCAAGAATTATTAAACGCATAGAAGAGTATTTTTAAATTAGAGTATGATTGGATGTCCTGATGAATGATAAAATAAGTATTCCAGGTGTTTTTTACTCAAAGTTAGGCAATGAGCGTGAAATCCTTAAGGAATATTTAGAGTATTCCTTAGTGCCGGATCTCAGTAGATTTGCAGATTTTCGAGATAAGAAGATTTTGGATTTTGGCACTGGAAGTGGAACTTCAGCATTTGCGCTGATAGTAGCCGGCGCAAATAATGTTCACGGAGTTGATATAGTTCGTGACAGAATATTGTTAGCAAAATCCATAGCAAACTTATTACCGATACCACAACGACATTTTGTTGAATTTATGCATTGTGAAGACACATCTAAGCTTCCTTTTGAAGATAAAACATTTGACATATGCGTATGTAATGCAGTATTGGAGCATATCCCGCGGCGTTATCGAAAAGTACATCTTCAAGAAATGTTTAGGATTTTGAAAGACAAGGGTCTACTTTTTATTAGAGGGACCCCAAATAGAATCTTTCCAAAGGACTCTCATTTAACAGAGCTGTGGTTTGTGCACTGGATGCCGTTTTCCATGGCGGGAAGATATGCCCTGCTTAGAAAGAGGATAACCACGCTTGATAGATTGGAGACGCGCGGAATCGATGGGTGTTTATATTGGGAAGTTATAAATAATATAAAGTCAGAACAATTTAAAATTATGAACCACAGTGATTTGTTGGAACTAAATAACTATTTCAAAGCTTCGCTTGAGAATTGTTACAACCGCGTGAGTCTATTTGTAAGAAATTTTGCTAGGCGCTTTTACATAACTTTAAATATTTTAATTTGCAAACCCTTAAATATTCCAATAGCTGCTTTTTTGCCATTCCTGACACTTTGCCTAAGAAAAGAATCAACAAGCAACAACGCTGAGGAGAAAGAATTATGAGAAAAAGAGGAGCCAATATAGTTGTTACAGGTGGAGCGGGGTTTATCGGATCGCACCTAGTTGACAAGCTTGTTGCGCTTGGTAACAACGTGGTTGTTATAGATAACCTGTCATCAGGGGTTAGAAAAAATATAAATAAAAAAGCCTCCTTTATTAAGCTGGATATAAGAAATTTTGATAAGTTGAAGCGTAACCTAAAAAACAAGGATTTAATATATCATCTTGCAGCAAGCGCAACTACTAAAGAGAGCTGGATGGGCTGGAAAGACCCGTTATATGATTATGAAGTAAACGCGGTTGGCACATTAAATGTATTGAGGGCAGTGGCTGGATTTAAGAGATGCCCAAAAATTATTTGTGCTTCAAGTGCTGCGGTATACGGTAGGCCTCAGAAGTTGCCGATTGATGAGAAGCATCCGACCAAACCGGTCTCTCCGTATGGGGTGAGTAAGCTGGCTGGTGAAAAGTATTGTTACGCTTATTGTAGAGAGTATGGCATGGACACCATTTGCTTTAGAATATTTAATACATATGGTCCACGCCAGCCTCGATACGTTATGTATGATTTTATAAAAAAACTTAAGAAAAATTCAAGTAGGCTTGAGGTCTTAGGCGACGGAACACAGATAAGAGATTATTGCTATGTCAGCGATACTGTAAATGCGTTTATTCATGCCGCCGCGCTAAAAGGCTCAGGAGGGGAAGTATTTAACATTGCTGGCGGAAATGAGATGACAATTAAAGAGCTGGCAAATAAATTTGTTGATCATCTAGGAGCCAAAGATAAGACAAGAATTTTTTATACGGGAAGCAGTTGGAAAGGTGACATTAATATGTTGCGGGCGGATATTAAAAAGGCGAAGCGCAAGCTGGGTTTCAGGCCCATTACTAAGCTGGATGACGGCATCAGAAAACTAATAGATTGGCATGCTGCTTATGAGGCCTAAATACACTAATAATAAACCTACAGGCCAAAGAAAAATTTTAATTGTTGGTCCTGTGCCACCGCCATATGGTGGCATAGCCACTTATATTAAGAATTTAATCGAATCTGATATAAAAAACCGATACCAACTTTTGCTCTTTAATACTCATGCCCCAATGCGTGCAGTAGGCGCCACAGTAGTGCCAAAGAGAGCCTATTCTGAATTATTTAAGCAGGGGATGCAGAGGGCTTTGCTACTGATGCGGCATGCTTTTATCTCATTTACTATGTATTTTATAACTCTTATTATTAGGCGTCCCCATATTGTACATATACACACATGTAGTTTTTGGGGGTTTTGGAGAAGCGCGGCTTATCTTGTAGCTGCCAAAGCCACTTGTTGCAAGGTAGTATTTCACATTCACGGAAGCATCGATATATTTTATCAAAAAGAAAGTCGCTGCTTAGGTAGATTTCTGATACGAAAGACGTTGAATTTAGCGGATATAAACATTGCCTTGTCTGAAGAGTTAAGAAATTTTATATCAAAAATTACATCAGCAAAAGTTGTTGCTGTGCACAATGGTATCGATACCGATAAATTTTGTCATCAGTTAAATGTGCAAAACAAAAAAAGAGTTTATGATAAGAAAAAAAGAATTATTACCATAGCGCCTCTCTGCCATGATAAGGGCACTTTTGATATACTCAAGTCCATTCCACTTGTGACTAAGAAACAGTCAGATATTCTATTTGTATTTATCGGCAGAGGCTCAACAGAGAGTTTTATGAACATATGCAAAGAGCAACGAATTGAGGCATATACACAATTTATGGGTCCTGTTTCTGACGAAGAGAAGATCGAACAACTATCTTCCGCTGATATATTTATCCTGCCTTCATATGCAGAAGGTCAGCCTATAGCTATACTTGAAGCGATGTTTTTTGGCTTGCCAATAATTGCCTCAGCAATAGGCTCAATACCAGAGGTGATACATAATGGGGAAAATGGTTACACAATAAAGCCCGGAGATTTTAATGCTCTCTCAGAGAAGATCATGACGCTTATCTCTGATGATGAATTGCGTAAACGCGTAGGCCTTGCCAACAGACGATTGGTAGAAGAAAAATATAATGTAAAGAATGTTTTTATTAAGGTCAATGAGATATATGAATCTCTTTTTAAATAATTAGATTATGACTCAGTACCCCATCAATATAGCGCTGGTGGATGGCCAGCTGGATTATGGAGGAGCGGAACGACAGCTATATGAGATTGCTACAAAGCTTGATAAGACGAAATTTCGACCGATAGTTTTCTGTTTATCAAAAAACGATTATCCATTTGGACAAAAACTCCGCAAGGAGGGCATAAAGGTATATGTTATAGAGAGAGGTTTTCATTTTAATCCCATGCGCGCTATAAGGCTGGCAAACCTTTTTAAGGAGGAGCGCGTTAATATTGTGCACTCCTTTTTGCATACCGCTGCTTTTTATTCTAGCCTTGCCTGCATGATATCTCCAGCGAATTATCATATTTCATCTGTAAGAAGCCTAGAGACTGGTCGGCCAGGACCATTAAGGTTTTTTGATAAATGGGCATTGAAAAGAAGTGATATAGTAACGGCAAACTCTAAGGCTGCAGCTGAATTTGCGCGAAAGAAGTTCTCTGTAGCTGACGATAAAATTGTTATGGTATATAACGGAATTAACATTGATACATTTTCACCATCTGAAACAACAATTAGAACCGAGCTTGGAATAGGTGGGCACGATAAGGTAATTACTATCATATCTAAGGATTCACAAGCAAAGAACATATCCGCGTTTTTTGAACTAGCAGATCATGTTAGCGCTGTCGCTAGCAATACATATTTCTTATTAGTGGGTCGAGGCTTAGGAAAAGAGGGCACAACGCAATATGTCAACATATCGAACTCTAAGCGCATCATACCGCTGGGGGAGCGGTTTGATATACCCAATATCTTAAATGGGTCAGACATATTTGTCTTAACGTCAAGATCGGAGTCTCTTCCAAATGCTGTTATGGAGGCTATGGCGGTTGCTAAGCCTGTTATAGCAACTAAGGTTGGAGGTGTTCCTGAGCTTGTAGTAGATGGTGAGACCGGGTTACTTGTTGAGTCAGGTGACACCGAAAATTTGGTTAAATCAACTATGAAGCTTCTGAAAAATGAAGACCTCAGACGAGATATGGGTAAAAAAGGCAGAGGACGTATTAAGAATATGTTTTCCTTAGATCGGATGATAGATGATCTCCATAGATTGTATCTTGATGTACTAAGCAGGCCTCAGAGGGCTTAATGAATCTAAACCAGATATACGAACATGGCTCTTACTGTTTTAGGCCCAGTTTCTTGCAAAGTAGAGAGAAGGCCGCGTGCTAAGAATAACTGAGATAAAGGATTTTGACGCTTTAGAGATAAGCGAATCCGAGTGGAATGCTATTTTAAGCCAAAGTGTTATCAATGTGCCATATTTAACTTATGGTTGGCTTAGGAGTTGGTGGGAGTCTTATAATGTAGATCATGAGCTGTTGCTCCTTGTTGTCAAGAGTGGGAAGGATATAATTGCAATAGCCCCCATGATGATATCGAGGACTAGATATTGCGGTATACCCGTTAGAAAAGTAGAGTTTTTAGCTACCCCAAGATCGGATTACTCTGATATGATTGTCGCCGAGAATTATTCAGGAGTATTAGATATTGTGCTTAAACACATTCTAGCAAAAAAAGACCAATGGGATATTATAGAGTTCTCAGAAATAAGGGAAGACTCGCCGCTCCTTAATCACTCAAAGCATATTCTTAGCGCGTATCCTTGTTTTTATAATGTGACAAAGGTAGAGGTTTCCCCGATGATCAATATAGAGGATACATTCGAGACCTATTTCAAGACATGCGTAAGCAAGAAGATAAGAACCCATATTAAGCAATATATAAGAGCGCTCTCATCAGATGCTAAGATGGAAGTAGAGCATTATACTGATATTAGTGAAAATAATAAGCTGTTAGATGATTTTTTCTTAATGCATAATAAACGATGGCGAACAAAACAAAAAAAATGTAAATTTGGCGAAGATGCAAGAAGAAACTTTAACATTAAGGTCGCAGACAACTTTTCTAAGAATAAGTGGTTTATCCTTTCAGTTCTTAAGCTTAATGCTAAGCCTATAGCTTTTCATTATGGGTTCATATACACTAATAAGTTTTTTTACTCGATTCCAACATTCGATTGTGATCTTGCAAAATATTCACCAGGCATAATATTATTAAGACATCTCGTAGAGTATGCGTTTAATAATGGTTTTAAAGAGTTTGACTTTCTTCGCGGCGGCGAGGAGTACAAGTTCGGATGGGCTAATAGAGCAAAGTTCAATTATAAGCTCGTGATTTTTAAAAAAAACATATTTACTAAATCATTCTTTCTGTATCTATTTTACGCATTTGTTGAATTAACGAAAACGGCACGGAGCAACAATCATGGCTTATCAAACCTTCGTAAATAATTTCATTATGCCATTCAGTGATAGAGTGCTAGGCTTGTCTGTACAAGATGAATTGAAAGCATGGCGCAAGGTTCAATGGCTTGACAGGGATTCATTGAATAGCTTAGTGCAGGATAAGTTGAGGAAGATTCTTGCGCATGCTGCAGAGAAAGTCCCTTACTATAAGGAGGTTTCACAAAAGGCAGGATTTTGCTCAGATAACATTCCACAGAATGAGGTGAAGAAATTCCCACTTCTAGATAAAGATATTATTAGGCAGAATTTGCCAAAAAGGATTATAGACAAACAGAAAGATATATATAAAATAGAACACACCAGCGGCTCTTCTGGCGTAAGAGGGGATTTCTATATTGATAGAAACGCTTATTCCAAAATCCTAGCTACCCAGCTGCTATGGTGGGAATGGGCAGGATATCGATTCGGAGATAGGATTATGTTAACCGGGATAACCCCAAACAGGGGGTTAGTAAAGAGCGTAAAAGATATTTTATTGAGGACAAAATACATAAACGCGTTCCGGATAAATTCCCAGGACATTAAAAATAACCTGATTCCAATTAGAGGCAGACAAGATTATTTTTTTGCAGGTTATCCGTCTTCACTTTTTGCATATGCCCACTTTGCGAGAGAAAACAAATTTAACGATATTAAGTTCAGGTCAGTTATTTCTTGGGGAGACAAAATGTTTGCGCATTATCGAAAACTTGTTGAGGAGCAATTCCACACCCAAGTATTTGATAACTATGGCGCATGTGAAGGTGCTATGATAGCCGGCGAATGCGAGTATCATAGTTACCATATTATGACCCCCCATGTTTTTATAGAGCTCCTAGATGCGGATGGAAATGAAGTTGACCCAGGGGAAATGGGAGAAGTTGTTGTGACGTGCCTGGATAACTTTCTTATGCCCTTGGTTAGATATAGAATTGGGGATTTGGCAATACGCGCACACCCGGATAAGAAATGTGCCTGCGGTCGACACCTGCCGATACTAAAATGTATTATCGGCAGGGACACTGATATAATAAAAACCAGAAGTGGCAAATCTCTAATTGTGCATTTCTTTACAGGGATATTCGAACACATAAAAGAGGTAGAACAGTTTCAAGTGATCCAACATACTTTAGATGATGTGGAGATTTGCCTGATTCCCGGGCCTGATTTTACCGAATCAGTGCTTGGCAATATAAAACAGCAGATTTGGGAGAAGCTTAATGAAAAGATCGATATACGCTTCTCGAAAGTTTCTGAGGTTAGATCTTCACCATCCGGTAAGTCCCAGATTGTTATTTCTGAATTAGAAAAGCAATGAAGACTTTTATCTTTAAGTTGTTATACTGTTTACAGATTCACCGACTCATGCGTTATATGTGTCGTAATGATATTGCCATATTAATGTACCATGGTTTTTCAACCCCAGAAAACCGCAGCGGCGTTGAAGACTATAGTGATAAGCATGTTTTTCTAGAAAACTTCGAAGATCAAATAGTTTATTTAAAACGGTATCATAACATTATTGAACTAAGTAAGCTCATCGAATACTATGAAAAAGGTATCAGATTGCCCCAGAAGAGCGTTGTTATCACAATAGACGACGGATATGAATCAGTTTATACCACAGCGTACCCGTTAATTAAAAAATACAATATACCTGTGACGATTTTTTTATCAACCGACTTTATTGAAAGAAAGCAGTTTCTATGGACCGACAGAATAGAATATGCTATAGACTCTTCCGATGCCTGTAATAAGACGATGAATATTGAAGGCACCACGCTCAGCATTCGTTTTACTGATACAGAGGGAAAAATCAGATGCGCAAAGCAAATAAAAAGTATCATAAAGAAACTTCCGCAGAGGTTGCGAGACGATTCTGTTGAAAGAATAGAAGGAGTCCTGGGTCATTCCTTGCTGAGCGCTAATGAAATCCCAACGGCGTATCGCCCTTTGGCATGGAGCCAAATTGCCACAATGCTTGGGGATCCTAATATATCGATTGATAATCACGGACATACGCACGCGATACTTTCAAGATGTGGCACTGCCCAGTTAAAAGAGGAAATAACAACGTCCTCTGATATAATTGAGAAGCGGACAGGCATAAAGACAACTTGTTTCTGTTATCCGAATGGAGCGCAATGGGATTTCAGTGAAAAGACAAAAAACACGCTTAAGGAATTTGGCTATTTATGCGCATTGACAACTATAAGTGGCACTAATAATGCGGATTCAGATAGATACGCGCTCAAGAGGATTGGTGGCAGTGACAGCGACAATATCGCGAGTTTTCTAATGACAATATATGGAGTTAGAGGTTTTCTTTCAAGAATATATGGATATCGAATATACTGAATATAAGACGCCTTTTGTTTCTGTGCTCATGCCCATAAGAAATGAGGCCCAGTATATTGAAGCATCTTTAGGCGCTGTGCTGAGGCAAGATTACCCAAGCGACAAGATTGAGATTCTTATCATGGATGGCTTGTCAACTGATGAAACAAGAAGTATCATTAATAGAATTATTGAGCAACCTGATATCAAGGAGAAGTTTGCGGCAATATATTTATTGGATAACCCATCACATATAGTCTCCTCAGCGTTCAATATAGGTTTAGCCAAAGCTCGCGGTGACGTTATTGTTAGGGTTGACGGACACTGTGAGATTGCGAGCAACTATATCAGTAAGTGCATCGAGATTTTAAATAGAACAAGGGCGGATTGCGTGGGTGGTGAAATTACCACGATTGGTCGTACACGAACCGCCAAGTCTATCTCTTTAGCTCAAAGTACGTTTTTTGGGGTGGGCGATGTTATAGCTCGCAGAAGAAAAAATTGGTCAGGTTATGTAGATACTGTCTGCTTCGGGGCCTACAGAAAAGAGGTGTTTGCAAAGATAGGACTTTTTGATGAAGAGCTCATCAGGAACCAGGATGACGAGTTTAACGCCAGACTTGTTCAGGCAGGTGGTAAGATATGGCTAGATTCGGAAGTGAAATCCACTTATTTTAGCCGAGCGACACTTAAAGGGCTGTGGCACCAGTATTTATACTATGGTTTTTATAAAATAAGGTTTTTGCAAAAAAGAAAGATGTTGCCATCAATGAGACAGCTCATGCCCCCACTTTTTATTATAGGAATTATTGCTGTCACTGGTCTTAGCTTTTGCGCTGGTACCCCAATCTGGATAATGAGTTACGCTGGTGTGTATTTAGGGATGAGTTTGTTAGCTAGTATCTGGATTGCTAGTAGAGTGCGCCGCTTTTATTTTATGCTGCCGCTTATTTTTATTACACTCCATGTATCTTATGGGATCGGGTATCTCTGGGGACTATGGGAATGGAGAAGATTTTGGAATCGAATAAATTGATGTTGTTAAACTTTTTTTATTCGGGTATAATAAAAAAATGGAAATAATACCTTTTTCACGGCCAACCATTGGAGCTAAAGAAGGGCGAGAGGTTTTAGCTACACTTAAATCCGGGTGGCTAACCTCTGGACAGAAAGTTGCCATATTTCAAAGGGAGCTTTCGCGTTATTTAGAATGTCGATTTGTGAGGGTGCTAGATTCGTGCACATCAGCCCTAGAGCTAGCTGTCAAGGGAGCGGGTATTAAAAAGGGCGATGAGGTAATAACTACGCCGCTTACTTTTTGCGCTACGATAAATGCCATAATTCATTCGGGCGCGCGCCCTATATTTGCGGATATTGACATAAACACTCTAAATATTAATCCCATTGAGATTAATAAGCGCATTACGAAGAAGACAAAGGCTATTATGGTGATGCACTATGGAGGCCAACCCTGCGAGATGGATAGCATAATTAAAATAGCAAGACGCAATAAATTGGCGATTATTGCTGATGCCGCGCACGCGATTGGGGCCTCGTATGATCGCAAGATGGTAGGGAATATATCTGATATTACGTGTTTTAGTTTTCACGCAGCAAAAAACATTACCACCGGAGAGGGCGGAGCTATTACGACAAACAACAAAAAGATAATCGATTTTATTAATAAGGCCTATTACCATGGGATCGATAAAGAAAGCTGGCACAGGGAGAGCAAGGCATCCTGGAAGTATAATGTGACATATGCGGGTTACAAGCACAATATGAGTGATATTCACGCCTCTTTGGGTATTCAACAACTTAAGAAGATCCGTTCGTTTATAGTGAAAAGAAAACGTATAGCAGCTTTCTATGACAGTATCTTTAAACAAGAAGAGCTAGTGTCTACCCAAAAGATAGGGCCAAAGATGGTTCATGCCCATCATTTATACCCCGCTATGCTAGATATCGATAACATTAGTATCGGTAGAGACGCGTTTATTGAAAAGCTTAAAATGAAATCTATTATACCGTCCGTTCATTTTATACCAATTTATAAGCATAGCGCGTTCAAAAACTTTTTTACAAAAGCGGCGATCGCGCAATTACCTAAAACAGAATATGCGTATCAGCGCATTATAACGTTACCCATATACCCTACTCTTGGCCAAAGTTCTTTAAATCATATAGCGCGTGTTATGAAAAGCCTGCTAAGGAAATATCAGAGATAAGGAGGCGTAATTGCCCACTGTAGTTAAAGATAAAAAATCTAGGATAGTCAGCAATATACTAGCCCCCATAAAAGAGCGGCTATTATTTGTTAAGTATCTGATCGATTTCATTCTGATAATATGCTGTTACTGGCTTTCATATTTTATAAGATTTGAAGGGGCGATTCCTCCTGAAATGATGCATGTATTCAAGATAACCACGCTGATCTTTGTTTTTGGTTTTGTAGTATGTGATTTTTCATTTGGTCTAGCCAAAGGTATATGGCGGTACGTTAGCATACGGGACTTGGAGAAGGTTTTGGCTTTTATTCTGGCTGGGAATGGACTTACACTCATTATAGGATTTGTTGTTGTCCATGAGTATGTTACCAGGGTCCCGAGGTCTATATATATTATAAATTCTTTCCTCTTATTTTTTGGTATAAGTGGAGCGCGCGTTTTACACAGGGTCTTGTATGAATATTTTAAGGGATTCAAGAAGGAACACCAGAACGTCCTGATAGTTGGTGATCGCGACATTGCCGCTTCTGTGCAGCATTCCATACTAAAGGATCAGGGCAGCCAATTTAGAATATCCGGGTTTATTACATTTAATAAAAACAATCTTGGTAGTACGATTAACGCAACACCGGTTATAGGGATGCTTAAGGATGTGCCTCGGCTGGTAAAAGATAACAATGTTCAGTATATATTTATAGCTGTAGATTTAGCGTCGACAAATGAGATGAGAAAGATTATCAAGACCGCTCAGCAGACAGGTGCAACGGTAAGAATTACACCTACGATGTTTGATATAGTTCACGGCAAGTTTTCCCTAAATGACTTGCGAGAGATAAAATTTGAAGACTATCTTGATAGAAAGCCGGTCAGATTTGAGATCGATAAGATCAAAGATGAATTTGAAAAAAGGAGTGTCCTGGTAACCGGGGGAGGAGGCTCGATAGGATCGAGTATATGCAGAGAACTCCTCAGGCTAAGACCATCACAACTTATAATTGTTGACATATCCGAAAACAACCTTTTTAAGATATCATGCGAGTTGTCGGAAACCTGTAAAAAATACCGTTTGGGCGGAGTAGATATAGTATGCAGGATATTGGACATACGAAATAATGCATCACTCGATAACATTTTTAGTAGTTACAAACCAGATTATGTTATACACGCCGCAGCGCTAAAACATGTCCCCTTATCAGAGGAAAATGTTATAGAGGCGATATCTACTAATGTTTGCGGGACCCTTAATCTGATTGCTCACGCTCGAAAATTTTCAGTGAAGAAATTCATCTATATCTCCACAGATAAGGCTGTTGAGCCTATTTCTATAATGGGTGCTACAAAGAGGGTTGGCGAGTTGATGGTCAAAGCTTCTAGTGAGGAGCCTGGCGAAGTGACTAAATTTATTGCTGTTCGCTTCGGAAATGTAATAGGCTCATCAGGCAATGTAATAGAATCATTTATTGAACATTTGCAACAGGGTAAGCAGATATGTCTTACTGATGCCAGGATGGAAAGGTACTTTATGAGTCTTAATGAGGCCACTAAACTTATAATCCAGTCTATATCTGCTGGTTCTGGAGGAGAGATCTTTGTGCTTGATATGGGTAGCCCCGTAAAGATTAAAGACCTTGCATATGACATGGCGCTTTACTATGGCAAGCATCTTAAGGATTCGGATATAGTGTATACGGGGAAGCGAAAAGGCGAGAAGATTAAAGAAAAGCTTCTATCGGCTGGTGAGATAAAGAAGAAGACTATATTTGATAAGATTTTGAAGGTTGAAGAGAAACTTATGGTAAAAGACCTTGACCGAAAAGTTGAGGAGCTGTGTGCTTGTATCGCAAAGCACGACGAGAAAGCGGCAAAGAAGAGCCTCTTTTCAATAGTGCCTACCCTAAGAGAAGATTGTAAAGACGGCTCATGTAATTAGGCGTGTTCTAAAAATACCTTGATTTTTTTTAGATAGCGTGCTATTTTAATAACTTCTTAAGTGCCGAGGTTCCGCCGTCGCCCTCACCACGGTTAAGCTACTATAGGGCTTTGGCGGATTAACCCACCGAAGCCAGCGAGTAGCGAACAGTAGTAATGGCGAAGGTGAGGCACAAGGTTATATTGAAATCTAAGTGCCGAGGTAGCTCAGTCGGTAGAGCGAGGGCCTGAAAAGCCCTGCGTCACCAGTTCGATTCTGGTCCTCGGCACCATGTACCACTCACTATTGCACATAGGTGGTACATGCCCCTGTACCACTCACTGCTTCGCAGTTTGGGTACAGGGCAGGCCTGAACCTGAAGAGCGAAGCGATGAATGGTTTAGGGCAATAGCTCGGATACATGGCAAGCCCTCCGGCTTCGTTAAGCTCTTATCGTGCTTAGCTTCGCCGGATTTTTTATTTTATGCGAAGCCTAACTAGTCCAGAATCGCAAAAAAGGGGGATTATTAAACTCCCTCTTTTTTATTTAAAGATTGACTTTATGTAAGATAGTAATATAATAGACTTGTGTCCAAAATATTAGTAAGAAAGGAATAGTGATGCTGGATAAACTGATATATAGCACGAGCCTGCAAAAGGTACTGTATTTTCTTTTGTCTCATCCAGATGAGAAATACTATGATCGTGAAATCTCACGTCTTTCTAAGGTCAGCAAGGCGTCCACTAATTTTGCCTTGAGAGATTTAGTCAAAACTAATTTGATCTCTAGAGAGAAGAAAGGTAGGATGTGTTTTTATTATGCAGATCTTTCTAGTAATCTTATACAACAATTAAAGATAGCGCAGAACATGATTAAGATTAGTTCATTAATTAACAAGCTAGAGGATTGTTGTATAAAGATGATTCTTTTTGGTAGTTCCGCGAAGGGGAAAAACCACAAGGAGAGTGATTTAGATCTGTTCATACTGACATCGGAGTCCGATAAAGTGAAGAAAGTTATATTTAAAAGCCCCCTAAAAGAGAAGATACAATATCACATAAATACACCACAGGATGTTGCTAAACTAAAGCGAGATAAGTCCGTATTCTATAAAGAGATCGCAAGCGGAATAACTGTTTATGAGAAAAAATGAACATTGAATTTCAAAAAGCCATAGATAAAAAGAGAATATTGCCATTCTCGCAAGGCAAGCGTCTTGTTAAGGAGGAGTTGAAACAAGCGCAAGACGACTTAAAAGAGGCAATAGACCGTTTTAATAATAAGAAATATAAGTACACAACTATTACTGGTTATTATTCGATGTTTCATTCTGCCAGGGCTCTTATATATGCAAAAGGTTATCGAGAGAAAAGCCATTATTATTTAGTGGTTGCAATGAACAGCCTATTTGTTGAAAAGGGTATTTTGCCTGAAGTGCTTATAGAAGAGTTTCACGATGCTATGGTATTGCGTGAAGATGCTGATTATCATGGTAAGTTTTCTAAAGAGGCTGCGGAAGTAATTATGAAATATGCTGAAGAATTTCTTAAGACCGCGAAGAAAATATTGTCACCTTAAAGGCACAGGATAGACAATGTGCAATTTAACTTCTTTAAATAATAAGGGTTTACAAAAAGGCCAGTCATATTCTGGTCTTCGGCACCACTAGTTCAGAATCGCAAAAAGGGGCTTTAGGGGGAAGATGTGTTTTCCCCCTATCGGCGTAGTACGCATCCCTGCGGAAGGAATAGGAAAATTAAGGAAAAACCATCAGGGGTTTTCCTTAAAGAGGCCCAAAGGGTCGAGATTATGGTCTTCGGCACCATTCTTCGACGCGCAAAAAGCCGCTAATATTTTTATATAAGTGGCTTTTTGCTTGTTCACCATAGCCCTGAGTTCGTAGAGGTGT
Source organism: Candidatus Omnitrophota bacterium (assembly GCA_042577545.1). Lineage (GTDB taxonomy): Bacteria > Omnitrophota > Gorgyraeia > JABMRG01 > JABMRG01 > JBHPDT01. The sequence goes on along the minus strand of JBHPDT010000004.1, from coordinate 21,906 downwards.
GTTAGTCCAGAATCGCAAAAAGGGGTTTTAGGACAATAGCTAGATTATATGGTAGGCCACTCTGCTTCAAGCAGTAGGGTGGCTTCTTTTTTTCAAAAGTAGTCTAAAAAATTACAAAAACTTAAGCAGATCTCTTAATTTCTTGACAATCATATAGTAGTGCCTTAATATATTTCATAAGCGAGATAAAAGTTTGCATTTATCAATATTCTGTGCGTATAGTATGTAATAGACGGTTTTTTTATAAGAATCATAAGGGTAAAAGTTGAGAATATTATTTGTATATAAAATGCCATCAATTGATGTTGTCGGGCCCTTGGGGTTGTTGCATATAATTGCAATTGCAAAACAAGAAGGCCATGAATGCTCGTTATTAGTATGGGATTTAGAAAGAAATTTTATTGAGAAAGCTGTTATATCTAATCCAGACATTGTTTGTTATTCCGTTACCACGGGCTCTGAAAAAGCCTATTTGCGTATAAATTCTTTATTAAAGAGTAGGATGTCATTTTTCTCCATCTTTGGTGGAGCCCACCCAACTTTTTATCCGGAGTTTATTGAAAATATATGCGTTGACAGTATATGCAGAGGGGAATCTGAGCAGTCTTTTAAAGAATTGATAAGCAGGATTGAGGAAGGCAAAAACATTTCTGCTATACCTAATTTTTGGTTTAAGGAAAAAGGTCAGATTATAAAAAATGAGTTGGCCCCATTAATAGAAAATCTAGATAGCATCCCCTTTCCAGATAGAGAACTTATTGATAAGTATTTTAATTACAGAGCGTACGGGAAAATTAATGTAATTACAGGTAGGGGCTGCCCGTTTGACTGTTCTTATTGTTTTAATCATAAATTAAAAAAATACTATTCTGGCAAAGGAAGGTATATAAGGAAACGGAGCGTTGATAATGTGCTCTCTGAGGTAAAAAGCTATGTCGCAAAGTATGATATTAAGGAAATCTATTTTGTTGACGATGTTTTTTCCATTGATATGACCTGGCTGGCTGAATTCGCAGAAAAGTATAAGAAGCAGATCAACCTGCCATATTGTTGTCATTTACGGGCTAATCTTACCACAGAGAAGACCGTTAAGAAGCTAAAAGAAAGCAATTGTGTGTACGTCTGGCTTGGTATAGAATCTGGAAATCCTCACTTAAGACAACTGGTACTTAACAGAGATATAACTGATCAACAAATTTATCAAGCATCTAAATGGATTAAAGAATATGGGCTTAAGCTTTCCACATTCAATATGATTGGACTGCCAGGCGAGACCATAGAGAATGCATTTGAAACAGTGCAATTGAATGTTAAATGCAGGCCAGACTACGCGTGGGTCTCAATGCTACAACCTTATCCAGACACGGAGTTATATAATTTTTCGCTCAAAAATAATCTGTTAAAAAGTGAACATCGTATCGAAGCCAATTTCCACAACTCAACCCCCTTTAAGTTAAAGGATGAAAAGCAGGTAGAAAATTTACACGATTTTTTTGCGATAGCGGTAAATTTTAAATTTTTGATCCCATTGATAAGGCAAACTATAAAATTACCAAAAAATGTTATTTTCAAAATTATACGTAATGTTCACAAATTTTATAGTTATCTTAGAACAGGCGAGGTCAGACTAAGTTACATGTTTATAAGACACCTGGTTATATTCATTTATGTGAAAGCAGCGAATTTTTTACTATACAGAGACGACAAGCCTTAAGGCAAGAGATAGAGGTTGGGAAAATAGCTTAATTCTAAGTGTGCTTATACTTTATAGCAAAAACAAGAAGATAGAGTTTACAAAGAGCATAATATGAATCAAGGGTTTAGCGCACAGCTAAAGCATTGATTGGCGATACTTTGGCTTGAGATCGCTGAAATATTACCTTCCTTCCACTCAATTCTGTGCTCACGATTTTTATACTTCTCCCGTCGATAAAATATCCCTTCTCCGTCGATAAAACCCTTGTAAATCGTATCTTTTTTTGGTAAAATAGCATCAGAACCAAACCAAAAGGAGATACTGATATGCTGCGAAAACAATCCATTCAAAAAGACTTTTTTGACAGTTATGTATATGAAAGGCTGCTTCCTAAAAAACACATACTTCTTGATATAAGGGAAAAAATAGACTTTTCCTTCATAGATCAGGAGGTAAGAAGCTATTACTCAGATGATGCTAGAGGAAGGCCTCCCTTTGAAGCAGGGATAATCTTTAAGATACTCTTCTTGGAGTTTTATTATAACTTAAGTGATTATGAGGCAATAGAGCAAGTAAGGTCTAATATTCTCTTTAGATACTTCGTTGGCTTAGGTATATCACAACCCACCCCAGATGATACCACATTAGTAAAATTCAGAGCCAGGCTTGGAGAAGAAGGCTTTAAAAGACTCTTTGACAAAATAATAGAACAAGCAAAGCAAAATAACCTTATAAAGGGAAATCTCAAGATCTTAGACGCTACCCACATAACCTCAGACGCAGCCTTAAGCGGTGTCGTGAACCTTCTAAGACACGGAAGGTCAATAGCCACAAAGAAGATATCAAAGACCCATTTAAAAGACTCAGAAAATCTTAGGAAGACCTACGTGAATGAAGACAGATTATCAGCCCCTCCAGCCAAAGAACAGATAACGCGGGAGCTGGATATAACCAAGAGCTTTATAGCGCAAACCAAAGGTAAATTTAATCCAGAGGCAGATGAATTCATAGAGCTCCTAGAGACAGCTTGTTCTAAGCAGCAGAGGAAGGTTCTTGATCCAAACCATAGAGAACCTGATGAGATCGTATCCTTTACAGACAAAGACTCCAGATTCGGCTATAAATCAGAGAAGAAGAAGTTCTCAGGCTATAAGGCCCACGCGAGCTTAGATGATGAATCAGGCATAGTTACCTCAGCAAGGACCATAGCTGGTAACCGCAATGAAGCCAGGCACGGGGAAGTCGACGATATAATAGCAGATGATAAATCAAAAGGAATAATCCACAAGGCCCTGGTGGCAGACAGCCTATATGATTCATCCAAGAACAGGCTCAATATACATAAACACAAAATGAAGGCCTTTATACCTTCTCGTACAAAGACAGGCAATGTAAAGATAAAGCTTGATAATTTCACCTATGACAAAGATAAAGACACCCTTTTATGCCCCGAAGGGCGCTCACCTATATCCGCGACAAAACAAGAAGACGGAACCCTCTATATCTTCTCAACCACCCAATACAGATACTGCCGCAACCTCTATAACTGCGCTAAGCCAAACCAGGACAGAATAAGGATATTCGTAAGCGACTCCTATAAATTAAAGCTCATGGATAATATCCCATACAAGAAAGAGGCCTTTATTAAACGAAAGTATATAGAACGTAAATTTGGGGAGGTAAAGAAGTGACATGGCCTAGCCAGAGCCAGATACAGGCATAGGTGGAGAGTGGCGATACAAGTTCTTATGACTTTTTCAGTGGTAAATGTAAAAAGAATAACAACCTTACTTATACAAAACCCGGATCCTGCCTTTTCAAAGGCGGGATTTACTTAAGATAACCCATGAGACAGAACCTTGAAATGAGCAAAAAGATAAAAAGAAACAAAGAATCAAAAACCATCAGCTAATTCCGCGGCAATCCTACCTTAAAACCTAATATTTCAGCGATCTCGGCTTTTTATCTTGACGTTCTAAGCATGTAATAATATAATACTTATTACAAAACTAGAAATATAATATAAACCCCTGGCGAAGACGAAGTCCGCCGTAGCAGGTAAGTTGTAAATCTCTGTTACTGCGGAGGCGGATAACCAGGGGTTTACTCTTTTTTGGAGCAGTTTGTGAACAAAAAACCATTACTAATCATATTTACACTAGTATTCGCTATTAATAGCGCTATGCAGGGGTGCGTGTGGACCGCAGCTTCAGCGCAGAGATGCACTCTTAGGCCTATTTCTGCCAGAATTTCAAACCCCGGATTTTCAGATGCAAAGACCAGCTCAGCAGGCGGTGCTTCTGCGGTTGTTGATGAGCTGCCTGGAGCGTGTTGGAAGAGAGCTGTGTATAAAGCTCAGGAAAAAAATAGGCTCCACTTTTTTAAAGAGCCAGATTTTTATGTGCAATATGATGAGGGGGGAACAGCAGAAGAAGTTATAGATGTTATATACTTGCTCGCTCCTTGGCTAGATGAAGATCGCGAGAAGGATCTTCATCACGCTGTTACTCTGGTTGCGCAGAGTGTGGGAGGTCTTAATAAAGATGGCAGAAGAAAGGTTATCTTTGACTTTTTGGTTACACCGATGCCCTATTTGGAAGATAAAGCCAAACTTGCAACTAAGGCTCAGCAATACGTAGGCAATATGGAGCTACATTTTGATAAAGCATGGAGACTGAAGGGGTGTAATCATATTGGGATAAACTTTACATTACAAAAAAAGTTTCCCTGGCTTTTTGATTCCCTGAAGCGATGGGTCGCATCGCAGATAGGCAAGAAATTTGATGAGGCTAATTCGACATTCCCTATTTTTACAGATGAGAAAGAATTAGAAGTGCAGAGGTATCTGCATCCGCTACTTGGAGTAGAGGCAGGTGGCAAGGTCAAGGCAGCTATGAAAGAAGTAACAAGCAAGGGCATATTAGCAATGCCCCTTCTCATGAGCGCTTTAGGTGTTGATTTTTTGTCCACTGAATATATTGAAGATGCTATAGTAAAAATTGGGCCAGTAGCTTTTCCATACTTGTTGGAAGGCCTAAAGGATGATAATGAGATATTACGTGGTAATATATTGAAGATCATGCATAAGCTGGATCACGACGCGGTAGCCTTGCTGAATAACGCGATGCAGGATAGAGAACTCCGTGTATATGCCATGCCTATTTTACAAGCCATAGCTCCTGTAGAGCCGACCATGTTTACAATATCATCTATAGCTGATATAAGCGCCTTGCCTTTACCAGAGGAAGGCGAGTTTCCTGAGCGCACAGTGGTTATATATGGCGGCTTAAGCGCTGTTATGAGACGTTTTTATAAAGACTCTGTCGATGCGCTGGCTAAGAGATATAATATAAGGCTTGTCTGTATCGATCTTGCGGATCCAGAAGCAGCCAACCAGACAATAGAAGAAGAAGGCTTGCCGTATGAGGACTATATTCAAGTACCTCCTGCGTCACCCTTAGATGAAGAGGCTGGTGAGCTTTTAAAAGATCTGGTCCGATCCCAACCAGCTGGAGTAATTATATTAACAAGGCCTGATACGCATCTAGATATCGTAAGATGGGTCCTTGGTCAGAATGAGAAGGGCCACAGGATGCGGGTCTCTGTTGAAAAACCTATAACCATGCCCGATGAAGTTGCGGCAATCAGGGGATTGCATGAGCAGAGTAGAGATACTATATTTGCTATCGATTCATTCTTTGAGGGCATCTCAGCCATAGAAGGCTTACGACTTCTATGCAATGGACAATTTGGCAGACTAGAGGGTGTCCATGCTCGAATGATAGAAGACGGAGTTGTGGAACCAGGCAGGGAGTGGCTTATGGACCCTAAGAAGAGTGGTGGCGGCTTAGGAATGGATATGATGCCTCATTTGGTGGCATTGGTTGAGATGATGCTTGAGGTTTTTCGGTCTGTCAGGGGAGCTGACAAAGGTGCAGAGGCCTCCAGGCCCAGTTTATCGAATATGCAGATTCATCCTGATAAGACGTATTTCTCCAGATGCGAGGGCGCTCCAGGCACAACTGAAACCTACGCGCGAGTAATCGGTGATATCAATGGAGTAGGCGTAGATCTTGGCGCTGGAAAATATACCCATGAGATGGCCTTTTACATTGTATTAAAGGGAAGTAATGCTGATCTTGAGATCAGGGTAGGAACCAGAAAGACCCCGTCGGTATTGGAGATGAGGGCCAAGGATGGCACCCTGCTATATCGCCAAGATTATGGCATAGGTATTAGTGATAGAAGTATAGGGATTGTACGCAGGGCATTTGATATGGCGCAAGACCTTGGCAATGTTACTGGGCCAGAGTTAGATTTTAGGGTGGCTGCTACAACAATAGGGGTTGAGCTGCTTGATAGAGCTGCCAGAGTAGCAGATGGCTATTATCAGAGATATCCTGCAGGAGCTGATCCAGATAGCGCGCCTATTATACCAGATCCGGGGATACCTAAATTTCCTGATATTCCCAGACTTCTTATTCAAAATTTAAAGAAGCCTAGCCAAGTAGTTGTCGTTGCTCAGAGTGAGTCTACTTCTTCAGAAAACAGCTATTGCTATATTGTAAAAAACCCTAACATGGGTATTTTACATGACTTTTATTTTAAATTACACCGGGATCGCCTGGAGGTTATAAACCCGATAGGCTTTCTAGGTTCTGTAGATTCTGAGCATAATATTGTTGATGATGGTGTGGTGCTTACGTTCTTTAACTGGCTGTTATCTGTGGCTAAAGAACTCTACCCTGGAAGCAGAATGCCTCTTGTATTTGATCTTGTGGATGGGCTCCAGATGCTTGAGATAGCTGATGATCTGTTCGACCCAGAGACTGTTGAGATTTGGCAGCCCGTAGAGGATCGGTGGTATCGCATGCGAGATCCTGATATCAATATCTATGGAAGGCTTCCGGTGCTGCAGGTAGGTGGATTTTGTTCTGATCCGCTTTCTCAAGATCTGATTATTGGAAGAAGAGATGGCAAATATATAGTTTTGATGAAACCAGATCAAGTCGATGTTACTATGAATGGCCATATGCCTGTAGTTACTGATCGAGCTACCGGTAGGAGAGTATATCGAGCAATGTTTGAAAGAATGGATTTCAATCTTCGTGGTGTTCCTTCAGAAGAAGCTCGGAAGCCGGTTGTAGCACCAGTGGCTGTACCAAGAGGCGAATTGTCTTGGCTTAGCCTTCTTATGTCTGATAGGATATCTAATCAGATCGATGCTTGCGCTTAAATCCCTCTTTTTTTGTTTGATTTTTCCCCAAGCTTAATATATACTACGTTTAACACTAACCCATGATTTAATAACACGCCCACGTAGCTCAGTTGGAAGAGCAGCGCATTCGTAATGCGCAGGTCGTGGGTTCGATTCCCTCCGTGGGCTCCAATCCAACAAAGGGGACTGTCCCCAGATAGTTAACGCCTAGAACTAGCAAGGGGACTGTCCCCAAAAACTACAACATGCCCAGACTCCGAGATATACTAAGAGAGAGAAACTTCTCATTATTGTGGTGCAGTCAGATAGTGTCGCAGTTTGGCGATAAGTTTACGCAGATGGCGTTGGTGGGCCTGATTAATAAGAGGGCCCCAGGTTCAACCTACGAGCTTGCCAAGCTATTTATCTTTGTGATAATCCCGGTATTTATTGTAGGCCCCATGGCAGGGGTATTCTCTGATCGCTGGTCGAGAAAATACACTATGGTTATCTCTGACCTCATCAGAGGATCTCTTGTATTGTCGATCGCTGCCTATTGGATGCTTGTGCCGTCACTTAAGCCTGTGTTCCCGATCTACATAATAGTGTTTATTATATTTTCTGTTACGCGTTTTTTTATTCCAGCCAAGATGTCTATTATACCGGACCTGGTCCCAGAAGATGGGTTGCTTCAAGCAAATAGTCTTATGCATACAACAGGCATGATTGCCGCTTCTTTGGGATATGGTTTGGGAGGTATTGTGATAGCTCTGCCTATGATCGGTGTTAAAGGCGGGCTTTTAATAGATGGGGTCACATTTTTCTTATCCGCTCTGCTCGTTATTTTTATAAAGGTTCGTATTAAGCCGCCAGCGTTTAAAAAGAAGATATCTGTGATCAGTAAGCAGATAAAAGAGGCTGTTGATACATCGGTTCTCATTGAGATTAAAGAAGGCATTAAGTATCTCGTGTCTCAAAGAAAGATGCATTTTCTTATAGAGTTGTTATTTTTCTTATGGAGCGGTGTTGGAGCCACCTATGTTGTTATGATTACATTTATTCAAGGCACCTTGCAGAGCGTGACAAAAGACTTGGGGCTTTTGATAATGTTTTTTGGTGGGGGGCTTTTTTTAGGATCTATTATATATGGAAAATTTGGAAGATCCTTTGACAAAGTAAAAGCGATCTTTCTAAGTCTCGCTCTTGGCGGTGTATTTATGGTGCAGTTTGTTGTCTTTGTTGGCGCCTCTCAAAGATTCTCTATTGCAGCTATATTGGCATCGGTTTTTGGTTGCGCATTAGCGCCAATTATGATATCTTCTAATACTATCGTTCATGAGCTTATACCGGATGACCTAAGAGGAAGGGTATTCGCTTCTTTAGAAGCTGTGATGCACTTAGCATTTCTAGTTTTTATGATAATTTCTGCAATATTGGCTGAAGTATTTAGTGGTTTTTATATATTACTAATTATTGGCATGCTGTTTATATATTTTGGTGTGCATGGGTTAAAGAGGAGATTACATCCAAGATGAGCTTTAAAGGTGGGGTTCACCCGCCGGGGTTTAAGAATCTTAGCAAGGATTGCGCAATAAGGCCTATAAGCCCGCCTAGACAGGTTACTATACCCCTAGTCCAGCACATAGGAACACCTTGTGTGCCTCAAGTTAAGATCGGCGATGAGGTGAAAAGAGGTATGGTAATTGGAGATAGCGAGAAGTTCATATCTTGTCCTGTGCATGCGTCTATATCTGGTAAGGTTAAGGCTATAAAGAAGTTCGACCATCCTGTCACGCGATCCGCTCAAGCCATAGTGATAGAGTCTGACGGTAAAGACGAGTATCTATCTTTACCATCTGGCCCCAAGCAAGATATGGATAATATAACCCCTGATAAGATTCGCCAGATCGTAAAAGATGCCGGTATAGTAGGTATGGGCGGAGCAGCCTTTCCCACGCATGTTAAATTAACTCCACCTAAACATAAGAAGATAGACACTTTTATCTTGAATGGCGCGGAGTGCGAACCATACCTGACATGTGACGAAAGGGTAATGATAGAGAAGGCAGATCAGGTTTTAAAAGGCGCTCTTCTTATTATGAAGACTCTTGAGCTGGAAAAAGGCTACGTGGCCATAGAAGACAACAAACCCGCCGCTATTCGAGTGGTAAGTGAGGCGATTCGCAGGGTACAGGGTACAGGGTACAGGGTTCAGATTAAAGTATTGCACACGAAATACCCTCAGGGCGGAGAGAAGCAGCTGATCAAGGCTGTGGTTGGCAGAGAAGTCCCCCCTGGTGGACTTCCATTCGATGTAGGATGTAAGGTGGGTAATGTGCAGACAGCTCTTGCTATATATAAAGCAGTTTATGAAGCCAAGCCTTTATATGAGAGGGTTATAACAGTTACTGGTGACGCTATAAAAGAACCCTCAAACTTATTAGTAAGAATAGGTACCAATTTATCGCATATCATTGAGCAATGCGGTGGGTTACATAAAGATCTTGGCAAGATCATATCAGGCGGACCTATGATGGGCATAGCTCAATTCACAAGCGATATACCTGTTATAAAAGGTACTTCAGGCATACTTCTTTTGAGCGCGGATAGCGCAAAGATATTTTCCCCGGAATATTGTATAAGATGCGGAAAGTGCATTGAGTCATGCCCTGTAAATCTTATGCCCTCATCAATAGTCAAAGCTGCAGAATACAATCGTTTTGATATTGCGGGTGAGCTCAACGCAGCTGATTGCATAGAATGCGGCTGCTGTTCTTACGTCTGTCCTTCTAAGATACCCCTGGTTCAATACATAAAACACGCCAAGAGGAGATTGCTGTGTCCGATCTGATGAATGTTACCACGTCTCCGCATATTCACTCTGGAGAATCTGTAAAAAAGATTATGTGGCTGGTGTTTTGCTCTCTTGTGCCGGCAGGGCTATGGAGTATATATTCTTTCGGTGTGAGGGCCCTCTATCTTATAGCTGCTTCGATCTTAACATGCGTATTGACCGAAGGTCTCATACTAAAATTACGAAAAAAACCAGTTACTATTACCGACGGCAGCGCTGCTTTAACAGGGTTACTTCTGGCGTATAACGTAACCCCAGCGCTTCCTATCTGGATAATCTGCTTGGGAGCTGTTTTTTCAATAGCTATAGCAAAGCAGACTTTTGGAGGGTTGGGAAGAAATATATTCAATCCAGCGTTAGCTGGCAGGGCATTTCTGATGGCTTCATGGCCGTCGCAGATGGCAACCTTTACAAATTCAAGATGGATGAGTGATTCTGTTACTCAGGCGACGCCCTTAAGCAATTTAAAGCATGATTTTGGATTTTCTATCCCCTCATACCTGGATCTCTTTATCGGTAACAGAGGGGGCTGCATTGGGGAGGTATGTATAGCGGCATTGGTGCTCGGGGCTTTATTCTTATTATACAAGCGATATATTACCTGGCATATACCATTGACATTTATTGGAACAGTTGCTCTGCTAAGCTGGGCTTTTATGGGTGATGGGATTTTTACTGGAGATTGGTTATTCTACATCTTAAATGGCGGCCTTGTCCTTGGGGCCTTTTTTATGGCCACCGATTATGTAACCTCACCCTTTACTCAAAAGGGAAAGATTATTTTTGGTTGTCTGTGCGGGCTTCTGACCTTTGTTATAAGGAAGTGGGGAGGGTATCCTGAAGGTGTAAGTTATTCGATTTTAATAATGAATGCGGCGGTCCCTATTATAGAAAGACACACTAAGCCCAGAAGATTCGGGAAAGTAAAGGATGGATAAGAGATGTTTCGTTTTATTATAGTACTCACATTGGTTTGCGTTGGGGCAGCTCTAGTGTTAGGAGTAACTCACGCGGTTACTGAGCCACAGATTGCTGCGCAAAAGGCGAAAGAGACAAAAGAGGCGCTCAATAGCGCATTGCCTTTAGCTGATAGCTTTAAGGAAGAGAAACTAGATGAGAAGGTCTATCATAAGGGCTACAAAAAAGGCACGTTGGTAGGTTATGTGTTTTTTGCTAAAGGTGAGGGCTATGCAGGGCCCATTGATCTGATTGTGGGAGTGAGCAAAAGAGGAAAGATTACAGGTCTGGTTGTGTTGGAACAGCAAGAGACCCCAGGGCTTGGCGCACGATGTACTCAGGTTAAACACGGAGATAGCGGTCCGTGGTTTTTAAGACAGTTTAAAGGTAAAGACGCAAAGAATCTTAAACTTGCTGATGTAGAGGCCTTAACAGGCGCTACTATTACTACTGAAGCGATTATTAAGGCGGTTCGAGTCGAAGTAAGTGAGTTTTTAGATAGGATTAAGTAATAAGTATTAAGGATTAAGCCTGCCTGCCGGCAGGCAGGGAGTAAGTATTAAGTGAAGACATTATTTGCGGAATTTAATAAAGGTATCTTATTAGAAAACCCCACGCTTGTGCTGTTGCTGGGTCTATGCCCGGCGCTGGCTGTTTCATCGAGCGTTGTTAACGGTATAGGAATGGGCATTGCCGCCACCTTTGTGCTGCTAGGCTCAAATATTATTGTATCTTGTGTAAGAAATTTTATACCATCAAAGATAAGGATACCTTGTTTTATTGTTATTATAGCTACATTTGTTACCATTGCAGAGCTTCTACTTAAGGCTTATTTGCCGGGCTTAAGTAAGTCATTAGGAATATTTGTCCCATTAATAGTAGTAAATTGTATTATCTTAGGCAGGGCTGAGGCGTTCGCATCGCAGAATGGTGTGTTAAGGTCAATCTTTGATGCATTGGGCATGGGCGCAGGCTTTACCCTGGCATTGGTCATAGTTTCAGCGATTAGAGAAGTGCTTGGCGCTGGAACCATCTTAGGATACCCCCTTATAGAGGGTTTTCAGCCAGCTATAATTATGATTTTAGCTCCGGGCGCGCTATTGACACTCGGACTCCTTATTGGTTTCTTGAACTGGATGAAGGGAGAATAGGATGTAGGTTGTGGGTTGTAGCCCAACGTGATCTACATCCTACACCCTACATCCTACAACCTAAACACGAGAGCTACATGAACATAACAGAGTTTATGACAATAGCAATTGGGGCGATCTTTGTTAACAATTTTATACTTGCTCGTTTTTTAGGGTTGTGCCCGTTTGTAGGTGTGTCAAAGCAGACAAAATCAGCTCTTGGTATGGGCGCGGCTGTGATATTTGTCATGACCTTATCAGGTTTTATCACGTGGTGTGTCTATAATTATTTACTCGTCCCATTTCATCTTGAGTATTTAAGGACCATATCTTTTATACTTGTTATAGCTGTCTTTGTCCAGTTTGTTGAGATGGCTATCGCGAAATTCTCCCCAGCATTATATAGGGCAATGGGTATATATATTCCGCTTATTACAACAAACTGCGCTGTCCTCGGTGTAACTGTATTAAATGTAAATATGTTTTTTAAAGATGGAAAACCTCTTGTCTCATCATTTGCGATGAGTCTTTTTCAGGCTTTCTGCGCCGGCATAGGTTTTGCTCTTGCAATGTTACTTATGTCAGGAATAAGGGAGAGACTTGATCTCACGGATGTTCCAAAGTCATTACAGGGTGTACCAATAGCGTTTATTGTTGCCGCGCTGATGTCTATGGCATTCTTGGGATTCTCGGGATTTAAACTCTAGAGTTAACACGTTGGTTATCGGTGTGCGGTTTACGGTGTTCGGAGAAGCATTAGGCGTAAACCGATAACCGATAACCGAAAACCGTAACTTTTGTATATATAATGAATATAATATTACCAATCATAATACTAGGCTCGCTAGGCGCGATCTTCGGCCTGTGGCTCACCTTTGCGCAGAAGATATTTGCTGTTAAAAAGGATGAGCGCACAGAGCATATCTTCTCTCTTTTGCCAGGGTCTAATTGTGGCGCATGTGGACAGGCTGGTTGCTATGGTTTAGCGGAGGCCCTTACTAAAGGCGATATTGAAACCATAAGTTGTCCTGTCGCGGATTCAGATCATAAAGATTCCATAGCTTCTGTGCTTGGCATCAAGGTAGATGAATCAGCAAAAGAGATTGCTACATTGATATGCGGCGGAGGAACAAGTGCAGCAGATAAGATGAATTATCATGGTCCAAGAGACTGCAGTATAGCTATGCTGGTTATGGATGGGCCAAAGAGATGTTCTTATGGGTGCATAGGCCTTGGAAGTTGTGTTGAATCATGCCCTTTTGACGCTATAGTAATGGGTGATGATGATCTGCCGCTCATTGATCCAGAAAAGTGCACTTCCTGCGGTAAATGCATTAAGATATGCCCTAAGGATGTTTTGGTATTAACGCCTCTGGCAAAAGAGTATCACGTTATGTGCAACTCAAAAGACAAAGGGCCGGATGTGATGAAGGCGTGCAAGGTAGGGTGTATAGGTTGCGGTAAATGTGTAAAGGGGTGTCCTGTATCTGCTATAAATCTAGAGGACAATCTTGCTGTAGTAGATTACAAAAAATGTAACAACATCGGCAAGTGTATGGAGGCGTGTCCAACCAAGGCAATAGTAAAAAGGAGCACCAGTAATCAGAAACCAGTGTCTGAAGTAACCAGTAACCAGTAACCAGAAGATACCAGATAGAAGAAGCCAGAACATACCAGAAAAAAGATGTTATGTTACTGATCTGGTTTCTGGCAACAGGTTACTTGTTTCCCAGGAAACTGGCAACTGGTTACTAAACAATATCTAACATAGGAGTAAAAGATGGGCGAGAATATAATAGAATTAAATGAGAATACGTTTACGAGCGAGGTGACAGAATCAAAAGGGGCTGTGTTGGTGGATTTTTGGGCTTCGTGGTGTATGCCGTGCTTAGCTCTTGCACCAACACTAGAGAAGATAGCCGAAGAGTTAAAGGGCAAGCTAAAGGTATGCAAGGTCAATATAGATGAGAACAATAGGATAGCCTCGCAATTTGGCGTAATGAGTATACCTACAATGATCATATTCAAAGATGGTAAGGAAGAGGATCGAATGGTCGGCGCATTAGGCTCAGCTGATATAAAAAGAAGGGTGGAGAAACATCTTGAATAATTTATCGCTATTAGTAGACATAGGAACCACTACGGTCTCAGGCCTTCTTCTGGATAAGAAAAAAAATAAAGCGGGCAAAACTGACTTTGTTCTTAATGAGCAAGCGAGGTTTGGGGATAATCTTATATCCAGGATAGATTTTTCATTGAAGAAGAAGGCTAATAAAGATCTGATCAGTGAAGCCGGAATTTCTTCTATAAATAAACTTATAATAAAACTTCTTAAAAAAGCAAAAAAGAAAAAAGAATGTATTGATTCAGTATATTGCGTTTGCAACACAGGGGTGCACCATCTTGTGCTAAAGATAGACGCCTCATCGCTTATTTGTGCCCCTTACAAGGCGATGGAGAAATCACAAATTACAACTACCGCCCAAGATTTAGGCTTAAAGCTTAAAAAAGATATTTCCGTTGCCTTTCTACCTAATATTGAGAGTTTCGTCGGATCTGACGCGCTATCAGCTATATTGGCTAGCCAAATATATAAGACAAAATCTTACAAGCTAGCCATAGATATTGGTACAAATGGCGAGATCATATTAGGCAATAGTGAAAAGATCTTTGTTGCCTCAACCGCTGCGGGGCCCGCGTTTGAGGCAGGTCACATAAGCTGTGGGATGCCTGCTGTGGAAGGAGCCATAGAGTCTGTAACGATAAAAGAGGATGTTATCCAGATTAAAGTAATAGGTGGGGGTATCCCAAAAGGGATTTGTGGAAGCGGATTAATCGATGCTACCTTTAATATGCTTGAATCAGGTATCATTAATTCATCTGGTAAGATGAATAGAGATGAGTTAATTCTGTTTAAAAAAGGTAAAAAGAAAATTTCAATCACCCAGCAGGATATAAGAAAGATACAGATCGCCAAAGCAGCGATAAGCGCCGCAATAAAGATACTTATTAAAAAGGCAAAGATAGAGAAAGATGATATTAAAGAGATATTTATTACTGGGTCATTTGGAAATACTATAGATATAGAAAGTCTGATAGGGATAGGGCTAGCCCCAGACATAGATAAGAGTAGGATAAAAATTACAAAAGACGGGCCTTTAGCCGGGCTCTCTCTCTATGTTATGAAAAAGGATATTAAGAATAAACTTAGCTTAATAAAACGCTCCATTAGGCATATGCCTATGCTTGGAAAGGTTTTTAATGAGCAATTTATCTCCTCGCTGAATTTCTAGTAGTATAGCAATTGTATTAATAGTAGCAATAAATTGATGTGCAACCTAGTCAGCATTTTCCAGCCTACTGAGTATTTCAGAAAGGTTGTCAATAGATTCTCCGCTCAAACTTTCAATAATAGTCAAATCTTGAAACTGCATTTCGTCACTATTACCCCTAGCGTCAACCATGTAAGATTTTAGGTATTTAATTTCATTATTATTCGCATCAACAGTAAAGACATGTTTTTTATTTTTGTCATAGACAGCCAGGTATGAATAAAATTTAGAGCCCGGTCTATTTTTTATTTTACCTGAGGAAATAGAAACAGTATATTTTTTATGCCTTTGTTTTGTTGTAAGAGGTATACCGCGACCAGAAAGTTTTTCTTTTATATCGAAGATATCCAGTATGGTGGAAGGGATATCAACGGTTTCACACATACGTTCATCAGCTCCCCTAGTCTTGCCGTTTTTTATGATGAGGGGCACCCACGTTACAGCTTCATTTATATGATATCCGTACCATATCTTACCGTCTTCATAAGAACTTCCATGGTCGGCTGTAATAATTATGCTCACATCCTTGTAAATATTATTTTGTTTTAAGAAATCTATAAATGATTCAATCGATTTATCTATATGCCCGATGTTATCCAAGTACAGTGATTTTTTTTCATTAACCCACCACTCGTCTTTTTCCGTATACCTATAAGAATTTTTTCTGATTCTCTTTTCAGTTTTATGCGTATCGACCTTATCCGTATCCAGGTCTTCCCATAATGGAGTGGTATCTGCTGAAGAGTATTTGCGGTCCCCTACATTGACATGTAGCAATATAAAAAAATTACGTTTATTCGATACGAGATACTCGACCTCTTCTTTGAGAATGCCGAAAGGATGTTTGTAAGGAAATACAGAATTTATCATTTTGAAAACAGTTTTGCGCGGTTTCCTGGTGATCTGATAATCTAGACCTAATAATCTGGGCAGGAAAGTAAAATGTTCTGTAAGAAAGTAACCTCTTAAGCCCCTGTAGATTTGGTTCGTTAAGTCAGGCATGCTTGTTCGGTATCCAGATATTATCTTTGTATTGATCCCATTTTTTTGCAGTACAGAGATAAGGTTGACCTTGGGATCAGATTGTTCGTAATCATATGTACCGGAATACAGACATCCAAATGAGTTGAGTGTATGCACCGCATTTGTATGAAAGTTTCTAAATACAACAGATTCCCTGGATAGATTGTCAAGGTAGGGCGTAGATGTTTCTGCTTCTTTATTAAAAATTTTTAAATATTTTGCGCCAAGCTGGTCAACCACGATGACTATAACACCTCTTTTTATGAGTGATGATTGCGGGGTAGATCCCGACGTATTATTAATAGTGATTAACGAAAGCACTATTTTTGATAAGAGAAATGTGCAGATTACCGCAATAATAATAAACCTGGACAGCTTATCTATAGATGGACCTAAATAATCATGCTTTCTGTACATGCGGCGGCATGCGGCATAACAGACGAAAAACAATATAGCAAAAATAATAAAAAAGATTACTAGGGAACCGTCAAATCCAATGAAACACTTGATAGGTAAGAGGGCTGTAATTGTCGATAGAATTGATATAGAAAGGATTCTCATTCTATCTAACCAGCAACCGGACTGGTCCTGATTTTTAAGCAATATAGAAATTAAAATGGCAAAGAGTGCGCAGAAAGGTAAAAGTAGAAATAATATTCCCGAAAAAAAAGCGGTTAATGTCAATACATCTGTTCTAGCTAATAAATTATCGCCGCTTAAGCTAAAGAAGGGAATTATTAATGTCGCAGAAATTAGATTTAGATAAGCACAGAGGAGCAATGCTATACGGAATTGATTTTTATTTCTTTCACAACCACGAGTACTAAAAATCATTTATTTTTTTTATCTTTAAGTCTCTTAATCACATCCTTAATATAACGATAAGGTTTGAAGACAAAAATTGTGAGCGCTGCGAATGCAAAGATATAAAACAACTGAAAGAAAACTCCCGCAAGCGATGGATCTACATATGCGTATGCGCTAGAGGACCAAGATAAGAACAATATTGTTATGCAGACAATTTTCATTACAATCATAATAATAACCCCCTCTTATTTATATGTTACCATTATTCAATATAAATGTAAATATGTTATCTGCCGGAACAGTATTTTATTCAGTGCTTTGAAACCGATAATTAATAAAAGCATTTTGGTATGTCAATCACCTGTTGACAATACTAGCATCTAGTAATACAATATTCTACGTCTAGTGATTATTTTTTTAATGTTATATTATGGGAGTGTTTAGGGATTGAATATAGCAATTTTTTGCTCGGGCAATGGTTCAAATTTTCAGGCTATAGTTGATGCCTGCAAGAATGGTTTAATTAGGGCAAAGATAGCGGTCATGATTTGCGATAATCCCGATGCCCACGCTATTAAAAGAGCCGCGAATGAGTCTATTAGAACCGTTCTGGTAGAGAGAAAAAATTTTTCTTCCAAAGCAGAATTTGAAAATATTATAATCAAGGAACTTAAGAAAGAATCGATAGATCTTATCTGCCTTGCAGGATATATGCGCATGCTTTCACCCGAGTTTGTTTCCAGATATAGAAATCGTATATTAAATATTCACCCCGCTCTCTTGCCATCATTTAAAGGGTCCCACGGCATAAAAGACGCGATAGATTATGGAGCAAAAGTTACAGGGGTTACTGTGCATTTTGTAGATGAAGAGATGGATGCTGGCCCTGTGATATTGCAGGAATCTATCGAGTTGGACGATTCAGATACAGAAGATGTTTTGGCAGGTAAGATCCATGATATAGAGCACAGAATATATCCTGAGGCCATAAGGTTATTTACAGAGGGGAAGCTGAGGGTAGCTGGTAGAAAGGTTAAGATATTGCTTACCAGTTTAATATGTTTATTTATTCTTGGACTAGAGTCTCAAGCCATGGTAGGAAGTGGTTTAGTCCCCTTGCCTGTTAATACGCTAGGAATCGATGCTTTACCTTTAGCCCCAATACATCTTTTGCACGATGGCGATTATAATGAAGAAAGAAGCAATGTTGTTATAGAGAACCAGGCCAAGCCGGTTAACCAGGGACCAGCAGACAAGTTAGGGGTATTTTCATTTAATATTTATGAAAACATTGAAATGCCAGATCAAGATGAGAGCGATCTTATTATTTTGAATAAGGACAAAATTGAAAAGCCGCTTACTAAAAAAGAGATTGAAGAGAAAAAGATCAAGACATCTATTAAGGCAGCTAGGCTTTTAGCTGAGGCGATGGATTCAATAAACGCTGATTTTGCTTACAAAGGGATGAACTACGCTATAGATACCGCAAAGAAGGTTATTGATTTTAGGGAATATATGGATGAGAAATACCACCTTCATCTTAACGCGAGTTCAGATGAAGCCCTCATAAAGTATAAGAAAAAATTCTAAATAAGGATTACCAGCCAGTGGCAGATATAAAATTTGGAACATCAGGATGGCGCGCTATTATTGGAGAAGACTTCACATTTGAGAATGTGCGCCTTGTCACCCAAGCCATCGCCGACTATGTAAAAGGATTAAGGATTAAGGATAAAGGATTAAGTCAGAAGCTTCCAGCCCAAAGACTCGAACAGATTGTAGTAGGGTATGATACGAGGTTCTTGTCGAAGGAGTTTGCCCTTGAATCAGCGAAAGTTCTATCAGCAAATAAGATCAGGGTCCTGCTGACGGATCGCGATGCGCCAACTCCCGTTATAGCGTATCATATTATTAAAAGTCGCTGCGCAGGTGGTATTAATTTTACAGCAAGTCATAATCCACCAGAATATAATGGGATTAAATTTTCTCCTGAAACAGGTGGGCCTGCTGGGCCTCAGGTAACAAAGGAGATAGAGAAAAATATCGCAAAACTTCAAAAAAAGAGAACGCTTGTATTTAAGCCTAATGAGAAGCTGATCAAGCTCTTTAATCCCCAGCCAGCATATCTTAAGCAGATAGAGAAGATGATCAATTTTAAGGATATAAAAAGGGCAAAGCTAAAAATCGCTCTAGATTGTTTATATGGCACATCAAGAGATTACTTAGATACCATATTAAAGAAATATGGGTATGAGCCTATTGTTTTACATGATTATCTTAATCCGTATTTTGACGGCAAAAGACCAGAGCCTGCGCCTGAGAATATAGAAGAACTTATAGCGATTGTGAAGAAGAAGCGGCTCCATCTTGGTATCGCAACAGATGGTGATGCAGATCGCTTTGGTATAATAGATAGGGACGGAACTTATATTACGCCAAACCAGGTTGTTGTATTACTATTTTATCATCTCTTGCAGACAAGGCCACCGACAAGAAAGAAGGTTGCGCGTACAGTTGCTACAACGCATATGATAGATGCGATAGCAAACAAGCATAATATAGAATCTATTGAAACTCCAGTAGGTTTCAAATACTTTGTTGATCTTATCAATGAGGGTGATTGCATAATAGCTGGTGAGGAGTCAGGTGGATTATCTATCTCTGGCCACCTCCCAGAGAAAGACGGCATATTGGCCTGCCTTCTTGCCACGGAGATGGTGGCTATCCAGCGTAGATCATTAAGAAGTATCTTAAATTCCTTGTATAAAAAATACGGTGAGTTTTATTCAGATAAGATTGATCTGGATATATCATTACCCAACAAGGCAAGGCTGATGAAAAAGTTAAGATTACCTAGTTTTAAGAGCTTTGCTGGTTTAAGAGTAGAGAAGAGAGACTTCAGGGACGGGTGTAAATTCTATTTAAAGAAAGAGAGCTGGATTCTCTTTAGGCCTTCTGGCACAGAGCCTATAGTACGTATATATTTTGAGTCTAAATCAAAAAAGAGACTTATTGCTATAAGAAAGGCGGCAGAAAGAATCTCTAGAGTGTAACGCGCCCTATTATAGGTGAGGTAGGGCATCTTCTCATTTCCCTTGACATTTTCCCGCCGATTGAGTATAATTCATTTCATTATGAAAACAGACAATATAAAACAGATAAAGGCAAGAGAGATTCTAGATTCACGGGGCAACCCTACGGTTGAGGCAGACTGCTTGTTAGAGAGCGGCATTATAGGGAGGGCCGCGGTACCTAGTGGTGCATCTACAGGCGAGCATGAAGCTGTCGAACTTAGAGATAATGATAAGTCTAGATATCTCGGCAAAGGGGTCAGCAAGGCAGTTTCTAATGTTAATAATGAAATAGCAAATGAGCTAAAAGGCCAAAACCCTTTTAACCAAAGAGATATAGATAATAAGCTCATATCTTTAGATGGCACGGAGAACAAATCCAAGCTTGGCGCGAATGCTATTCTTTCAGCTTCATTGGCTGTGGCTAAAGCTGCTGCCGCATCAAAAGGCGCGCCTCTATATGATTACCTGAGCGAGGGCAAAGCAACCACATTACCTATTCCCATGATGAATATCCTTAATGGGGGATCTCACGCGGATAATAATGTAGACTTGCAAGAGTTTATGGTAATGCCAACAGGCGCAAGTTCATTTTCTGAGGCCTTACGCATGGGGGCTGAGATATTTCACAATCTTAAATCTATTCTCAAGAAGATGGGTTATTCAACCTCGGTTGGAGATGAAGGTGGGTTTGCTCCTAATCTAAAATCTAATCACGAAGCAATAGATGTTATTCTCCAAGCCATAGAGAAGTCCGGATATAAAGCAGGAGAGCAGGTTTGCATAGCTTTAGATCCAGCTTCAAGTTCTTTCTTTAAAGATGATAAGTACATGCTCTTAGCTGAGGAGAAAAAAGAGAATTCAGCCGCTGATATGGTCTCTTTCTATAAGGATTGGGTCAATAAGTATCCGATAATCTCAATAGAAGATGGGATCGCAGAAGACGATTGGGACGGGTGGTTAAAACTTACACAGGAGATTGGCGACAGAGTCCAGATAGTTGGGGATGATCTCTTTGTAACAAATACTAAGCGTTTGAAGCAGGGCATAGATTCTAAGGTCGCGAATTCCATACTTATTAAAGTGAATCAGATAGGGACCTTATCAGAGACTCTTGATGCTATAGATATGGCCAAGCAGGCAGGCTATACAGCGATAATCTCACACCGGTCTGGAGAGACTGAAGATACTACAATCTCCCACCTGGCGGTTGCAACCGGTGTGGGACAGATAAAAACAGGCTCAATCTGCAGGACAGACCGAATTGCTAAGTATAATGAGCTTTTAAGAATAGAGGAAGCTCTTGGTGACAGGGCTGTTTATGCTCAGTTTCCAAAAAAGAGGTAGTGTGTGCATTCAACAAAAAAGAGGCTTCTGCTTCTTGGAATTTTTGTCCTGTTGTTAATTTTCCTTCCTGGATATTCTAAGCTTCAGGAACTAAAATCAAAAAATAAAACTTTGCTGTCCGACGTGGAAAGTCTAAAAGAAGAGAACGCGAAGCTTTCACGCCAAGTAGAAAAATTAGAGACAGATCCATTTTATATAGAGAAAAAAGCGCGAGATAAGATGGGGATAGGCAAAGAAGGCGAGATCAGATACAAATTTGTTTATGAAGGTGAAGAAGCGCAATGAGTGAGCAACAAGATATTAAATTAAAAGTAGGAGAGCTTGTAGAAGCTGAGGTATTTAAGGTTACAAGTTTTGGCGCTTTTGTAAAACTTACAAATGGCCAGAGGGCGTTGATTCATATCTCCCAAGTGGCAGACAGCTTTGTCAAAAATATAAGCGATCATCTTAAGCTCGGCGATAAGATGAAAGCACGAGTGCTCAACATAGATG
>JBHPDT010000003.1:0-59172 GCA_042577545.1 Candidatus Omnitrophota bacterium | reverse complement strand
ATCTATATCTGTCTGTGAGGTTACGCAGACAGATATAGATAGGGCGATCGCAATAGCCTCGTTAGAGGGAGTGATAATGACGACCTTTGGTGACATGATGCGTGTGCCTGGAACCTGTGGGAGCTTTAATAAGGCTAAAGAGAATGGGGCAGATATTCGTGTAGTGTATTCGCCTCTGGATACGCTATCGATAGCGGAAGATAACCCAAACAAGAGGGTAGTATTTATGGGGGTTGGATTTGAGACAACAGCCCCGACTATAGCGGCAACAGTACTTGAGGCAAAAAAGATGGGGCTGAAGAATATCTTCTTTCTTTCTAATTTTAAGTTGGTATTTCCCGCCTTGAGTGTATTGCTAAACTCGGATAAAGTAAATATAGATGGTTTCATATGTCCAGGTCATGTAAGCGTTATAACAGGAATCGGACCTTATGAGCCCATAGCAAAAAAACATAAGAAGCCTTGTGTGATTATGGGGTTTGACGCAGAGGATATACTTAGGGGAATAAGGCGTTTGATTGAGAAGGCAAGAGATAAGAGCTATAATGTAGAGATCGAATATAAGAGAGTAGTAACCAAGGCTGGCAATGCAAAGGCAAGAAGGGTTCTCTCTGAGGTTTTTAGCGCGTGTGATTCTGAATGGAGAGGTGTCGGCGAGATTCCAAGAAGCGGGCTCAGGTTAAGAAAAGAATTTAGGGATTTCGACTCACAAAGAGAATTTAGTATAAAGATACCTAAATCAAAACCACCAAAAGGCTGTCTATGCGGTAATGTATTACAGGGTATAAGCTCCCCCAGGGATTGTAAACTTTTTGGTAAGGCTTGCACGCCCTTGAAGCCTATAGGTCCTTGTATGGTATCATCTGAGGGAACCTGCGCCGCATTCTACAAATATAAGGTATAATTCAATGGAGAAAAAAATAACTCTTGCCCATGGTAATGGTGGACGTTTGATGCATGAGCTTATTGATAAGTTCGGGGAGTATTTCTCAAACAAGATACTCAATGAGCAGACTGATGCCGCAGAGTTATCATTTGGTAGGCAGAGAGTTGCTTTTAGTACGGACTCATTTGTTATTAAACCGATATTCTTTCCAGGCGGAGATATCGGAAAACTCGCTGTATATGGAACAGTAAATGATATATCGATGAAGGGCGCTAAGCCGCTTTTTATATCACTATCGTTTATTATCGAAGAGGGGCTAAAGCTCTCAGTGCTTCATAAGATACTCAGCTCTATACGAGAAGCTGCGGAAAAATCAAAGGTAAAAGTGGTAACAGGCGATACTAAGGTTGTTGAAAAGGGCGCCGCTGATAAGATATATATTAATACATCCGGAATTGGCATAATAGACAAAGCATCTGTAAGGATAGGTTCAAAAGCAAGAGCGGGTGATCTGATCATTATAAATGGCCCCATAGCAGAACATGGAATGGCTATATTGAATGCCAGAGAGAAATTAGGATTCGTCTCTACCATTAAAAGTGATTGCAGGAATTTAAATTTTGATATCCAGAAGGTGCTTTCAGTATCAAATAGTGTAAGCGTTATGCGTGATCCTACAAGAGGAGGGCTGGCGACCTCCTTAAATGAGATCGCGGAAACCTCAGATTTGGGTATTGAAATATATGAGAAGAATATACCGGTTAGACGTAATACCAGAAAGTTGTGTGATATTCTGGGGTTTGACCCGTTGTATGTAGCAAATGAGGGCAAGTTTATTTGCTTTGTCAAAGAGAAAGATTCTGCCAGGGTTAAAAAGGCTCTTGGCAAGAGTAGCGCAATTATCGGATGTGTTAATCGCAAACATAAAAGACAAGTAGTGCTTAACATGGAGATCGGTTCGAGCCGGATATTGCCTATGCTTGAAACCGATCAATTACCAAGAATATGTTAAAGGAGAGGAAATATGAGTAGTGAGCTTATAGCTTTATATATTACTGCTGCATCAATAGGTTTTTTTCACACAATATTTGGGCCTGATCATTATCTGCCTTTCATAGTGATGAAGAAGGCAAGGGGATGGTCAATAAATCGGACATTGATTATTACACTTGCTTGTGGCATAGGTCATATATTAAGTTCAATTCTTCTTGGCGCTGTAGGCATATTCCTTGGCATACATATTATGAGGCTTGAGTTTCTTGAATCATTCAGAGGTAATCTCGCAGCCTGGGCGCTAATAGGTTTTGGGTTTTCTTATCTTTTATGGGGCATACGTAAGGCTATCCAGAATAAGCCACATTCTCATATTCACGCGCACCACGATGAAGGCATAAGACATCATCATGATCATAGCCACGATTACGGCCATATCCATCTCCATGGAAAAAAGGAAAAGCGGAATATAACACCATGGGTTATGTTTACTATATTTGTGTTGGGACCGTGTGAGCCCTTGATTCCTATCCTGATGTATCCTGCCTCAAAGAGCAGCGCACTCGGTGTAGTGATGACTGCCACAATATTTGGGTTTGTTACTGTATCTACTATGCTGGGCGTTGTCTTAGTAGCTTCATATGGTATAAGCTTTGTAAAGATAAGACATTTAGAGCGTTATTCTCACGCCTTGGCCGGAGCTGCTATATTATTCTGTGGTATCGCTATCCAATTTCTCGGTCTCTAACAGAAATATTAACTGGGGACGTTGTTTGAGCACAGGTTGTTATGCTCAAACAACGTCCCTGAGCGCTTTTTATGAAAGTACTAGTTACCGGAGCCACGGGTTTTATAGGAAGACATCTGACAGAACGTCTTGTTAAAGATGGGTTTGATGTTGTCGCGACTGGTCGTCGCCTATCTAAGCTTGCGCATCTTTCTCACAAGGTGAGATTGATCAGATTAAATATTGAAGAATCGGAGTCAGTGAAAAATCTGATCAGAACTCAGAAGCCTGAGGTAGTTTTTCACTGCGCAGCTAACATTAAAAGTAGCAATTATGATAAACTCCGACGTGCTAATGCTCACGGAACAGAGAATGTCTTGTCAGCGTCTCTGCAGGCTAAGGTTAAGAAGGTTATATATCTTAGCTCTGTAGCCGTGTTGAGCG
This sequence comes from Candidatus Omnitrophota bacterium, assembly GCA_042577545.1. Lineage (GTDB taxonomy): Bacteria > Omnitrophota > Gorgyraeia > JABMRG01 > JABMRG01 > JBHPDT01. Next base: position 56,122 of record JBHPDT010000003.1, on the reverse strand, counting down.
GTAATTCACAAAGACCTCTGACAGATGATATGGCATACAGTGCGACCAATAAGTATGGAAGATCTAAGATAGAGGCTGAAAAGATAGCCTTAACTTATCGGGAAAAAGGTCTTAATATCGCGATATTAAGACCTCCTTTTGTTTGTGGCGAGGGCGAGCCTCATTTCCTGCCAATTCTAATTAAATTGATTAAGTGGAGGCTGTTGCCTGTTTTTGGCGAGGGAAATAATAGTTTGCATATTATGAATGTGCACAATCTCATTGATATAATGGTTCTTTCTCTCTATAATGAGAATGCATTGATAGGGACATATATTGTCGCGGATAAAGAAACCTTGAGCATAAGAGAGGTATTGCATATAATATCAGATACGATAGGTGTTAAACCCCCTTTTAATATTCCGCAATCTTTTACAGCCTGTTTAGCTCGTATTCCTTTTTTTGGTAAATATACGAGATACTTTCTAAAAGAAAGAAGTTATAGCACTAAGAGACTGGAGAATAAACTAGGATATGTTGGTAACGTATTATCAGCTGATGGTCTTAGAAGATCTGTCAGTGATTATTTGAATAGAAAGTAGCATATGAGAGAGTTGCCTGAGTTATTAATAGCTGACGCAAAAGGTAAAATACTGAATGTGCCGAATATTCAAGCAGCTGGCATGAAAGGGAATAGTCTTTTTAGATTAAATTCCACTGATCTGATTAAACTTCCGTCGGGAAGTGAGTTATTTATGACGCCGGACAGATCACCTATAGGTTATGATCCAAAATCAAAATTATTTTCTAGATTTGATCAGAATCCTTTTGCAAAGAGAAAAGAGAGATGTTACGCTGTCTCCGCTTTTATATCTCCCGGCTATACTGTACGTTTTAATTCCGCGTTTTATCAGAGAGAAGACGCAAAGATGCTGCCGCTCTTTTCGTATGCGGCTGTTGCTTTTTATAAAGGGGATTTTTATGCTGCCGCTCTTAGAGTAGATAGAGAGCTTCGTCAGGATATAAGTCTTATGGATATCGAGACTGTTAAGAAAAATGTCAAGGCGAGAAGAAAATCACACCCTAAAAATAGGTTATTTCGCCACCTGGAAAGGTGCGCGCTTGTATATGGGTGCCCTGCCGCTAAGAACCTTTTTTTAGAGAGGTATGAAGCTCCTTTGCCTACAGCGCCATTATGTAATGCTCAATGCGCAGGATGCATATCACATCAACCTAAAGATGCGTGTTCTATAACCCAGCCCAGGATTGAGTTTATTCCAACGCCGGAGGAGATTGCTGAGGTTGCGTTATATCATATGAGGGCGACAAGAGATCCTGTTGTAAGCTTTGGTCAGGGTTGCGAAGGAGAGCCCTTGCTTGTTTCCGACGTTATTGAGAGAGCGATAAGACTTATACGAAAAGAGACCTCAAAAGGAATCATCAATATCAATACCAATGCCAGCAGACCACAAAAGGTAAGAAGACTTTTTGAGGCAGGTCTTGATAGTATCCGGGTTAGTATTAATAGCGCGCGGGAGGTCTTTTACGCAAGATACTATAATCCGAAAGGGTATAGCTTTAAAGATGTTCTTAGATCAATTGAGATAGCCAAGATTTGCAAAGGCTTTGTTTCTTTAAATTATCTGATTATGCCTGGTTTCTCAGATTCTAAAGATGAATTTTACGCATTTTCTAGCCTTATTAGGAGGCACAGAATAGATATGGCGCAATTGCGAAATCTTAACATAGATCCTGTATTTTACTTTAAGGTGTTAAAAGTAATAATAGACGATTCAGAGCTGATTGGTATAAAAAAACTAGTATTTTCGTTAAAGAGAGAGTTTCCGCAGCTAATGACAGGTTATTTTAATCCTTCCAAACAGAGAATGTCCCGCCGCTTGAGAAGCTATAAGTAAACTTCCACTTTCTCTGAACCCCTTTTATCTATTTGCATATATTGCCCCTAAGGTGTATAATATTAAAATATAATAATACTTACTATTATACTTCAATACATGTGTTAGCATACCGGCGTGATTCAAATAAGAAAACAGGAGGCGGCATGAAGAAGATTCTCTATATTGAGGATGAACCAGAGCAGATTATGGTGGTTCAACAGAGGCTTGAGGCGAACGGCTATGAGGTTATCTCAGCTCCGGAAGGAGAGGAAGGTTGCAGAAAGGCCCATGGTGAGAAGCCAGATCTTATTCTTTTAGATCTATTTCTTCCAGGAGTAAATGGTTTTGACATATGCAAACGTTTAAAAAATGACCATGCAACTAAAGATATTCCTATTCTTATGATTACAGCTTCAGGGGTTGAGTATATAGAGGATCAGGTTAGAAACGCGGGCGCTGATGGTTATATCAAAAAACCATATGAGTCAGAAACTCTAGTCTCTAAGGTCGACGAATTTCTTAAAGAATAATTATCCCATCCCTTTATCTATATGAGCGAAAATATCAAGATAACGTTTTCGGTATTACTTATTGCTATTATGGGATTTGGAATTTACGCAAATAGTTTTAATAACGATTTTTTATGGGATGATAAGTATCTGATAGTTGAGAACAATCTTATAAAAGATCTCTCATCTGTTGGAGCGATATTTAGATCTCAACTCTTTGAAGGAAGTGGCCGCGTTTCAAGTTTTTATCGACCGATGCAGAATATTTCTTATTCTATAGATTATCATCTTTGGCGTCTTAGGCCCTTAGGGTACCATATTACTAATACGATTATACATGTAGTAAATAGCATACTGTTGTTTTTACTCATCTTAAAGTTAGTTGGTAGGAAGCTTAAGTATTGTACCGGCGCATTAATAGCAGCTATGCTATATGTTGTGCATCCGGTCCATACTCAAGCTGTGACATATATTGCCGGCAGGGCAGATCTGCTTGCGCTATTTTTTCTTTTGTTATCAGCTATTTTTTATATGGCAGGAGAGCGCAAGATTCAGAATGTAGCAGGAGCCATTTTTTTCATATTAGCCATACTTAGTAAAGAGCCATCTGTTGTATTTCCGGTGATATTTCTTATACACGATAAGGTTGTTAAAAGAAACCTGAATTTAGTAAAGATAATGCCGTATCTTCTTATTATGGTAGCTTATCTGGTATTTCGTCTTACTATAATGCGTTTTGATCCAACCATTACAGAGTTTAGCAGCTTGGCTTTCTTGCCAAGAATTTTTACTACCATGAAGGCATTTTCTAGGTATCTTTTGCTTCTGGCCTGGCCTACTGGATTGCATATGGAGCGCGTTATACCCATATCTTATAATCTGGCTGATTGGAAAGTCATATCTTCTGGGATATTGATAGTATTTTCAGTCTGGCTTGGTGTAAAACTGAGAGGCAGAGCAGGTGGATTGATATCATTTGGTATATTCTGGTTTATAATAGGGCTCTTACCTGTCTCTAATATATTGCCTCTCAATGCTTTTATCTCAGAACACTGGCTATATATTCCAGCAGCTGGCTTGGCGATAAGCTTAGCTGCGTCTATTGGGAATATTAGTGGAAATGTTAAAAGAGTAATCATTACATCTCTGTGCGCGGGTGTTGTGATACTGGGAGGCGTTACAGTAGGTCATAATAAGGTCTGGCGCGATGGTATTACTTTTTTCAATTATGGGCTTACACATAATCCAGGCAGTTATAAGCTTCATGCCCAACTTGCTGTAGCTTATATGGAGGAGAGCAAGATGAGCCAGGCTATATCTGAGTTTAATAGAGCCTTGGAAATTAAACCTAATGTCCATAGCTATAATAATTTGGGAGTAATATACTTAAAAGAAGGCAAACACAATTTAGCTATCAATAATTTCAAAAGAGCGCTTAAGCTGGATGAAAATTTTGTCCCGGCTTGTGACAATATAGGATCAGCATACTATATGATGCGAAATCTAGAAGAAGCAGAGAGATGGTATGAGAAATCCCTTAAGATTAGGCCGGACTCTGCGACCGCGCATAATAATTTAGGCGTAGTCTACATGGATAGATCACAACTAGATAAGGCCTTAATGGCGTTTAATAGGGCATTGGCCTTAGATCCGGATACAGAGGAAGCCAAGATTAATGTTAAAAAGATTCAAGATAAGCTGCTTAGGTAGTTGCTAGTTTTTAACAGCAGAGTAAACATAAAAAATATCTGAAAAGGGGTTAAAGATGAAACGAAAATTGAACTGGCAGGTTTTCTTAGGGGTGCTATTGATAGCGTTATCAGCCCTTGTTTATATTATCCATTATCTTATCTTCAGAGATGCCCACCATATATTTATATATCTTATAGGTGATATTGGGTTTGTTTTTTTTGAGGTCTTGCTGGTAACTCTGGTATTGCACCATCTTCTTCATTTTAGAGAGAAGAAGGCGATGCTAAATAAACTGAATATGGTAATAGGGGCCTTCTTTAGTGAGGTCGGGACTGATCTGCTTAAGACCTTCTCTGTTTTTGATAATGAGGCATTCAAGATTACGCAGAAGCTTATAATAAAGAATGACTGGTCGGAAAAGGAGTTCGCGAAGATATGCAAAACCGTAAAGAGCCATAATTACAATATAGATAGCAAGAGAGGAAATTTAGAGGATGTTAAGCAACTACTAAGAGAGAAGAGGCATTTTTTGATTAATCTCCTTGAAAATCCTAACTTGCTGGAGCACGAGTCTTTTACAAATCTACTTTGGGCGGTCTTTCATCTAGCAGAAGAGCTGGCTCACAGAAGAAGCCTCGAGGGTTTAGAGGATACGGATTATCAACATCTTGCCGGGGATATAAAGAGGGTATATCATCTCTTAATTGCTGAATGGCTAGAATATATGAAACATCTAAAGAGTGATTATCCATATCTATTCTCTCTTGCAATACGAACAAACCCCTTTGATACAAATGCCTCAGTAGAGATTAAGCGGTAGGGTTGGTTAGCACTTATAAAGTTGTTTAATATAAGAAATGGAAGATGAATTATGAAGAGATTATCAAATTATAATCCTAGTCGGGCACAAAAAGGAGAGACCGAGGCTTCGTGGAAACTCAGTTACATAGGATTTTATCCAGCTAAGGAAAAACTACGTGAAGCTTTATGTACGCTTGGTAATGGTTATTTTGGTACAAGGGGAGCTTTACCTGAGTCTGTAGCATCAAGAATACATTATCCTGGTACATATATTGCCGGAGTCTATAATAAGTTGGAGACTCACATAGCAGGCAGAAATATAACTAATGAAGATTTTGTAAATTGCCCTAATTGGCTTTTTTTAACATTCAGAGCAGGTGAAGAACCATGGATCGTTCCTTCTGAATGTAAAATCCTGTTCTATTATCAGGAGCTGGATATGCGCATAGGTCTCTTAAGTAGAAATATGCGTATCATAGATGATAAGGGAAGAGAGTTTAAGATTGAAACTCGAAGTTTAGTTCATATGGGAGATAAGCATCTTGCCTCAATCAAATATATTATTACATCTAAAGATTACGAAGGACCGATCACTATAAGATCGGGATTAAATGGTATGGTTGAAAACAGAGGCGTTGCCAGGTATAGCCAATTAGAATCGAATCATCTTAGGCCGCATTCCATAGGAAAGACCGATGATAATCTTATATATCTATCTCTTAAGACCAGCCAATCTCGAATTATTATTTCACAAGCGAGTAAGACGCGTATATTCTTATCAAATAAAGAGATAATCCCTGAAGCTGACTTAGTTACTCAGCAAAAAAAGGCTGTCTACAACGATCTAAAGATATATGTTCGAAAAAAACAGAAATACGAGATAGAGAAGATAGTATCTATTTATACATCAAGAAAAGATGACGTCCAGGATCCTGATAAGGCTGCTATTGAATCTCTAAAGCCTGCGCCTAGATTTGAATTTCTGCTTAAAACACATAAGCGCGCATGGAAGGCTATATGGAAAAAATTCGATATAGATATCCAAGGTGACGCTATATTTAGTAAGGTATTAAGATTTCATACATTCCATCTGCTTCAGACCGCCTCTTTTCATAATGTTGATATTGATGCTGGATTTCCCGCCAGGGGTTTACATGGTGAAGCCTATCGTGGACATATATTCTGGGATGAGCTTTTTGCAATGCCCTTTTATAATTTACATGCTCCTGAGATATCCAAGGCGCTTCTACTTTATAGGTATAGGCGAATAGATCAAGCTAGAAAGAGCGCGAAAGAAAATGGGTACGATGGGGCTATGTTTCCATGGCAGAGCGGCGCCCTAGGGGATGAGCAGACCCAAACAATTCATTTAAATCCGATATCTAATGAATGGGGGCCGGATAATAGTAGACTTCAAAGGCATGTATCTTTCGCGGTTGCTCATAATGCTTGGCAGTATTGGAAGTCTACCAAGGATATTGATTTTATTAGCAGATATGGCGCTGAGATGATACTATCTATAGCCAAATTTGGTTCAAGCCTTGTAAAATTTGACCGCAAAGATAAAAGATATCATACGGAAGGGTTGATGGGTCCTGATGAGTTTCATGAAAAGTCTCCTTTGGCATCGAAGGCTGGCTTTAGAGACAATGCCTATACTAATCTACTAATTGTAGCTACGCTACGTAACGCGCTTAAGGTTTTGAATATTTTGCCTTCTAAAGAAGCTGCCGCGATGCTTAAAAGATTAGATATTAATCAGACTGATCTAGAACGCTGGATAGATATCACCAGGAAGATGAACATTGTTATAAATAAAAATGGTATTATAAGTCAATTCGACGGCTATTTTGGGCTAAAGGAATTGAATTGGAGAGCCTATAAAGATAAGTATCAAAACATACACAGGATGGATAGGATACTCAAAGCAGAAGGAAAATCTCCTAATGCGTATAAGGTAGCAAAACAGGCGGATGCCTTGATGATCTTTTATCTACTTCCCTTATCCGAGATAAAGGATATATTTAGTCAGCTTGGCTATCGTTTTGATCCCCAAATGCTTAAGAAGAACTACGCATATTACAGACGTAGGACATCGGATGGTTCTACCTTAAGCAGTATTGTCCATTGCTATTTAGCCCATCTTATTGGTAAGGAATCAGAAGTATGGCAGATGTTTTTAGAGATACTTAAGTCAGATATTTATGATACCCAAGGCGGCACAGCTCCCGAAGGTATTCATACAGGTGTTATGAGCGGCTCTATAGATCTTACTATAAAATGTTTTGCTGGAATAGATATTAAGGAAGACCAGATAATAATAAATCCAAGGCTCCCCAAAAAGTGGCGTTCACTTAAATTACGAATTTTTTGTAAAGGCCGCTGGATGTTGGTCTCAATTACTAAGCGCAAGTTAACAATATTTGCGCAGGGGCCAAGATCGAAACTTTTTCCCGTTCCTATTGAAATACATGGAAAAGAATATACCCTAGCGCTTGGTACGACTCATAAGATATCTCTTGAAAGAGAAGCTATTGTAAGCATACACCATGGCAGACGCAAGATGGCGCAGGAGAGAATATTGATCATTGACGCTGATATAAGGTATGCGTTTATGCTTAAGACGAGATTGGAGGCGATGGGGTATCTTGCTGATTGCGTCTATGATGGTGAAAAGGCCCTTACCACATTAAGATCCGGCTGGGTAGATATGATAATTATGTCCAATAATTTAAAAGGTGATATGCGGGGCTTAAGACTTTTTAAGGAGATAAAAGATAATTCTCAGTTTGCTACTATACCAATTATTGTGCAGGGCAGAAAGCCTAGCAAGCGGGAGCCCTTTATGAAGATGGGAGCTAAGGCCTTTATCTTAAGGCCTCCATCGGTTGATAGATTTTTAAGAAAAATAAGGGATCTGATCTAATAACAAGATTGAGCATGGCTATCTCAAATTATGCTTACAGAGAATAAGAGGACAAGAGACACTTTAGATAGATTGGCGAAGTCAAAATTTAGGTCTAGTTTTAAACTAAACAGCCAGGATGTTAATTATATTAAAAGAATCGGATTTGAAAAAATAGAATCCCACGCTCGGGATTTTGTATTAAAGCGGCTCGCCCCAGAAAATCCGAAGAATGACGGCAGACAGACCCCATTTAAAGGACACCCTGTATTTAAAGCGCAGCACGCTACCGCCTCGTGTTGCAGAGATTGTCTTAGCAAGTGGCATAAGATTTTAGAAGGTCGAAGCTTAGCCCCGGATGAGGTAGAATATATTGTTATGTTGGTCATGGAATGGATAAAAAATAAATTGAAATTTTCAACCCTATAATGTATTACATATCCGAACAAATCATCCAAATTTAATCTAAAGATTATTACAATGGGAGATTCTTTGAGAAAAAAAATCACAATTTTGATAGCGCTGATATTGATAACTTTTGGTTTTTCAGAAAGTTGTTTTGCGGATGAACTTTCAGAATTGAAGACACAGTTTGAGGCTATCCGCAATGAGGTCCAGGCGCAGACAGAGCAGATGGAGGAGATGCAAAATAAGATCCAGGCGCAGACAGAAGCGATGGAGGTGATGAGCAGAGAAATAGAGTCACTAGAGAAGCAGAAGACAGTCAAAATCGAAGCAGCAGAAGGAGAGCTGAGACCGGTAGAATTTAGACTGAATGATTCTACAAGACTTAAAGTCGGAACATTGCTGCGCTCTTATTATATAAATGATCAGAGAATCAACTGGAGTGGTCAGGAAGCGACTTTTGCAGTTGAGGGAGTTTTTAGTCCATGGGTAGAATCAGAGGGTGATTGGGGTAGAATGAAGGTGGGAGGAGATTTCTTCTTAAATCAACGCTTTGGGAGAAATCTTCTTAGGCATAACAATATACTGGATACATACAGTGAGAATTTTCAGGTAGATACCTTTGAGATAGATAGGTTAAGCATAGAGCTTGAGAAATGGGGTTTTACGCTTAGAGCAGGAAAGGTTGCAACCCCATTTGGAAGATACTATTTCCCTCTCTTTACAAACGCCCGTTCTATTGGCCCATTTATCCGTACAGAGTCTATAAACTGGCGAGAAAGCGGCGTCTTTCTCACATACAAGTATAATTATCTGGTTTTGGACTTAGGGCATGTCAATGGTGAAGCCCAGAAGGATACGAATTCTGACAAAGCAAATATGGGCAGACTGGGTTTTGAGGGAAAAAATTGGGCGATCGGTATATCAGGAAAATTGCAAGATGGTATTGGTTCAGGGGGTCAGAAAGAATACAATAACCATGCTGGCGCGGATATAATGATCCGACTGCACCCTGCTCTTATTCTCTCTGGCGAGGTTATTTATGATGAATATGGTTTTCGCAATGATTTTAATATAAATAATATAGATTGGCCTCGCAGTCTTTACTACAGAGATATATATTATAGTAGGAATGAACCTCTTGATGGTATTGGAGCTTACTTAAATCTTGGATATCGTGATGGAGGTTGGCTTATTGATTTCAATTATGGAGAGTACCATCCTGACAAGGTAGGTATTTCCCATAACGATCTTATTAGAAAGCGTGGCCTCTTAAATATTGCCTATGATTCGGATTTTTTACCCGGATTTCGTCTTTTTAGCGCTGTAATGGTTGAAAACGATATTAAAGACAGCGAACTGGAAGCGTTAGCCAGACAGGGCCAAAAAGGTTTTGCAGCTACGGCAGGCGCGCAGTATAAGTTTTAAACGAAATCATATTCTAACCTGGTTACCATCGAAGGCGGATTCGCCTTCGACGAAAGAATTGTCAAGTTAGAATCGAGAAAGTTATGAAAAATCTACACCCATGCTTGAATTTTCAAAAAATGCAAGGAGGCAAGGCATGAAGGTATTTTTGAAAACCTACTGGTGTCAGATGAGCAAGCGAGATAGCGAGATCATCTGCGGGATGATAATTCAGGAGTATTAACTTATGCTAACGTTAGTTGAACCCTATATAATAGACAGTCTTACTGATCGACCACATCTGGGCTGCGCTATGCTAATATCTGCTTGCCAAGAGAAGGGAATAAAAACGACTTTGGTTAAAGGCCAGACTCGTTGTTTAAGAGATATGCTTGTGAATGACAGCGAAGAGCTATGGCATCTGATACAAGATTTGAAAGAGAATGATATAAAAAAGATAGGGATCACAGCATATAAAAAAACCATAGAGGAAAAAGGTCTTAGGCAGTTTCAAGATGAGTTAAAGAGTATATATCAATATGTTATCATTGATAAAAATCCACGTCATTATTTTAATAGTCAGATGATAGTTAAATTTAATAATATCCATAATATTTTCATAGCAATATATTTCTATTATCTTAAGGAATTGAATTACACTAAGTTAAAAATAATTGATCGTTATGTCTCTGAGATCATAAAAAGCGACCCCAGGTACATAGGCTTTTCACTGCAGGGCAGTTTTGGCACTTTTACACGAACTATCCGAAAGCGCGTAAGAGAAGTATCCAAAGCGCCTATTATCGTTGGAGGCGCTTTAACGCCATTTATAAACGTAAAAAACTTGGATAAAATTTTTGAGAAAGAATATTTTAACTACTTAGTTATTGGAGCGGGCGAGCATGCCCTCCCCTCCTTAATAGAAACATTAGAAAATAATAAAGAACCCAAGGGAATCGTCAATGTTTTCTACAAGAAAGACGGTGAAGTTAAGGGAAACGATTTAGGGGTTATTGATGATCTGGACAGCCTCCCTTATCCAGATTATTCCCAATTTGATTTAGATCTCTACCTAACTCCAAAAAGGATTTTACCTCTGCAAACTGTTAGAGGATGTAGCTGGAGAAAATGCGCTTTTTGTTCGCACCATGCCATTGATTTTGGGAATTTCAAGACCTTCAGTATCGGAAAGATTATCGATATCATTAGACATTTACAAAACAATTATAACTGTTCGCATTTTACTTTCCATAATGAGGAACTAACTGCAAGCCAGGCGAAACGAATTAGCGAAGCTATGTTGGACAATAACCTAAACAATATTTACATAACTACTTATGCTAGGCCAACGGAGGGTTATAACAATAATAGTCTGTTGCGCCTAATGCGGAAAGCGGGGTTTAGCTTAATCCATTGGGGAGTCGAATCTGGGTGTCAAAGAGTTTTAGATCTGATGAATAAAGGAATCAGGATATCTATCGTTAAGCAAGTCTTGAAAAAAAGTTCAGAGAATAAGATTGCCAATCTTTGTTTTATATTTTTTGGCTTTCCCGGAGAGACAAAAAAAGAAGCGCAGCAAACAGTAAAATTTTTGAAAGAAAACGCTGATTCTATTGAAGATATATTGTATAACATTTTTTACCTCAATCTAAATTCCCCTATAGGAAAAAATCCAGAAAAATGGGGTATAAACATTAAAAATGAGAATAGTTTTTCAGCTAAAAGCGGCATGAGTTGTAATGAAAGCAGAACCTTTCTTACCAGGTTTAAGGCTGAATGTGAAGCAAACAGCATAAAGATTGCTTCTAATAAATTAATATATGCTTTACACGGTCATAAGCGTCGCATGCTGCGTTTTCTAAATTCTAGTTATCAACTCTACTCTAATATGTTTTTACTAAAACGCATTAAAAAGGGAGAGCTAAATAATATTTTTCCGATTATATTAGGAGAAATTAAAACAAAAGATAGCAGAACCATATTTTACCCCATAAACATTAAGGAGACCGATTTTATTAATCAATTGCGCCCTGAAAAAGGAAGAATTTTAAACAGGCTTGAGGAAAAGATATTTATCTTATCCGATGGTATGTTATCGATAGAAAATATAGTTTCGACCGTTTATGCGGAATTTAAAAGCGAACATGAGAAAGAATATGTTTGCAAGAAGTGTACAGATTTTTTACACGAGGTTTTTTTAAAAAATTGGGCTTTGGGTTTTGCAAAATCTTGGCAGAAGTAGAACATCTGGCAATCCCTACATGAAGGGGTTACTCTTCCTGGTTTATGAGGGGTAAGGGAGCTATGAATAAATCAAAGCGTTTCTGCTTGCGTACCTATGGGTGGCCGCTGGAGGCGTTACCCCCGCACATTTACTCGCGCTATGCTCGTAAATCAAAACATAGGGGCAGGCATACCGATTTTACATTTCTTGGAAGAGATTTATAGCTATAGCTCAGTAGCCATATATAGAGTTATAAAAAGTACCTTTTACACGAACCGAACGTAAGCGAGAAATTACAAACTTTGTTTTCAGTGGTTAATTATAGCGTTATTGGTTGATATGCCTTGTTAAAAATGATAGGAGGATAAGAATGTCAGATATTATGTTATTTAGGCCAAATGCAGCTAAGAACCCAACGGGTCGTTGCCCATTAGGATTGGTTTACATAGCTACGCCCTTAGTCAAGAAAGGTCTAAAAGTCAAATTAATCGATGAGGAAACTTGTCAATACTGGCCTATTGAATTAAGAAACAATATGACCCCATCTACTATTTGCGCAGGTGTAAGTGTTATGACTGGTAAATCAATTAAATCAGCATTGGAGTTTTCGAAAGCGTTAAAGAAAGTAAGGCAGATTCCTATAATATGGGGAGGAATACACCCCAGCATTTTACCTTTAGAAACCTTAAGGAGTGACTCTGTGGATATAGTTGTAATAGGGGAGGGTGAAAGAAAATTTTCAGCGATAGTAGACCAAATTAGAAATAAAAAAGATCTAAATGAAATAAAAGGTATCGCTTTTAAGGAAAAAGGAAAGATTTGCCAAACTGAGCCAGAGACAGAATTTCTCGATTTAAACGATTTACCCATGCCGGATTTCAGTCTGATAGATGTTGAGTATTATAAAAATCCCGGCTCCAGTTTTTTAAGCGAAGAAGGAGGGGTTCTTGATTTAAATGTAGATAGAGGGTGTCCTTATCGTTGTGCTTTTTGCTATAACCTCAGATTTAATAGTAGGCGATGGAGAGCTATTGAAGCGGAAAAAGTAATTGCTATGATAGAGAGCTTAAAAAAAGAACATAATCTGAAAGCCATTAATTTAGTCTCAGATAATTTTTTTGTTGATAAAAAAAGAGTTTACAAATTTTGCAAAGGAATAATTGAAAGAAAAATTGATATTGCTTGGCATGCTGACATGAGGATAGACACTTTCTTACATTTTGAGAACAATTTAATTGAGTTGATCAAAAAAAGTGGTTGTCAAGCTTTGACTTTTGGAGTAGAAAGTGGATCCGATAGGATTTTAAAACTGATAGATAAAGACATAACCATAGATAATGTTTTTGAAGCTCATAGGAAGGCTATTTCTTTCGGGTTTAAAATAAACTACCATTTCATGATAGGTTTTCCAGAAGAAACAAAACAAGATGCACTGGAAACTATTAAAATAGCAAGGATTTTAACACGGGATAAAAACGTCAATGTTTACGGGCCGTCTATGTATGTTCCTTATCCCGGAACGCCTTTATATGATAGATGTTGTGAACTTGGGTTTGTGCCCCCAAGTCGTTTAGAGGATTGGATAGACTATGATTTTAGCGAAATGTCAAAACTACCGTGGTTTAGCAATGATTTTAAAAATTATTTGAGTGAGGTGCAAACTATTTGCAGAGGAGGTATTCATTATAACGTTAAGAAAAATCTTAAGACGTACTTGGCATATTTATACTGCAGATTAAGATTGATCGGGTTAGAACATGGCATAAGATTACTTGATTTAGATACCAAGCTGATGCGATTCGTATTTTCTAAATTTAGTATACGATGAAAAACAAGATCTTCATCAAAACTTTTAGATGGCCACTGGAGGCGTTCACGCAAACTGATTGTGTAATTTTTGAGAAGGCTATATGACAAGGCCTAACCGCCAGCAATACAAGTTGTTATAATAAAATAGTCTAGAAGGGAACCGAACGTAAGTGCAAAATAGATTAGAAGATTTAGGTTATAGCCGTTTCTTTAAAGATAGCCATGAGACCGTTACGGATATCAATCTTACTCCTGCCCGGATTATAGCGGAACATAAGGAGTTATATCTTGTAAGAAACGGGACGTCTGAGCTCTCAGCAAAGATAACAGGGAAGATGATGTTTTCAGCTTCATCCAGGGAAGAATATCCGGCAGTAGGTGATTGGGTTTTAATAAGAGTACTTAATAAAAAACAGGCCATTATCGATAGTATTTTACCGAGAAAGACAATACTAAAAAGAAAATCAGCAGGCAGCTCAGAAGTCCAAATAATAGCTTCAAATATTGACACAGCTTTCGTTGTCCAGTCGCCCGACAGAGATTACAGTTTAAATAGATTCGAAAGATATCTCTCGTTAGCAAAAAACGGAAAGATACACCCGGCGATAATTTTAAATAAGACAGATTTAATATCCAAAGCAGATTTGGAAATAAAATTATCAGAAATAAAAGATAGATTCAAGAATACAAATATTTATGCAATTAGCGCCATCGCAGGCACTGGTATTGCTGATTTAAAGAAAGATATTAAAAAGGGGCTTACATATTGTTTCATCGGTTCCTCGGGCGTGGGCAAATCTTCTATTGTAAATACACTTATAGGCAAAAGTATAATTAAAACCAGCAATATAAGTTCCCATACAAATAGGGGTAAGCACATTACTTCGCATAGAGAGCTTTTTATGCTGGAAGACGGCGGACTTTTAATAGACAACCCCGGAATGCGTGAAATAGGAATATTGGATTCGGATGCGGGAATTAAAGATATCTTTTCAGAGATTTATGATTTGTCAAAGAACTGCAAGTTTTTAGACTGTACTCATCAGCATGAATCTGGTTGCGCTGTCAGAAACGCTGTAAAAAACCAGGATTTGGATAAAGACAAATATAAAAATTACATAAGGCTGTACAAAGAAAACGAGTATAATTCCATGAGTAAACTTGAGAAGAGAGAAAAAGATCGCAAATTTGGAAAATTTATCAAGACGGCAAAAAAACAACTAAAAAAACACGAACTCTAAAATGAAAAAAATCTACATCCGCACTTTCGGATGACCGTAAGTTACGTCTGCTCGAGATGGTAATGGAGCTGTTGAGGAAGATAACCGCTTATGAATGAGTCTGTCACTTAAGCAACAGACTCTGAATAAAAGAGATAAGAACAAAAATAGATTTTATGAGATATCCCGATTTAAAGTTGTTTTATATTGACTTTCGAACGAATATGCGCTATAAAATGCAATATATGCAAATATCAATCCCATAAAATTATGAGGAAAATGTCACATGGATTTTATCAAAAAATTAGAGCTCTATCGTTTGGAAAATAAAATTACACAGCAGTATTTGGCAAAAGAGTTGGGCGTTGCTTTTTCGACAGTTAGCAGGTGGTTTAACGGAAAGACAACCCCAAGCAAGATTCAGCAGTATCATGTGGAAAAGTATTTAAGCAAACGAGAAGCAGAGATCGATAAGCCGATAAAGAAGGGTAAATCATAATGAAATATAAGATATTTATTAGCGCGGTGCAGAAGGAACTTTAGAATGAGCGCTATACTTTAAAAGATTGTATTCATGGCGATCCTCTTCTTGGGCAATTTTTTGAGGTGTTTCTATTTGAGGTGCAGCCAGCGAACGACCGACAAGCAGAAGAATTATATTTGAATGAGGTTAAGAACTGTGATGTCTATCTTGGAATATTCGGGAATCGATATGGATATGAGGATTGCAATGGGCAGTCACCGACGCACAGAGAATTTCTTTTAGCAACTGAGCTTGGGAAACATAGACTTATTTACGTTAAAGGGCAGGATGATTCTAAACGACATCCCAAGATGGCTAAATTGATTCAATTGGCAGGAGAACAATTAATTCGACGACGCTTTAATACACAGCCAGAATTATTTGCGTCTGTATATGCGAGTTTAATAAACCATCTTATTTCTAATGGCAAGATTGTTACCGGACCTTTTGACGCGTCTGCCTGCCGGAATGCGACCGTAGATGATATTTCTCCGGAAAAAATCAGTTGGTTTTTATCAAAAGCCCGCACTTCAAGAAATTATAAATTGTCTGAGACAACGCCGGTGATAGATGCGCTAAATCATTTAAATCTTTTGGATAATGACAAACCAAGCCATGCAGCTGTCTTGTTGTTTGGGAATAATCCTCAAAAATTTATGATTTCTTCCGAAGTCAAATGCATGCATTTTCACACCCTGGAGAAACGCAAGCCGATACCTTCTTATCAGATTTACAAAGGGACACTCTTTGACTTAGTTGATCAGGCTGTTGATTTTGTCATGTCAAAGTTAAACCGTTCAGTGGGAACCCGGGAAAAGGGGCCTCAAGCACCTGTTGATTATGATATACCCGAAGAAGTCGTTGCTGAAGGAATCGTGAATGCGATAGCTCATCGTGATTACACCAGTAATGCGAGCGTAGAAGTGCAGGTTTTTCCAGACCGTTTGGAAATTTGGAATCCCGGGACTATCCATCCACCATTAACACTGGAAAAATTACTTTTACCCCATGCCAGTCAGCCAAATAATCCGCTTATAGCCGAGCCATTATTTCTGACTAAATATATTGAAAAAGCAGGTAGTGGTACCGTTGACATGGTTGAAAGGTGTAAAAAGGTAGGTATTCGTGAACCTGAATTTAAGATTGACGGAGGCTTTTTTGTTTTAACGATTTGGCGAAAACAAGCTAAAGAACAGCCTAAGTTGCGGCCAGAGTTTCAGCCAGAGTCGCAGCCAGAGTTACAGCCAGAGTCACTGGCGGATCGTATTCATATGTTATTAAAGGAAGGGGCATTAAGCAAGTCTGAGTTGTCTGAACGTCTTGGTCAAAAGGAAATATCAGGGCAACTTAATAAGGTTGTTCGTAATCTGTTAAATGATGGACATATTGAATTAACAATTCCTGATAAACCTAAGAGCCGGTTACAAAAGTATCGTTTGACAAAAAAAGGAAGGGATTATTTAAAGAGATCACTTAGATAAAAGAAAAATGATTCAAATAGTGGGAGGTGTTTAGTGGCAAAGAAAGAAAAGTCCAATGTTGATATTTGGCTTAAAGATGAAACAGAACATACGTGTTGAGGAGACTATGCCAGGAAATCGCAGATCAATTCGATTAAAGGATTATGACTATACGAAAGAAGGCGCGTATTATGTAACGGTATGTGTCAATGACCGTAAATGTGTGTTCGGGGATATTCATGATGGTAAAATGGTATTGAATTACGCGGGTGAAATGGTTCAACGTGTTTGGAATGAAATTCCGAAATTTTATAATGGGATCGATATTGATCATTTCCAAATTATGCCCAATCACGTTCATGGCATAATCATGATCGTAGGGGCAGGCCCCTGTGCCTGCCCTGAAAATAATAAAAAATCATATAATCATGGTATAGGGCAACCACAGGGGGTTGCCCCTACGTTATCGTTATCAGATGTTGTACATCGATTTAAAACCATGACAACAAAACAATATTGCGATGGTGTAAAAACCAACAATTGGTTGCCATTTGACATCCGCCTCTGGCAACGTAATTTTTACGAACACGTCATTCGAGGCGAGTCCGATCTCAACCGTATTCGTGAATACATAATAAACAACCCCGCAAATTGGGAGGAAGACGAATATTATTCGGCATGACAGACCTGTAATGCTTTGCGATTAGGAGGCATGGAATGAGACATCTCTATTTTAATATATGCCTAATTTTATTTTGTTTGATTGTTTTTCAAGTTCATGCTCATGCGCCTGATGCTGAATTGGCAAACATGACTTATATGATTGGAGATGAGAATCATTCCCAGAAAGTTACATTGCTAGAAGGTAAATACAGATATCCGGATGAACATCCGCTGCTGTGTGTTTATTATGAAGGAGAATTTATTTACGGAGATTTTAATAAAGACGAGTTGCTGGATGCCGCTGTAATTATTCGCGATAGCGGAGGTGGCAGCGGGTATTCTACAAATCTTGCCTTCTTGATAAATGATGGAACCGAGCTTGTTCATAAGAGTTCATATGATTTGGGATATAGACCGGGTATTATATTTTTAAATGAGAAGGAGGGGAAAGTTATTGTTGATATGTACGTTAATGATAAAGATACTCGGGTCGAGGGAATAAGGAAGAGGGAGCAGGTTGTGTTCGAATATGCCGGACCTACTTCATGGGGCACTGATCTTGGTTATCCGATGAGATCGCCGGAAGATAAATCATGAATTTAAACTACGATTTTAACAAAATTAAATTCGGTACCGATGAGGCGACTTTTAAGCGCGCAATAAGCCTCTATGAAGGAGGTAAAGTGACGACAGTTGAAGAGTCATTGGGCGATTTTACTGCCGTTGTTCTTGGAACTAAACCTTATAGGGCCTCCATTTCCGGGCGAAATTATAAACAGGGGTATTGTACATGTTACTTGGGCGAAAGAGGGACTCTATGTAAACATGTTGTGGCTCTGGCGATTTGCGTGGTTATGAATGGTGAACCATTATGTGATAAAGATAAGGAGCTTTCTCATCATATAGATTGTAGCATGCGATACGGTACCTTAAGTGATGAGGAATTATGGGGTGGCAAGAAGGCTATTACCGAATCTATGCGATACATTAAACCCTACAGTGGATCTTCACGGACATGGTTCGCTAACCAAGACTCCTTGCAGGAAGGTTGCAACAGACTATCAGCTATTATTTCTGGACTTCCGGTCAGTAGACAGGTAGCTGATGTTTTGGTCAAATTGCTTTTACGATTAGAAAGGAAATTAAGTAGAGGAGGGGTAGACGACTCGAACGGTATTGTGGGTGGATTAGCTTGGGAATTGGTGGCATTACTGGAGGAGTTCGCAAAGATTGATCCGTCATGTATTGACGCGTTTGAGCCGCTTTGTGAAAAAGAATGTTGTTTTAACTGGGAAGACTCGCTTGTTCAGATTTATGATGAAAGGGAGTGAGAATAATGGTCGATTTTACTAAGGCTGAAAAAAAGGAACTGAAGAAATTGACAGGATTAGCGTATGAGCGTGAGCTTAAAAGCGCTTTGGATGATTTAAATGAAAAATTTAAAAACTGGAAGTTAGGGGGAATGACACCGTTTGATCTTACCGATGAGATCCACAATTTTCATAATGGGATATCAAGAGATCTATGGAAGTTTTACAATATGTGGGAGGCTCATGTTGCCGTAGCCAGAGCATTGGCTCAAGGCATTCTCGAAAGAAAGGAGATGAAGGATGCAATTTTTCAGAAGACTGAGAAACTTATGCATTCTTTTTTTTAACGATATATATGGGAATCAGTAATATGTCAGGATGACTGTATGGGGAAGATATAAAGGAGGAAGTGCGAATGAACGGTTTTTTAAAAGGATTTGGTTATACGTAAAAAGAAGGAGAAGGTTGTAAAGGTTTTTCCTTGCGGGAGTGAGGAGCAGCAAAGATATGAAAGAGTTTTAGAAATATTGTTTGAGGCGGATAAAAAGCGATTAGATCAGTTATTTGCAAAAAAGAGAGAAAAAGAACAGCGCATTGATAAGCAAATAGAAGAGAGCCATGAAAAGAAATTCCAGAAAATTCAATGCAGGTCAGTTAAAAAATATAATTTAACGCAAACAGCAAGAATATTACGGGTTCATCGTCAGACACTTTACTATTGGATTAA
The DNA here is from genome assembly GCA_042577545.1 of Candidatus Omnitrophota bacterium. Taxonomy (GTDB): domain Bacteria; phylum Omnitrophota; class Gorgyraeia; order JABMRG01; family JABMRG01; genus JBHPDT01. The sequence continues at coordinate 36,590 of JBHPDT010000003.1, read as the reverse complement.
GAAAAAACAGATTAAACCCAGACGAGATTTTAAAGGATATCCTGTTTTTACAGTTTTAGACATAGAGCGATTAATCGAATGGAAAAACTTATTACGAGCCGATGATGTTCAAAAAAGGGAAAAACGCACATAACTCATTTATGGACATAAAGTTAACAAAAATAAGCGTCATGCTCATTCATCGGCTTAGACAGTTTTAGACACTTGGGCATGATTCTGTAAGGGATTGAAATGAAAGAAGATGCGAGAAAAATTTACCTCAAGACATTTGGGTGACCGTATGTGTAAGTTCCGCACGATGATATTGAAGGTTTTAAAGATGATAAATATTTGGGAGTGAAGGGGATACAAAAATAAATAGCAGATAGCAAATAGTTATAATTCTTGACTGCCTCTGTTGAGAGATGGCTGTACTATAGACGGAAGATAAAAGAGGCGTTGATTAAGATGGAATAACCCTTTGGAACTGATTCTTGCGTAAAATAGCACTTGACAATGTATTCCTAATGCTCTACACTTATTCACAAGTGTAAATAAATAAGGAGTATAAAAAATGGGATCAAAAGAAGCAGAACTTATTCAATTTCTTAAGCAAAAAGGAGGAATGGCTAGTTTCTCTGAACTCGATAAGGCGGGATTCAATAAGGCCCTTATTAAAGTTAGCCTCAAGAATGAAAATATTACAAGACTGGATAGAGGGCTTTATAGCCTTTCGGAAGGTATGTCTTTTTCTAACCCCGACCTTATAGCTATTTCAATTAAAATTCCAAAAGGAATAGTATGCCTTATTTCTGCGCTTACCTTTCATGAGGCAACAAATGAGATACCAAAATATGTTGATGTCGCGATACCACGCGGTTCGCACGAAATTCGGGTTAAATATCCTCCCGTAAGATTTTACCGGTTTGCTTTCGAGGCATGGAAAGCGGGTGTAGAAACACACCAGATAGAGGGGCATAAAATTAAAATTTACTGCCTGGCAAAAACAGTAGCTGATTGTTTCAAGTTTCGTAGTCGGATCGGGATTAATGTGGCCAGAGAAGCGCTTAAAATTGCTGTTACTGAAAAGCGCGTTAAGCCCAAAGATATTATGGAGTATGCGAAGGTTTGCCGTGTGGATAAAATCATTAAACCAATACTGGAAACTATGATATGAAAAAAGAAGTAAAAAATATAGAAGCTTCGGTTAAGGCTCAGCTTCAAAATAAAGCGAAAGAAACAAATCGTCCTTTTGCGGAAATATTGCGGTATTACGGTATGGAAAGATTTCTGTACCGTTTCAGCAAATCAAAATATGCTGATAAATTTGTGTTAAAAGGCGCGCTTTTATTCGCGGTGTGGAAAATACCCGAAAGACGAACCACGCTTGATATTGATTTCTTGGGTCGTTTCGACAATCAAGTAGCAGCTATCGAAACAGTGATAAAAGATGTGTGCAATATTACTGTAGCTCCTGATGGGCTTATGTTTGATTCGTCAGTTGTTCAAGGCCAAAAGATTAAAGAAGATGCTGACTATGAAGGTGTGCGAGTGAAATTTACCGGGTTCTTAGAACGCGCGCGCATTCCGATGCAGATCGATGTTGGCTTTGGAGATATTGTTCATCCAAAGATTAGGGTTGTTGATTATCCGGTTATCCTTGATTTCCCTAAACCTCATTTGAATGGGTATCCACAAGAGAGCGTGATAAGTGAAAAATTTGAAGCCATGATTAAACTTGGGCTTTTGAATAGCAGGATGAAAGATTTTTATGATATATGGCTTATGATGAGACAGTTTGAATTTAAGGGAGCAAATATTGTTGAGGCAATAAAGAAAACATTTAAACATCGAAAAACAGATGTTCCTCAAAATAAACCTTTGTTTGCTGATGAAATTTATGACGAGAAATCGGATAGACAAGCGCTCTGGAGCGCGTTTCTGAAAAAAGGAGATATCCAGCATGCTCCGGACACATTGTCAGTTACAGCTAAAGGAATAGAGAATTTTCTTTATGAGCCTATTATGGCACTTAACGAAAATGTTAAATTCGATAAAACATGGAAGTCCCCGAAGGGGTGGGAATGAGAACCCTCGCTATCGGCGACATTCACGGCGCCTATAAGGCAATGATTCAGTGCTTTGAGCGGTCGGAGTTTGATTATGAGAAAGACCGGCTTATTGTGATGGGTGATGTTTGCGACGGTTATCCAGAAGTCAAGCAGTGTATTGATGAGCTTTTAAAGATTAAACATTGCGATCTGGTCATTGGCAATCATGATATGTGGGCACTTGATTGGGCGTTAAAAGGAGATATGCCGGAAATATGGACAAGCCAGGGTGGCAACAGAACCATGGCTTCATATGACGGCGAGCCTATGCCAAAGGCTCATATTGATTTTTTGAAAAGCGGAGAGCTTTGGATTGAATGCGACAATCAGATATTTGTACATGGCGGATTCAATCCCGATGCATCGCTCAAAAGTCATAGTGCGCAGACTTTAGTCTGGGATAGAACACTCCTTGATATGGCGTGGAAGAAGCAGATTGATGGTCATAAGTACCAATTAGGCAAGTACAAGGACATATTTGTCGGTCACACAACAACCGAGCTTTATAACACATTACAGCCGATTCATGTGTGTAATGTCTGGAATCTTGATACCGGCGCGGGCTGGTCAGGCAAACTCACAATTATGAATGTTGATTCAAAAGAATACTGGCAATCAGATTTGACACCGGACATATATGGCGGAACGCCTGATAAGTTGTTAATGGTTTGATTTAAAGGGAGAAATGTTTATGGCAAAGAAAGTATTTAGATTAAAAATTATACTTGACGATATTCTGCCTCAAATATGGAGACTAATCGAAGTCGAGAGCAATATTACGTTTTATGAGTTTCATCTTATAATTCAAGAAGCAATGGGCTGGACAAATTCACATCTGCATGAATTCAGTGCTGGTAATTTCAGGATAGGTAATACAGGTGAAGAAGCTTGTGAATTTGGAGATCCGCCGGAATGGGAAGAAAAAGATAAGAAGTTAAGTGATTACTTTTTAGAGAATAATACGAAGGTAGACTATACGTATGACTTTGGCGATAACTGGGAACATACAATCATGCTGGAAGCGATAGAGAACAAGAAGAAAGGGGTAACGTATCCAAGATGTGTTGACGGTGCCCGGGCCTGCCCTCCGGATGATTGTGGTTCCTCTCCCGGGTATTATCGCTTGCTTAAGATATTATTTGATCCAAAACATGATGAATACGAAAGCATGAAAACATGGGCGGGAGATTTTGAAGCGGAACACTTCAACAAAGAAAAAGCCACAGAAGGAATGCGCGATCCTGTAGATTTATCAGATATGCTTGAGGATGATTTTTCAGAAAATGATGCCCCGACGTTTGTCCCTGAACGCAAATGGAGCAACTTGCCGCCTGAAACACAAAAAATGATCTTAGATAATGTTTATTGTGGACAATGCAGAGATGTGGTAACTATGATTGATTTCTCTAAAACAACACGTGAAGGCATGGAAGTATTGAAAGGAAAATGCTCTGTATGTTCACATGATGTTGTGCGGACATTGGATTGATTTGGAAAAACACATTGAGGGGCGATGATTTTGGAAAACAGCAAAAATACACTTAACACATTGAATTGTGAGGAGTTAACAAAAATTAGCGTCCTGCTCGTTCATCGGTTTAGACAGTTTTAGACACGTGACACTGAAATTATAAGGCATTGATATGAAAGAAGATAGGAAGAAAATTTACCTGAAGACTTTTGGTTGTCAGATGGACGCAGTATTATACGACTATTATTCCATATTTGAGTGGCATTCATTGAGTTGCAACACACATAATGGAAAGGAGTTGTAAGAAATAATGAAAAAAAGTGTCCGAAAAACAAGAAGAAACGATGTGCCCGCAATCAAAAGATCTGGCAGAAAAGGTGTTGTAAGAGGTGGCAAGGTACAAATGAAATTCTACCAACGAATACGGGCCATTATTGAAAATGCCAGAAGCAATATAGCACATGCCGTAAATACCGAAATGGTGACCGCCTATTGGCAAATTGGACGCGAAATTGTAGAAGAAGAACAGCAAGGGAAAGCGCGCGCTAATTACGGGCAGCAACTCCTTAAAGGTCTTGCTGAGCGTTTGACGGGTGATTTTGGGAGGGGTTTTGACGAGTCAAACTTGAGAAATATAAGGTTCTTTTATATGACTTATCCAAAATGTGACGCACTGCGTCACGAATTGAGCTGGACCCACTATCGAATTCTGATGCGCATAGAGAAAACCGAAGCACGGTCATTTTATGAGATTGAGTGCATAAAGAATAACTGGTCGGCCCGGGAACTTGAACGGCAGAAGGGATCCCTGCTTTTTGAGCGTCTTGCGTTAAGTAAGGATAAAAAGGGCCTGATGAAGTTGGCTCAAAAAGGGCAGGAACTTGCGAATTATGAGGACATGATCAAGGATCCGTATGTTTTGGAATTTACCGGCCTATCACCACAGACAAAACTCTATGAAAGCAAACTGGAACAAGCCCTTATAGATAATTTGTCAAAATTTCTGCTTGAGTTAGGCAAAGGGTTTACCTTCGTTGCCCGCCAGAAGCGAATATCTTTAGAAGGAGACCATTTTTACATCGATCTGGTTTTCTATAACACGATCTTAAAATGCTATATTCTTATCGATCTTAAGATCGGCAAGCTTGCCCATCAAGATATTGGACAAATACAGATGTATGTGAATTATTACGACCGAGAGTTGATACAACAGGATGATAATCCAACCGTTGGTTTATTACTGTGTGAAGGCAAGAAAGATGCGGTTGTCCGATATACACTCTCGAAGGACAATAGGCAGATTTTTGCTTCCCGTTATAAATTGTATCTGCCTACAGAGGCGGAATTGATCAAAGAAATGAGAAAAGAACGACGATTACTTGAAGCATTCGGAGACAAGGGTAAGGAGTAGATGGGGTTGTGAACTTGAAGAAACACTTGATTATTTTTTCATTCATCTCTATTTGTCTTGTTTTATGCGGATGCGGAACGTCGATTGATGAAAAGGAACTGTACGAAATTAAGGCACCTGATAATTCCTTTAAGCTAATTGTTACGCAGACCTGGCAAGGCATACCTTACGGAGTCCGAGGACATGTATATATAACAGATTGGGACAGGAATGGCCGAAGGTATGTCGATAGCTATTTTGAGGATTTTGACGATGACTTGGTGGTGGAAAAACGCATTGTTTGGGAGGAGCAATCAAGGGGTTTTCGGTGGAGAAAACATTTGGTTAGTCTGAAAACATTTCCTCTCAACAGCAATCAAGGTCAGAAATGAGAGCAGACGAGCTGATATCAGCACTAATATTTATTTTTTTTTGGGTGGTTATCTACGCAATTGAGATCGGGTATGTTTTTTATTTCATTAAGAGAAAAGTTATCGCTCACAGCTGGTTTGCGAATGTGGTTCATATCATTGCAGTCACGGGTATTCTGTGCTTTGCATACAGTTATTTTATCGAGCCGTATTGGATTGAAACGAAGCATATTGAAATTAGAACGGATAAACTAAAGGAATCTGAACTAACAATCGTTCAAATTTCAGATTTGCATTGTGATGAAAAGATACGTAATGAAACAAAACTTCCTCTTATTATAAACGCGCTAACCCCAGACATTATTGTATTTACCGGTGATGCGCTAAATACGCCGCGTTCCTTACAAGCATTCAGGGAAACATTATCATCTTTGAAGGCTAGGATTGGGAAGTATGCGGTAAAAGGCAATTTTGATGTCTGGTATTGGAATGCGCTGGATTTATTTGAGCATACAGGATTTAGTGAGCTAGATGGGCAATCAATGACTTTATCAAAAGACGGTGAGACTTTCTCAATATCTGGATTAGACGTTGGCTATAGTGCCAATTTATCATTTTTGGATCGATTAAGGCCAGCTGTTTATAACATTCTCTTATACCATTACCCGGGTATAAATGAAGAAGTAAAAGATGTTCCCGTTGATTTGTTTTTATCCGGTCACACCCATGGTGGCCAAGTTGCCATTCCGTTTTATGGCGCATTAGTTACGCTTTCAAAATACGGGAAAAAATACGAATCCGGGCGATATGATGTTGACGGGAAGGTTGTATATGTAAATAGAGGAATCGGAATGGAGGGCGGATGTGTTCCCAGAATAAGATTTTGGGCGCGGCCGGAAATCACGGTTTTTCATATTCGGCCAAAAGAAAAATAGAGAGGGGATGATTTATATGAGATTCAGATATGCGATATTGATTGTTTTCATAGGGACAATTGTCAATGGTTCTATGGGTGTAATCAATCATATAGTATTTCCTCCTTCTCCTGTTGAAATCGAAGTAAAAAATGTATCAAACAAAGATATCGAGTCATTCCAACTCATAGGTGTTGACAAGACAACGCGTGATTTTAACGGTGTCGACAGAGGTGAGACGAAAGATGTGCAAATTCAAGTTGCCGGAGAATGGAGTTATAAACTTAAAGTGTTATTTTCAGATGGCACTGTTATTGAAGGTGGAGCCGGTTATGTTGAATCAAAGTATAGGGTGCGTGAGATTGTTTCAGATGCGGGAATAAAATCCGAAGTTTCTCTCCCGCAGATTCATGAATACCTTTCTCCGTTTGTTTCGGTCTTATTTCGCAATATGGTGCCCATGATTATTGTTGCATTGCTTGTAGTTTGTATGAAGAGATTTGATAAAGCTCTTGCGCAAAGGGAAAGGGAGGTAGTATGAGCGGTTTTAAAAAAAGATTTGGTTTTTTATAGCAACGAAGAGCGACAGAGGCTTCAAAAGGTTCTTCAAATATTGCTAGAAGCAGATGTAAAGTGCTCATATGGAATATTAGAGAGACGCAATGAAAACGAATATGAAGTAGACAGTAAAACTGAAGAAGTCGATGACAAGGTGTTTCGAATATATAGAAAAAGGCTGGCTAGATGGTGCAACCTGACACAGGTAGCTAGAATTTTAAAGGTTCATCGTCAGACAATTTATTACTGGATCAAGAAAGGCTGGTGTAAACCGAGACGTGATTATAGAAATTATCCTGTTTTTACAGTCTTAGACATTGAGAGCCTGATAAAATGGAGAAATACGATAAAATCAGAGTAAAAAAGTATCAAAAATGTGCTCAAGTCGTATATATTTCATCGGCTCAGACAGTTTTAGACACTTTAAGATAATTTTGTAAGTTACTGATATGAATAAAGATACAAAGAAAATGTACCTGCGGACATTTGGATGGCCGATGGGTGCAGTATTATACGAGCATTGTTAGCTATTTGAGCAACATCATATAATGTATAACTATCTATTGAATATGAAGTTATGAAAATATGCTAATCAAAATAATGCTATAAAAGACTATACGTTGAAAAGAGGATATAAAAATTTATTGAAAAATAAAGCAAATATCTCATTATGGCATTATTGCAAATTGCTCTTTTTGATCAGATCGGTCGATAAGAGCTTTTTTAATTTTTGAGCCTTGACAATGATATCGTTCGATGTTAAACTGTTAGTATAATAACAGTTTGTATGAGAACATAAAGGAGTTAATGGCATGTCATTAGGGAAGGAAATAAAACAAAAAATTAATTCTACCCGCCATGAAGCTTTATTGGACATAGTGCATACCAATAATTATCTCAGTAAAACCTCAAGGCTCTTTTTCGATAAGTTCGGGATTACTGAATCACAATACAATATCATGATAATTATTAAACTTGAAAATCGCAAATTAACCCAAGTTGAAATAGGGGAGAGGATGGTTTCAAGCCGCTCTAATATCACTTCTCTTATAGATAAGCTCCAGAAAAAGAATTATGTCCGCCGGTTGCCTGTGGAAGGGGACCGGCGAGTTTTTCAAGTTGAGTTAACTGATAAGGGTATAAAGAAATTAGCAGAGGTTGAACCGGTCTATGTTAAAACGGTCGAGAAAATAATGGGATGCTTTTCTCTTGAAGAGAGTAAGCAGCTTAGTTCGCTACTTGTAAAAATGAGAAAAAGTCTTAAAGAAAAAGAGCTAAATGGAAATGATTCTGGAAAGTAAGTCAACACACACAAAAGATGGACAAACAATAGCGTTTGACTGCTATCAAGGGAAAAATCAACAAGCCATCATTTTAGCGCATGGTTTTTATAACAACAAAGACGCTTATCTATTCAAGAATATGGCGCAACAATTTGCCCAATATTATGACGTGCTGTCTTTCGATTTCCGCGGGCACGGCAAGAGTTCGGGATTATTTAGCTGGACATCTGAAGAGCCAAACGATTTAGCCGCTATTTTAAAGTATGCTAAAGAACAGGATTATAGAAAGATCGGCGTCATCGGTTTTTCTTTAGGAGCTGCTGTAGTGATTATTGAGGGTAGCCGAAACAGATTAATCGATAGCATCATAGCCGTTAGTGCGCCTTATGATTTATGGCAGATAAATTTTAATTTTTGGGAACCGGAAATGCTTAATGATTTAAAGCTAAATCTGGGTATGAAAGGTAAAGGCAAATTTATCCGTCCTGGTAATCCGCTAACAAAGAAGATTAAGCCCCTTGATGTTGTAGAAGGTATCTCTCCTGTGCCAATTTATTTTATTCACGGCGCTAATGATTGGATCATTAAACCAGAGCACAGCCAAAGACTTTTTGAAAAAGCTAAAGAGCCGAAGAAGCTTTTAATTATTGACGGCGTAGGGCATGCTGAGAAAATATTTAATGATAAACCAAACGAATTTATAAATGAGTGCAGTCAATGGTTTAATAAAACACTTTGTTGAAAGGGAGAGTGCAGTATGATCAAGTTTATTAAAGCATATGTTAAATCAATGAGGCTTTATTATTCGTTTGTGACGGGTATGGCGGGATGGATCGGTGTCGCTTACTATGAATTGTTAGCCAATAATCATCCGGAAAGAACCATTGAAATTATTCCCACTCAAGAGAAGAAAATTGTTATTTTAATTTTGTTGTTTTTAGGCTGGGGTGTTAATCAGATAATCAATGATTATCTTGGGTTGAAAGAAGACAGGATTAATGCTCCTGATCGTCCTATGGTAACTGGTGAACTCAACGCTAAGAAAGCCTTATTTCTTTCCATTTCGATTCTTTTTCTGGCTTGCGGAATCACTTGGTTTTATCTTGAGCCGATTGCAGCAGCTTTCATCCTAGTCGGAGCAGCCCTTAATGTCATATATGAATTTTCAAAAGGGCATGGCATTTGGGGTAACATTGTGTTTGGTTTAATGATTACTATGGCTACTTTTTTTGGTTTCTATGCTTGCGGGCCCACTCAGGCGTCTTTTTTAGCACCCCATCGCTTCGCTGCGTTAACGCTTATTTGGATTTTAAATGGTTTGATGACTTTTTATACCTATTTTAAGGATTATGAGGGGGATAAGGCGGCGGGTAAGAATACGCTCGTCGTAAAATATGGGCTGAATAATGCTCGGTTAATGGCTCTTTTTGCCACATTTCTACCTACACTGGCTTTTTTTATTTTTAAAGCTCTGGATATGTGGCTGGTAAAAATTAACAGCACTTTTATCATGCTGGGATGTTTAACCATATTCATACAGGCATGGACGGGCGTGCTTTATTATCGAAATCCCACAGGCCCTCAAACGTATGCGGCATTAAAGACAAACTTCCGTGCTTGTGTTTGTGGCGAAGCAACGATAATTGCGTTCTTCAACCCTGATCTTGCTATGTGGTTATTTATGATGTCTTATATGTTTGTAGAATTTTTATTTGAATTACACCCGAATGCAAAATCATGAGTGAACAAAATATGCTTTTTCAGCCGGTGAAAATTGGCAGCATTACTTTAAAAAACAGGATAATTCGTTCTGCTACGTATGAAGGAATGTGTGACAGCCAGGGTATGCCAACTGATGAATACCTCAATCTGTATAGTAAGCTTGCCCAAAATAATATCGGCGCGATAATCACGGGTTGTACTTATATAACGAAATCCGGAAGAGTCATGCAGCCGAAACAGGCTGGAATTGATGATGATGCAAAAATTGAGAGGTATAGGCAGGTTACAGATCAAGTGCATTCGCACAATGGAAAGATTTTTATGCAATTGATTCACAGCGGCCGGCAAACCATACCAGAAGCTGTAAATGGTAATGTCAAAGGGGTGTCAGCAAAAAGGTCTCCTTATTTTCGTAGCATCCCAAAACCATTAAACACAGAAGAGGCATTTTCTATGGCCCAATGTTTTGCTGAAGCGGCTTTGAGGTGTAAAAAAAGTGGTTTCGATGGTGTGCAAATACACGTCGCTCACGGATATCTTATACATCAGTTTCTCTTACCGTCTATTAATAACCGAAGAGATATTTTTGGTGTTGATAAAAAGAGCGGCATAGGAACTCATTTCTTAGGGGTTGTAATTGATAGTATAAGAGATAAATGCGGCACGGATTTCCCCTTATTGGTTAAAGTAAGCTGCGGGGATGATTATTTTAATGGCTTTAGCAAGGATAATTTTGTTCAGTTAATACGTTTCCTGGATCATAAAAAAGTTGATGCCATTGAAATTAGTTATGGAACCATGGATCATGCTTTAAGCATATTCAGAGGCAAGCGTGTGCCTATTGATGCAATATTACAATATAATCCAAGATATAAGTCGAATAACACGTTTATTCGAACAATGAGAAGAAGGATTTTGTATCCTTTTAAGAAGCTTCAAATGAAAATGTTCACACTAACGTATAATTTGCCCTACGCCAAAATTGCGAAACAGCATACACAAATACCAGTTATATGTATTGGCGGGTTTAGGGCCAAACAAGAGATGATCGATGCTGTAGGAAGAGGAGAAACCGATTTTATTAGTTTGTGCAGACCTTTTATTTGCGAACCGGATTTGGTTAATAAATTAATAGCTAATGATTCTTACAAAGCGAAATGTTTGGATTGTAATATGTGCGCAGTCATGTGCGATAGCCCTAATTCTACAAAGTGTTATTTTGGTAAGGCTATTCAACCTTAGGAGGAGAAAGTGACCTTAGAAGAGAGAGTTATAAAAATAATTGAAGAAAACCTTGAGGAGAAAGCCAAAGTTACGGCAGATATTGATTTGCGCAATGAGCTTGGGCTTGATTCTTTTGCCATGGTCATAATTGTAAATGCCTTAGAGGACGAATTTGGTATAAACATCGAAGATCAACATTATCGAGGCATCAAAAACGTAAAGGATATTGTTAAAGCTTTAAAGGAATACTGTCCTGATTTAAGGGGGTCGTAATGGGAAGAAATGATTTTTACGCGAATCTTAAAGTAGATAAGAGCCTTGTCGATAAGTATGAATTTAATCCGTACTATTGCAGTATAGAGTCGGGTTTAAATGATCCTATTATCATTGATGGAAAGGAATTTATTAATCTGGCCTCGAATAATTATCTTGGCCTTGCCGCAGACAAAAGGGTTATTGAGGCAATAACTTTAGCTACACAAAAATATGGGGCTTCAATGTGCGGTACGCCGATAGCTACGGGTTCAATGGTTATCTTAAAGAGGCTTGAACAAAGATTATCCGATTATGTTGGGCTCGAAGAATCAATTATTTTCCCTTCTGGCTATCAAGCTAATTGCGCTTTGTTTATGTCTTTGGCGCAACCCGATGACTTAATTATCATAGATCACTATGCTCACGCGTCACTTATTCAAGGGGTACGTTTAGCCGGATGTAAAGTAAAGCCGTTTCTTCATAATAATATGAACCACCTGAAGAAACTCTTGGAGAAAACATCTGAATATAAACGGGTCTTGGTAGTCACTGAATCCGTGTTTTCAACTGAAGGCAGCATAGCTCCTTTTGATGAAATTGTTAAATTATGTTTAGAATACGATGCCTTACCAGTTATTGACGATTCTCATGGTATCGGGGTTATCGGTCGATCAGGACGAGGAATTTTAGAAGAAGAAAATATTGAAGATTTTAATGGTATATACACCGCTTCTTTGGGTAAGGCATTAGCAAATGCAGGCGGGTTTATTAGTGGTAAAAAGGAACTGATAGAATATTTAAAATACTCATGCCCAGGGCTTATTTATTCAACAGCTTTGCCTCCGCCCGTTTTAGCTGGAATTGAAGCCGTCCTAGATATTATTGATAAAGAATTCCCATCTCTTAGCGAAAAGATGTGGAAATACAAACATATGATAAGTGAGTGCCTGATTGATAATGATTTCACCTTAACAGGAGGGAAAGCGCCGATTAACTCAATCTTGATAAGGGAGTTGGAAGACTGCGCTCGTTTGGCAAAGATGATTCATGGAAATTGTATTTTGGCAACACCGTTTATACCGCCTTCAGTGCCTCCTAATGAAAATAAAATACGGTTGATTGCCGGGGCCAATTTATCCCAAGACACCATCGTAAAAGCATTAGAGAAATTTAAAAAGATTGCCAAGGAATTCAATCAAAAATGAAGTACTTTTTTATCTTTAATCCGGGTTCACGTAATGGGAAAAGCAAAGATTCAATTTCTCGTATACGCAATTTACTGAGCGAGAGGGAAGTTAATTATGAATATGGCATTACAGAATCGTTGCAAGATGCCTATTTATTATCAAAAAAGGCTAATAAGTCGGCTTATGATGTAATAGTTGCCGTTGGCGGAGACGGCACGATAAATAAGGTTTTAAATGGATTCTATGATGATGGTCTCAAAATCTCTAAAACGAAAATGGGTGTTATTTATACCGGCACAAGCCCGGATTTCTGTAAAAGCTATTGCGTGCCGTATAAGCAAATCGAAGGGGCAATTAATGTCCTTTTGAAAGGGAATACGACTGAAATACAGGTTGGAAAGATAATATTAACTAAAGAAACACAATCAGAGTTAATAACCCGTTATTTCTCGTGCTGTGTCAATGTTGGTTTAGGCGCATCTGTGGCTCGTTACGCAAATTCAGGAATTAGAAAAATAGCAGGGGACTACCTGGGAACTTTTTCGTCTTTGCTTAAAGCATTTATGAATTACAGGCCGTTAGAAGTATCAGTGTCTCTTGACGACAGAAGAGAGCTTTTATCCAAATTATACAATCTTTCAGTAGGGAAAACGTTTCATATCGCTTCGGGAATAAAAGTCCATAATAATCTTAATGAAGGCGACAATATGTTTTATATTCTAACCGTGCGGGATGTTTCTTGGAGGAAAGTGCCTTATTGTGTGAAAACTATTTACAGCGGTAAGGAAATTTCAAATAAAGGAACAATTAATCTTACGTATGCTAAAAATATCGAAATATCTTCAAATGGCAATCCTATTGAAATCGAATTTGACGGTGATCCGCAGGGATTTCTACCTTGCCGAATAGAAATGGCAAAAGATAAATTGGAGTTGATAAATGAAGCGAACTAATGATGAGAAAAAAGTGATTGAATTGATCGAAAGCATGTTTCCGAAAAGCGACAAACGCCTCAATAAATGCTTCGAATCTGATTCAGAAGTTATTTCTCTTAATAACAAACAATTCCTATTTACGATTGATGAGTTTTCATCTGAGGACATGTTCCGCGATAATGATCCTTATTCTTTAGGATGGAATGTCGCAGCCGGAGGGATTAGCGATATTTCAGCCTGCGCGGGGATGCCATTATTCTATGGGCATGCTATGGTAGTGAGTACTGAATGGGATGAAGGTTTCATAAAGAAGTTCTCCCGAGGGATTTCTGATGTTTTGAAAGAATCCGGCGCGGTCTTTATCGGCGGTGACTTGGGTAAGGCTAAAGATTGGCGATATACAGCGGCTGTTATCGGCCAGCCAAGGAGTAAGCTTCTTAATCGAAAAGGAGCGGCTATTGATGACTCAATCTATATTTCAGGAAAGATTGGCTCAGGAAATTTAGAAGCCGCTCTTAAATTTTATTCTAATGATAAACGCTTTAAAATGATATCTACTATGCTCAAAAACAGGTTTCAATTGCGTGTTAAAGAATCAGAATTGATAGGCAATTACGCCGCTTGTTGCATTGATACCAGCGATGGTGTTTTTAATGCTCTGAATACTATCGCTGAACTAAATAATGTCGGTTATGAAATCAGTAATTTGCCCTATATTGATATGGGATCTTTGGGCGCTTCTATAGTATCGTTACCGAAAGAATTATTACTTTTAGGCGAAGGTGGAGAATACGAACTTCTTTTTACAATAAATCCTAAGAACGAACAGGAATTTTTACAGAGGGCAAAGCAAGAGGGGCTAACTTTTTATAAAATTGGTCAGGTGAACGATTCCTCAAGAATCTTTTTTGACGGCAAAAGATCATTAGATTTAAGTAATTTGAATGTTCGCGCCAGAGATTTTGATGACCGGAAAAAATACTTAGAATATTTAATCAATTATTTAAAGGAGCAGAAGTAATGCGGCGAGTCGTAATAACTGGTATTGGGCCTGTGAGTTCCATCGGAATAGGTAAGGATGACTTCTTTGATAGCATTCTTAATAATCGCATGTGCATTAAGGAAATACCAGAGGATTTTGAGATAGGTTATACTTTTAAATCCCGTTATTACAATCCTCATCCAGCCGTAGAGCTCGAAGGATACGGGTTCCCGCAGTATTACAGCAAGGTTACGCAGGGCGAAGATAAACTATCTTTAATTGCCGCTAGTCTGGCCTTGAAGGATGCAGGATTAAAAGTAGTTAAAAATGAGAATAACTTTTCTATAAATGGGATTAATGGATGTGGCGTCATAGTCGGTATAGGTATCAGCAGCCTTGAAACAGGATTCCATTCTTATTTAGCCCACATAATCAAGGATAAGAGCGAAATTCCTAAGGCTTTGGATAATATTAAAATTCGTTATAACCGCATGGTTGTGCCTATGCTTATGCCGAACTCGATTTCCAGTTGGATTTCAATCACCTATGGATTAAAAGGAACGAGCTATACAATTAACGCTGCTTGCGCCTCAGGGATGTTTGCTGTTGGCAATGCTTATGAGAAGATCAAAAATGGGCCCGAAGATATTATTTTAACTGGAGGAGTAGAGTGTCTATCTGATAATTTCGGCGGGATAATGAGAGGATTTGATATGTTAGGTGTTCTTACACAATCACCAGACGGTATCCCGTATCCTTTTTCAAAGACAAGTACGGGCTTTTTATTTTCTCAAGGGGCTGCTTGTATTCTTGTGCTAGAAGAGGAGCAGCATGCCTTAAAGAGAGGAACTCCTATTTATGCTGAAATAGTAGATTTCCAAAGCAACAGCGATGCCTTTAACATCGTTCAAATGGAGCCGTCAGGTTGTCAGATTAAGAAATTGTTGGACAGACTTAAGCAGGATCGCCGCATTGATTATCTAAATGCCCATGGAAGCGGCACTCTTGCTAATGATGCTATTGAATCCGAAGCGATAGCTGAGGTTTTCGGTCCTAAAAGTGATCAACCACTTGTTAATTCTACAAAAGGCATACTCGGGCATACCCTTGGAGCAAGCGCGGCTTTAGAGACGGCAGTAACAGCACTTACGATTAAAGAATCAAAGATCCATGGAAACAGTGTTCCTGAACCACGAGAAAACTTAAATTTAGTAGATAAGTCCATTGAGTCTGAAGTGAATATGGCGATATCAACATCTTATGGTTTTGGTGGGCATAACGCGGGGATTGTGTTAAAGAAATATGACAATAAAAAATAAAATAATAATTACAGGCGGCAATGGATTTATCGGCAGTCATATTGTGAAGGCGTTTTCAAATAATGGCGTTAAGGTCTCTTGTCTTGTCCGAAAGGCAAGCAATTTAGATTATATAAAACAATATGATGTTGAATTGAAATACGGCGATATTCGTGATCAGCAGAGTTTAATAAATGCCTTTAAAGGATATGATTTTGTTATTCATAATGCCGCTTACGCCAAAGATTGGGGAGGCTATGACACATTTTATCAAACTAATGTCGAGGGCACCGTCAATGTTCTTAATGCTTGTGTTGTAAATGGAATAAAGGATGCAATCGTTACAAGTACAAACTCAGTTTATGGGGAAGAAGATTCTTCTGAAATAAAAAGCGAAAATTCACCTTACAACTCTCATTATCCATATTTTTTAGACAGCATGTTTCCTTGTAAGCTGAATCACTATCGGGATACAAAAAGAATTGCTTCTGAAAAAGCTATAGATTTTGCCACGATCAAAGGTATGAATTTGACTATATTAGAGCCTGTCTGGGTATATGGAGAAAACGGCAAAGACACTGTATTTCTTGAATATATTAAGTCTGTTGAACAGGGGATTCCGGTTTCTCCGGGATCTAGAAAAAATAAATTCCATGTGGTTTATGCTGCCGATGTGGCTAGGGCTTATTATTTAGCGTTTACTAAACAGTTGAAAGGGATACATCGAATTATTATTGGTGATCATAAACATGAACATCTGGACAATATATTTTCTTTGTTTTGTGAACACGCTAAAGTCAAAAAACCAATATTGCTGCCTAAATGGATGGTTTATCCCCTAGGATTCTTCTTGGAGTTGATATACACTATGTTTAATGTTAAAAATCCACCTTTGTTGACAAGAGGCAGGGTAAATATGTTTTATGACAATATCGAATATTCAACGGATCGTGCCGAGCAAGTATTAGGATATAAAAGCAGTTATGATTTAGACGAAGGAATAAAAAATACCGTTAAGTGGTATAAAGAGCAGGCTGGTTAAATATGATAAAAGGAAAAAATATTACTGGATTCAGGAAGTGTCTATTTGCCACCAAGGTTAAGTTGTGGATTTTATTTTATTATCTTCCAGACCTATTTAAAGGCAAGGTTTCTCCGCGAAGATACATATTATTTCTAAGACGGTTGCTCTATTTTCTATCGAAAATTTATCATAACAAGTTTGTTAAAATAGGAAATAGCGTTCGCCTCGGGTTATATATTCCCCGTTTTCCTTCCAAGGCATTTTTTACCGCCTGTCGCAAGTTCATGGTGTTTGATGAAAAGCTCCCTTGCACGACAGTGCTTGTTTCGGTCACTTCAGCTTGCCGATTTAATTGCGAACATTGCTATCAGAAAAAGGATTTAGGCAAGGATATCAATATTGATCTAACTATCGCTGCGGTTAAGAAATTGCAGGATTTAGGCATTGCCTTTTTCAATATCGAAGGTGGAGAGCCCTTTTTGGTTTATGAGCGTCTTAAAAAATTATGTGCAGCGATTGGTAAGGGGGCAGAGATTTGGGTTAATTCAACTGGTGACGAAATGAGCATTGAACGTTTAAAGGAATTGAAAAGCTTAGGCCTTACAGCAATTATGTTTTCACTGCATAGCACAGAACCGGAAAAAGTTAATGCCTTTATGAAGTCAGATAAAGCCTGGAACACTATGGTTGAAGGCATTCGTTTATGCCATAAAGCAGATGTTGCAGTAACCTTTAACTCTTGTCTTAAGCGGGAAAGCTTTTATAACGGAGATTTTCAGAAATTAATGGATAAGACAAAAGAATTTAACGCGTGTTTGATTCAGCTGATAAAACCCAAGCCTTCGGGAGGATGGCTTGAGTCAGGCATAGAGAATTTCAGCAAAGCTGATCTGGATAATATTAAAGAATTGGTTCACATGTATAACAACGATGCCCGCTATAAAGATTATCCTTCGATTTCAGCGCAAATTCTTGAAGAGGATCCCAATGTTTTTGGATGTACTGCCGGCGGCACAGACAGATTTTATATTAACGCAAAAGGAGACGTTCAGCCGTGCGAGTTCCTGAATATTTCCTTCGGCAATATCGGGCAAGAGGATTTTATTGATATTTACAAGAGGATGAGAAGTCGTTTCGAATTTCCGGGCGAATGTTGGTTATGTGAAAAGTATTCGCCCACGATATTGAAGATCTTTCAGGAAAACAATCTGAAGGCGCTGCCGTTAAATGAAGAATTATCTAAATCCATTTATTTAAATTGGGATCGCGGCAAGCACACTGAGATTTACGAGGTAATTGAGAAGAAGTTAAAATAGAAAACCAACCACAAAGGAGGTTGAGATGGGAATGCCTAAATGGATCAAACCGTTTTTTGTGATAGCGGGTTTGTATGACGGAATCTTAGGATTGTTGTTTGTGTTGATTCCTTATCAGCTTTTTAAAGCGGCCAATGTGCCTCCGCCCAATCATGTTGGTTATGTTCAGTTTCCGGCACTGTTGTTGATCATTTTTGCGATCATGTTTTTTAATATTGCCAGAAACCCACTAGCAAATCGCAGCTTGATCCTGTACGGAATCTTACTGAAGATATCCTATTCCGGGGTGGTACTATTTCATTGGATGTCCGTTAGTATACCGACTATTTGGGTTGTTTTCGCTTTTCTTGATTTAATTTTCTTGGTATTATTTGTTATTGCCAGAAAGGTAATAGGGCAATAAAGGAGATAAAAAACAACAGGCAGTTAATAAAATTGCAACCCTTGTGTAACATTGGTCTGATCAGCATCATGCGATGGTCATATATACTGCTACTAACGGTACTATCAGTTTTAGTATATACGATTTTGAAAAAGAATATAACACATTATGAGTCAACGCCTTAATAAAACAGTATTTATCAAAACCTACGGCTGTCAGATGAACGAGCGGGATAGTGAGATCATCTGCGGGATGATGATGCAGGAGGGGTATGCCCCTGTGCAGTCTGCTGATGAGGCGGATCTTATTATATATAATACATGCTCTGTGCGCAAACACGCTGAGGATCGGGTGTGGGGGAATCTAGGTAGTTTGGTGAAAGTAATAGGCCCCCCTAGTTTTGCTAGCGCAAAACTAAGCAGGGGGGCGACTAAGCCCAAAAGAATTTTGGGCTTAGTCGGTTGCATGGGAAAGGCCTATGGCAAAGAGGTCTTTAGGAGACTACCTCATGTCGATTTTGTTTGCGGCCCAGCTAATATATATGATATACCAGAGATCATAGATAAGATAAGAGCTGGTAAAAAGCATATAGTATCTATAGGACGAGAAAAAAGGCCTATGAAGAAAGGTTCAGCTGCTTATCGTGATGAGAAGATCAGGGCGTTTGTTAATATTGGTGAGGGTTGTGATAATTTCTGCTCATACTGTATCGTGCCTCATGTAAGGGGCAGAGAGGCCTCAAGGCCAGCTAAAGATATAATAGATGAGATCAAGAGGCTTGTTGATGCCGGCACTAAAGAGGTGACTCTATTGGGGCAAAATGTGAACTCCTACGGAGAGAAACCAGCGACCAAAGGAAGTCCCGAGCGACGTCGAGGGGAAACCAGTAACCAGTTACCAGATTTTGTTGGATTATTAGAGGAGATAAACAAGATAGATGGATTAGAACGGATCCGTTTTATGACATCTCATCCTAAGGACGTATCAGTATATCTTTTTAGCGCTATGAGGGATCTAAAAAAGGTATGTGAGCATCTTCATATTCCTCTGCAGTCTGGTGCTGATAGAATACTAAAGCTTATGAACAGAAAATACACGGTCTCTCATTACTTGGGGCTTGTTGATTCACTACGGAAGATAATACCAGATGTTACTATCACAACAGATATTATAGTGGGATTTCCGGGGGAGAGCGATAAAGACTTTATGGATACATACATGCTTATGAAAGAGATCAAATTTGATAGCTCCTTTATTTTTAAATATTCACCCAGGCCTTTTACAAAGGCAGCGGATCTTGATGATGATGTTCCCAGAAAAATAAAGGAGGAGCGTAATCAATCTCTCCTTATTCTTCAGAATGATATGACAAGATATAAGAATGAACAGCGTATCGGTTCAGTGGAAGAGGCTCTGGGTCTTAGGCCTGCTAAGAGAAAGCCATCAGCGTCAAATGATCTCTCAGGTTTTTTTATAAAGGGAAGAACCCGCGGTAACCAGCAAGTTGTATATAAAGGAGATAAGAGCTTGATAGGAGCCCTCTCTGATGTTAAAATAAAGGACATTGAAGAGAAGACGCTAATAGGTGAATTAAAAGGCGCAATATGAAGATAGCTATTATAGCCCCTCCATGGATAGCGGTACCACCGGAAAAATACGGTGGCATTGAGACTGTGGTGTGGAATCTTGTGGAAGGTTTAACAGAGCTCAAGCACGATGTCATTCTCTTTGCCCGGCCAGAATCTAATGTAAGCTGTAAGTTGTTCCCGTATTTTAAGTCTCATACGTATTTCGGGATGGATTCTAGTGAGGAGTTTAAGTTAATAGTAAGGGAGCTCTCACTTAAATATGCCTTTGCCCACGCGCGTTATGAAAAAGTGGATATAATTCATGATCATACTCTTTTCAATTATAATTCAGATGTGCCGATCCTAAGGACCATATACAGCGCGGCTACAGAAGGCGCTGTATCCCAGGCCTCCAAATTATGCAAGAATCCTAATAATCACCTCATTGCCGCCTCAAATAAGCAGAAAGATCTCTATCAGACCATGGATCCCAATATTGAATTTATGGATGTTGTACCGCACGCTATTAATGTAGATGGCATAGAGTGGGGAAAGGATAAGGATAACTTTTTTCTTTGCGTTGGAAGAGCAAGCTGGCAAAAAGGCCTGGATACGGTCTTAAGGGTCGCGTCAAGGGCGAGGGTCAACCTTGTTATGGCTATTAAGATGGTAGATAATGAGGAGAAGGATTTTTTCAGCAAAGAGATACAGCCGCTTATAGATCAATATCCAAGAGATCTTCAGCTTCAGCTTTATGGGGAGATACTGCGGCCCAATATTTTGGATTTGTATAAACGAGCTAAATGCACCTTATTTACCGCTCAATGGGAACAGCCATTTGGAATTGTTATGATTGAATCTATGGCATGCGGTACTCCGGTTATCGCATACAGGAGAGGCGCGGCATCTGAGATTATAATTGATGGAAAGACAGGTTTTGTTGTAAATACAGAAGATGAGATGGTGGAGGCGATTAAAAAAATAGATCAGATAGACCCGCAAGATTGCAGAGACCACGTTCTAAAGAATTACTCAAGACTAGGTATGGCAAAAAAATATATTTCTAATTATGAGAAAGTGCTGTCTATGCGCAGCCCGGTAAAAAGAAGGCGCGGAAAATGAAGATAGCTGTGATAGCCCCTCCATGGATTCCCATACCACCCCCAAAGTATGGTGGTATTGAATTTGTGATATATAACCTGGTTGAGGGGCTCGCGAAATTAGGACATGAAGTTGTTCTTATCGCGCCCAAAGAATCTAAGGCATCTTGTAGGATATTGCCTTATATTGAAGGAGAAGCGTATCTTGGTTTAGATTCTCCTATGGATGTAAAGCTTTTGGCTGGGGAGATAGCTTCAAAATACGCCTTTTCAGCGGCAGGTTGCGAAGGTGTGGATATTATACATTGTCATACACATAATGAGGCAACGGTTGATATACCTTGCGTCTATACACTGCATGGTCCGGCAAATGAATCTACTGTTGAGACATGCGTTGAATTATCAAAGAATCCAAAGAACAGCTTTGTGTCTATATCAAAGCGACAGCAGGAATTACATCTGATGCTCAATAAGGATATACGTTTCTCAGGAAATGTTTATAACTGTATTAATCCAAAGATTATCGAGTGGCAGAAGAAGAAGGAGGATTTTTTCCTATTTGTTGGGCGTGTTAATTGGGAAAAGGGACTCGATTTAGCTATACGGGTAGCCAGTAAAGCAGGGGTGAACCTTGTTATGGCTGTTAAGATGACAGAGGATTTTGAAAAGGAGTTCTTTCGTAAAGAGATACTGCCGTGGATAGACAGGTACCCGCAGCATCTCTTTTTCCAATTTCATAAGGAGATTCCCAGACATATGATACTGGATCTTATGAAACGGGCCAAATGCACTCTTTTTACCAGTCAATGGGAAGAGCCTTTTGGTCTTGTTATGATAGAATCTATGGCATGCGGCACGCCTGTTATGGCTTTAAGGCGAGGCGCCGCGCCAGAGGTGATAATTGACGGTAAGACAGGATTTATTGTGGAGTCAGAGGAAGAGATGATAGAGGTCACCAAAAGGATAAATGAGATAAAACCAGCGGACTGCCGCAGACACGTTGAGAGGAATTTTTCCAGAGAGCAGATGGTGCGCGGTTACCTTAAGGTTTATGAAGATACACTTTCTAAATAGAGAGGATCTAGATGGTAAAAGATTTTTATTCCAGTTACACAAATGAAGAACTTTGGCTTATTAAAGAGACCGAATGGGTTAAGAAACTTCAGAATATAAGGGAGAGCCAGTTCTCACTTAGCAATGGATATCTCGGCGCCAGGGCCTCTCTTGAAGAGTCTCCGCAGGGGTGCTGGCCCGGTCTGTATATAGCTGGATTGTATGATAATATGGGATCGCAGGTAGATGAGTTAGTAAATCTACCCTCTCCCATGAATTTTAAATTTACAATAGAAGGACATAAGCTCGATGTAGTGGCGATGGATCTTCTTTCGCATAAGAGAGTACTTAATATGAGAAAAGGACTGCTCATTCGCCAGGACATTTATAGGGACAGAAAAAAAAGACGCTATGATTATCAATCTCTCATGTTTCTATCTATGAAGAATAAGAATATAGGTGTAATGCAGATAATAGTTACGCCTCTTGACGATGATTGCACAGTCGATATAAATACAGGAATAGATACAGCTGTCTACAATGCGCCTGTTATCAGTGAGGGGACTAAGAAGAAGCATTTTCGAATTAGAGAACTAGGGCAGCAGGACAAAGCAGGTTACCTTGTTATAGAAACCCTTGAGAAGAAGCATTCTATCGCTTATTGGAGCGGTTTTTATTATGAGCAGAACAGGAAAAGGGTTTTTGCCAAGGATAATGTGTTTAAATTGAGCCTTAAGAAGAACAAGCCTACCATATTTACAAAGGTCTTTCATATAAAGAGATTTCCTTGCCAAGAAGGTAAGCGGGCTAATGTTAAATTAAGGACTCATAAGCAGTTCATGCTCTATTTTAAGGGCGATTTTAAACGGATACTCAAAGAGCATATAGATTCTTGGCACAAACTCTGGAGCAGGGCTGATATCATTATAAGCGGTACATCAAATTTGCAACAGAATCTGCGCTTTAATATCTATCATATGCTTACTGTCGCGGCGCGCGATAACGGTTTTTCCAGCATAGGCGCCCGGACTCTTAGCGGTGAAGGCTATCGAGGTCACATATTCTGGGATGGTGAGATATTCCTCATGCCTTTCTACCTTTTTACATTACCAGAAGTTGCAAAGAATATGCTTCTCTATAGATATAGAAGACTGGATGCTTCGCGTCAGCTCGCAAAAGAAGAGGCTTATAAAGGAGCTAAGTTTGCCTGGGAATCAGCCTCAACAGGAGAGGATAATACGCCGGCGTGGGCTAGGGATATTAACGGAAAAATAACACGGGTTCATACACATGAATTTGAGCATCATATAACAGCGGATGTGGCTTACGCTTTTTATAAATATTATGTGGTTACCAAGGACGAGAAGTTTTTCCGAGACTACGGGTATGAGGTGATGTTTGAGACAGCTCGATTTTGGGCATCGAGGGTAAAATATAATAAGAGGACATCAAAATACAGCATACTTAATGTTATTGGTCCGGATGAGTTTCATGTTAATGTGAATAATAACGCTTTTACCAACATGATGGCTAAGTGGAATCTCATTATAGCATATAAACTTTTTTACAAGATAAAAAAGGATAAAAGTTTTTATAATAAGATAAAGAACAAGCTTTCATTAAGCGATAAGGAAGCGGCTGAATGGAAACGCATATCATCATCTATCGTATTTAATATCACAAAGGATAATATAATAGAACAGTTTGATGGATACCTGAAGTTAAAGAAAGTCATACCTACTAGTAAGGATGAGAATGGTATGCCCATCATATCGGGCAAATTGGGATCTAGGGATATTGAGAAGACTCAATTGGTTAAGCAAGCGGATGTTCTGATGCTTATTTATCTGCTAGATGATGTTTTTACGTCAAAGACTAAAATAAATAATTACAGATTTTATGTGGACAGAACACTCCACAGCTCTTCCTTGAGTCCCTCTATGCATTCTATCTGCGCTTGCGACGTAGGAGATATGCAGAGGGCCTATAGCTTCTTTAATGTGGCGCTGCGAATGGATATAAGCAATCTATTTCGCAATACAAAAGAGGGTATGCACGCCGCATCCCTAGGAGGTGTATGGCAGGCGGTAATATTCGGATTTTGCGGTGTCAGGATAAGAAAGGAGAAACTTACTATTAATCCGATTCTTCCTTATTCCTGGAGGGAGGTAATCTTTTCACTGATCTTCGAGGGTGTTTCTGTGCATTTTAAGGTTACTAATAACACAATTAAGATAAAGGTAGCCGCGCAGCGAAAGGCGCCTCTTAAGATAGCTGTCTTTAATAAGTTTGTTCAGATAAAAACCGGTAAGTGGCACATTTTTAAGAGAAAGAGCGCCAGAATAAGCCTGGAACACGTATATTACTAGAAGCTTATTTGATAGCGTGTTCTAAAAAATCAGAGATACTGGTATTATTTCCTAGGGGAGGAGTAGAGTGAAACTATTAAGAGTGGTGATCCTCATTATCGTAGCATCTGTTATTTCTCACAGCGCGTTCGCTAGCCAGGCTATGCTTCAACAGGCGTGGGGTGAATATCTGAAGGGTGATTATCTTAAGGCGTTAAGTAGATGCAGAGAGATCGCGGATGATAAGACCCTTGGTGAAGAAGGACGATATATTATGGGTCTATCTTTTCTTAAGCTAGATAGGCCTGATGAAGCTCGTAAAAACTTTACCTTTATTATAGATAATTATAAACGCGCATCTATGAGATCAGAGGCTATTCTAGGTATTGCTGACTCATATTTTATTGAAGGTAATTTTCAAAAATCAGAGGAATACTATAGGAAATTATTAAGAGAGAACTCATCAACAGGATACGCGAGTATAGCCTATTTAAGATTGGGCGAGAGTCAATTAAAGCAAGGCAAATGGCAGGAGTCTGAGGAATCTTTTTCAAAGATTTTGCGTGATTATCCGTTGAGCTTAGAAGTAGATGATGCGAAGAAATACCTAAAGAGGGATATATCCTATTTTACTATTCAGGTAGGGGCGTTTTCTAAGCGCACTAACGCAGATAAGTGTGTGAGGACTTTAAGTAAAAAAGGCCACAGCGCATATGTAGAAAAAGGTTATAGGAAAGATAAACTCCTATATAGAGTCAAAATCGGTCAGTTTAATACCAAAGAAGAAGCTAACAGGATGGCAAGTAAATTGAAGAGGCAAGGTTTTGCTACAAGAATCAACACCTGAGAATATGAAAGATATAGTTTTTTTAGTAGGTCCCACCGCTGTCGGCAAGACAGAGACATCACTCCACTTAGCAAAGATAATCGATGCTGAAATAATCTCATGTGACTCTATGCAGATCTATAAGGGCATGGATATAGGGACTCAGAAACCCACATCTTCCCAGCTGGAGCAGGTCTCCCATCATATGATCGATATTGTTAGCCCATCAGAAACTTTTAGCGTAGCTAGGTTTTGCGCTAAGACCATCACCTTAATAAAGAAGATTCATAAGAAAGATAAGGTGCCATTAATTGTAGGCGGCACAGCCTTATATATGAAGGCCTTAATAGATGGGCTCTTTCCATCGCCTCCTGCTGATACGACATTACGGGCAATATTAGCAAAGGAAGAAGAGATCCATGGAGCAGGTTTTTTGCACAAGAAACTCACAGAGGTCGATAAGGAGACAGCTCAGCTTTTACACCCAAACGATACCAGGCGCATAATAAGGGCATTGGAGATCTATATAAATACAGACGTGCCCATGTCCATTCTTAAGAAGAAGACAAAGGGCCTGGCTGATGATAATGATATAAAAGTTTTCTGCTTAGGACGCCAGCGCTCCAGGTTATACAAGAGGATTGATGAGCGCGTAAATGAGATGTTTAAGGAAGGACTTGTTGATGAGTGCCGCAGTTTAAAGGATAAGAGATTGTCTGTGACCGCAAAGAAGGCTCTAGGGTATGTTGAGGTATTTGATTACCTGGATTCAAAGATGTCGCTTACCCAAGCAAAGAAATTGATCAAGAGAAATACACGCCATTTTGCAAAAAGACAGTTATCGTGGTTTCGCAATGATGATAGGATAATATGGGTAGATGTTGATTACAAAAGGCCAGATGTTATAGCAAAGAAAATAGGATCACTATGTATGAGATCAAAGAGCGCTTAAAAGAGAAGGTTGTTCTAGTTACAGTAGCCCTTCCCGAAGATGAGAAGAGAGGCTGGGGGGCGGATGATTCTGCCAAAGAGCTTAGGAAGCTCGCTACCTCAAGCGGCGCTAATGTAGTAGATGAGATCAGATGCAAGAGGGATAAGCTTACCCCAAACTATCTTGTTGGAAAAGGCAAGCTTGAGGAGGTCCGCGCGCTCATAGATGCTTATGATGGTGAGATAGACGCGGTACTATTTAGTAGAAATCTCTCTCCAACTCAAGGACGCAACCTTAAAGAGGTTTTAAAGATCAAGGTAGTAGATAGAACCCAGCTTATATTGGATGTATTTGCTCAGCGCGCCCATACTAATGAAGGTAAACTGCAGGTTGAGTTAGCGCAGCTGGAATACGCGCTTCCGAGACTTTCAGGCCTTGGCATTAAGCTCTCACGCCTTGGAGGTGGTATCGGTACTCGCGGCCCAGGTGAGCAGATGCTTGAGACAGATCGCAGAGGTATAATGAGAAAGATAAAATATATCAAGACCGATCTTACCAGCCTTGAGAAGAGGCGCAGCCAGCTAAGGCGTAATCGCTCAGAGCATTCTCTTGCCACAGTCGCTATTGTAGGATATACGAATGCTGGTAAGTCCACACTCTTAAATCAGCTTACAGGTTCTTCAGTTGATGCGGATAATAAGCTCTTCTGTACTCTTGACGCGGTCTCACGTAGATATTCACTTCCCAATAACCAAAAACTGCTGTTTATCGATACCGTAGGTTTTATCCATGATATTCCTCATGGGTTGATCGAGGCCTTTAAGGCAACACTTGAGGAGGTTAAGGAGGCTGATCTTCTGCTTCATGTAATTGATATAAGCAGCGCTAAGGCAGATGAACATCTTAAGGCGGTATATTCTGTGCTTAAAGAGTTAGATGCTTATGATAAGCCTATTATTACGGCATTAAACAAGGTGGATCTCCTGGATAATAAGTATACGATCGAGCGCTTTCGAAGAAATATAGGAGACTGCGTGGCGATCTCAGCCCTGAAAGAGACAGGGTTTGGGGGTTTATCTGATATTATCAGCAAAAAACTCAAATCACTTGTTAGAACTGTTGATTTAGTAGTGCCTTATAACAAATTAGGCCTATTGAATAAGATATATCAAGAAGGCAAAGTCATTGAGAGAAACGACTCCCCCGAAGGTGTCCGCATAAAGGCAATTATCCCCACCAAAATGACCCTCAATATCTAACTCTGTAAAAAAATACTTCAGGGACGTTGTCCCCTTCGGGGACTTCGCTTGAGCCCGCCTGCGGCGAGGCAGGCACAAGTACCCCCGATTGAGCAACGTCCCTAAAGGGTTTTCTTGAAATAACGGAGTTTTTTGTGCTCAGACCTGCTACCTTTAGGACCGTCCCCGAAATAGTCCCCGAAATAGGGATTGACAGGTTAAAAGTTTTATAGTATAATTGATAAACATTTTTAAAGAATATATAATTTTTACCGCTTTAAAAATTCAACAAAATCATTGGTTCATATGAAGGGGTATTTTTATGTTTAAACGAGTACTAACTAGTATTATTACAATTACATTCCTTATTCAATCCACAGTATCTTTTTCTATTCCAGATAAAATTTCAAGAGAAGATGATTCATTAAGGCCCATGGCTGCGGCGCGAGCAGGCGAGTTGGAACTTTTCCGGGTAGGTGGGAAGAGTTTAACCCTTGCTAATAGAACTCAAGTTGGCATAGTTGACGTGCAAGGCAGATATCTTATGCCACTTTTTGATTACATATTTATAGGTGATCCTAGGGATGGTTTTTTTTACAGATTAAAGAGTGGGGACGTCGATTATAGGACTTTAGAATATGGCGATGGAATATCTACGGACTTACAAATTGTAAAAATTGGGCCAGAGAGTTTTCGATTAGTGGTAGATAATGGGGACGCGGATGGTGTAATTGAATATTTGAGAGGCAAGTTTAAGGAAGTTGTTGATCAACAAATTATCAGAAAGTTTACATTTTCACTAGCTAATTTAAGTAGTACGCTTAATCCGAGCAAGCAACTTATGGTCTTAGCTATAGATGGATATTCTGAGGCAGCAGATTTGCTTCAACGATTATCTATTGAACAGGATAAGGCAAGAATAAAGAATCTCAAGCCAGGTCGAGTTGATTATGTGAGTTTTAAGATTGGTCATGAGACCGTTGGCTGCTTAGTACATCGAACGCACAGGGGTGATATGAGAGGGTTTGATATATTTATTAATCCTAGGCAGGTTCAGGCGTTTAAGGAAGCAGCATCTAATATGATAGCAGGCAAAGCTTCATCTGCTGGCAGCTTAACCGACGTTACCAGAGCACGGATTGCAGAACAACTCAACCGTCTTGGCGCAAGGACTCTTGCTACAATGGCTGATGAGGCAGAGACTCTGATGCATGAATGGTTTTCGGGTAAGTCTGCTGAAATGCCGGTTGGCGGGGAATCTGTTGATGCTATGATCGCTGCGTTTAATGACCCTAAATATGTAGCAGCAATAAAAAGTACTGCAAAAATTCTAGGCGAGATAGGGAATCCTAAAGCAGCTCAACCTCTAGCGGAGAAAGCGAGAGAACTATTGACATTAGATTCTCCGTCTTTAGAGGATTTAGTGGCTATCGCATATGCTATATTGCAGTTAGATTCTGATTTAGGCATGGAGATTACCAACCAGATATTGGCAAAGTATCCGAATGATGCGGGTGTTCATGATTCTATTGTTGCATTGATCACACATCATGTTGATGATATTGTATCTGAGCCGGACGATGATCTTAAGAAGACAGTGCTTTACGATGAGCATATAGGCGTTCATGGCGCTACAATGGCTGGGTTTGGCGGTTGGAATATGCCGCTCCATTATGGAGACGCCGCTCAGGAGAATCTCAATACAAGACGGGGCGTATCTATATTTGATGAGAGCCATATGGGGTTGATCGATCTTGTAGGAGATGACACCGCAATGTTTATTGACTGGATCTCCTCACCAAATGTGAATAGAGATGGAAGAATAAGGAAGTTTAAAGATAAAGATGTTCAGTACAGATTTTTGCTGGACGATAAAGGTAATATCATAGATGACATACAAGTTATTAAACTAGAGTCTGACCACTTTCGATTAATAGTCAATGCTGGGAATACAGATAAGGCGCGGGAGTGGATTACCAGCAAGATAAAAGAGGTTAGAGGTAGACCGACTGAATTTAATGTTGTGATGAGGGATCTTCGAAACGCCGCGAACCCCAATTTTAGTCGTATTATATTAGCTTTACAAGGCCCGATGGCGCAACGCATATTAGAATCTATGGCTAGCGCTGATAAAGATAAAGAAGATATAAGAAGCCTGGGATATTTTAAAGTAGATCATATTGATATTACAATGAAAAAAATGGGCGGTAAGATACCATTCACAAAGTATTTCTTAATACAGAGAACCGGCTACACTGGTGAGGATGGATTCGAGATACATCTTCACCCAGATGATGCCATAGATTTTTGGAGGGCTGTCATAGCACTTGGCGCAAAGCCTGCTGGGCTTCAGGCTCGTGATTCTTTAAGGCTTGAGGCAGGTTTGCCTTTATATGGGCATGAGTGGGATCAGGCTGATGAGGCGCCTATGCCTTATGAATATAAGTATGGGTGGGCCTTAAACACTAGTCATCGGGTGCGAGGAAATTACATAGGCAAGAGAAGGGCTATTGCAAAGAAGAGGCGTTCTAATAAAAAATTGGTTGGTGTGCGCATCTTAGATGATAGGAGCCAACCTTATAATGGAGATAAGGTATTTGATCTTCAAGGTAAAGAAATAGGTTATGTAACGAGCGGGGTCTTCTCACCTAATTTAAAAGCTGGCATTGGCCTTGTTTATGTTGATAAGGCTGTTGCAGATATAGGTACAGAGATAAGGATAGAGATAGCTGGTAGCAAAACACCGGCTAAGGTAGTCAAAACTCCATTTATAAATAATATAGTCTCTGATAGGGGCATAGATTATAGAGAGAGAGCACCTTTTTATATACCAGGAGGAGATGAGGATAGAGCAAAGAAACTCGCTGTAATCAAAAAAGCATATGGCGTTGATACAGTTGATGGTCTTTACGGTGATCTACAGGAAGACTTTTATGCTGGAGATTGGGATTTGCCAGAAGAGCTTGATCCTGAAACTGCCAGAAGAGAGATCTTTAGGTTGATGTCGGGATTAAGTCTTGAGAATGATACAGATATGGCTTCTTTTCTTGGGGCAGGAACTTATGATGAGCCTATCTCAGATCTCGTCGCTTATTTAATAGGAATGCCAGAGTTTTTTACCTCTTATACGCCATATCAGCCTGAGGTGAGTCAGGGTAATTTAAGGTTGATATACCTTTACCAGTCTATAATGGCAAAGCTCCTTGATATGGAGGTGGTCAATGCCTCGCTCTATGATGGGGCTAATGCCTTTGTTGAAGGTGTTAGAATGGCATGTAGCGCTATGGGAAGGAAGAAGGTCATAGTTGCTGGAGCAATAAATCCATTTCATAGGATGACACTTGATACGCATGTTAAGAATAGTGGAATAGAGGTTATATATATTAATGCGGATAAAGAGACAGGCAGGATAGATGTAAAGGCGCTGAGGAAAGAGATGGATGAGAGCGTAGCCTCTATTGTAATGCAGCAACCGAACTTTCTAGGTGAGCTTGAGACTGAGATTCCAGGAATAGCTGAAATTGTCAAAGCAAATAAGGCGCTTTTACATATCCACTCAAATGATCCGGTTGTATTTTCACAGATAAAATCCCCTGGAAGTTACGGCGCTGATATTGTTACTGCGGAAGGCCAGGCATTTGTTGGAAAGCCATATTATGGCGGAAATAACTTAGGTATTATGGCGTGCAAAAGAAAACTTATAAATTTTATGCCTGGCAGACTAGTTGGCCAGACTACGGATGATAAGGGTGAGACTGCTCTTGTCTTGGCATTAACTCATAGGGAGCAGCATGTTGCTCGAGAAGATGCTCCTTGTAATATATGTACGAATGCTGCATTGAATGCCATGGCTGCGGCAGTTAATATAGCGGGTCAGGGCAAAAGTGAAATAGATATGATCTCGATATGGTCTCATCAATTTGCTAGCACATTCGCGGAGTTTGTTGATAAACTCAAAGGTTTTAGTGTATTTAGCTCAGGCCCGATTGTAAGAGAGGTTGTGGTTAAATCCCCTATTCCTATTGATGAACTTCAGAGACGCTTACAAAAAAAAGGTATAAATGCTGGGTTTGATGTATCCAAATATTTTTCTCATTTGGGAGAGAATCTTATTCAATTCTCATTTACGCGAACAAACACAACAAAGGAGTTAAGGGCGCTCTTGGAGGCTCTTACTGAGATTGCTGAAGGGAATACAGAAATATCCGATCAGACCAAAGAGAAGAATTCTTTTGTAATCCCCGATGAGTTGAAGAGGGATACTGAATTTGATATTCCTGTTATATCTGATCCGGTCTTAAGAAAGGTATTACGCAGGTTGGCAGATCAGAATTATAACCCGGTAGATAATCCTTATCCTCTTGGTTCATGTACCATGATGTGGAACCCCATTGTTCACGAGAGGATAGTTGGGTTTGATGGTTTCGCGAAATCACATCCCTATGGCCCTGAGGACTTGTCACAAGGCACACTCCAAATGCTTTATGAGCTAGGCATATATTTAAAAGATTTGACAGGCATGGATGATACATCTTTACACCCATCCGCAGGAGCCCATGGTGAGTTCACCGGCTTAACTACTATTATGAGATATCATGAGAATAATGGTGATCATGATCGGAAAGTAATTATAACTACGGACGCTGCGCATGGAACAAATCCCGCGACTTCTGCTATGACTGATGGTAAGGTTGAAGAGGTTAAGACAGATGAGGAGACAGGCCGACTTAATTTAGATTCTCTTAAGGAAGTTTTAGCAAAAGAAGAGAATAGGGGAAAGGTTGCCGCTATAATGCTAACAGCTCCAAACACAGTTGGTCTCTTTGATGACCTCAAAGAAGCAGCGCGGTTAGTCCAGGAAGCAGGCGGACTTGTTTACATGGATGGAGCGAATCTTAATTCTATAATAGGTAGGATAAGGCCAGGTGATCTTGGGGTTGATGTTCTACATATAAATCTTCATAAGACATTCAGTGCCCCGCATGGTGGAGGAGGGCCTGGTTCTGGGCCTATATGTGTAAAATCTAAGCTTGCCAAGTTTTTACCTAGGCCTAGGATAGTGAAGAAAGCCCAGGGGTATCGCCTTGATTATGATGTAAAGGATGCGATTAAGATAGGTACATTTCTTGGAAATATACCTGTTTCAGTAAGAGCCTATGCGTATATAAGAACGCTTGGTGTGAAAGGCTTAAGGCAGGCAAGCGGCGATGCGGTCTTAAATGCAAATTACCTTATGGCAAGGTTAAAAGATCATTTTGATATACCTTATGCCGAAGGTGAGTTGAGGATGCATGAGTTTGTAATATCAGTTGAAAATATAACGAAAGATACAAGTGTAACTGCGAATGACTTTGCAAAGAGGCTTCAGGATTATGGCATACATCCACCTACTACATATTTTCCGCAGATAGTACACGAGGCCCTTATGTTTGAACCAACACAGTCTATGAGTCTTGCAGATCTTGATAGGATAGCTGGTGCTATGATAGCGATAAAGAAAGAAGCATATGGGAATACGGATCTTGTTAAGAGCGCCCCCCATATCACTCCGGTTGCAAGAGTTGATGTTCATGCAGCGCAACAGACAGATGTTGCGCTAAAGGCATCAGATATCGCGGCTATTTTAGATATTGGAGAGGCAGAACTTAGCCAGGAAAGAGAGACCGCTGTTATAGAGACTCTGTATGATTATGAAGATCCTTTTAAAGGCTGGAGCGCTGATCCTGATGAATCTGAAGCCATAGAATCAGGTGAGTGGTCTAGAATTGTCCAAGATGGAAAATTTGCTGTTGTAGGTTTGACAGCTGAGACAATTAAACTGCTCAGTGGTGTATCAAAGGTTGTATTACCCGCGATTGGCGCTGTTGTATCTAGTGAAGAAGTATGCGGTAGTTTACAAACTGATAAGGCTACTTTTGAAGTTTTTTCTCCTGTTGCTGGAAAGGTTGTTAGTGTCAATAAATTTGTAACAGCCGACGCAACGGATGTGAATGAAGACCCGTACGGCAGGGGTTGGTTGTTTATGGTTGAGTTGGATGAGTCAGTAGATGCAGGTGGTCAGGGTAAGGCCTCATCCGCAGGTACAGCTAAACCACCTATGCAGGTTACACAGGAAGAGCTGGAAGCTACAGACAGACTCAATGGCATGACAATACTCAGATTTTCACATGGATATGATGGAGGCGGTGGCATTCAGCGTCACTTGCAATTTTTGAACAGAACATTGCTTGAGCGAAATAATATGACTATAATTCAGATGTATATGACTACAGATGAGCAGGCCTTGATAAGCTATGAAGATATCGGGAAAGGAAAGTTGGTGAGGGTCCCTATACATACTACCAATATTTATGGTGATGACCCATCTGGTGTTGATGATGAGCGAGTACGTGTTTTAGATAAAGCTAATGAATTGTTCGCGCAGCATCATATAGACCTTGTTATGATACACTCATTATTTCATCCGCATTGTGAGCCATTAGCAAGGGCTGCGAAGCGCAAGGGCCTGAAGGTCTTAATGCAGCATCATGAAGGTAATGACATGCTAAGAGAGGAGCATTATCCTGAACTTATTGGACTAGCTGATGGCATAGGCGGTGTTACCGGAGTAGATATCCCCGGAATTTTACGTAAGCGATTTGATGTATTGTTTAATGGTGTTGATACTGAGTTCTTTCAACCCGATCTTGATATAGAAGAAAAAGGAGCTAATGAGTTGCCCACAGTTCTAGTACCAGCTTCTATATGCGAAAGAAAAAATCAGATCGGGATGGTGCGCATTATAGATGACTTAAGAAAGCGTAGCGTAAAAGCAAAGTATATATTTGCTGGTAAGGATCATATACTGCCAGGATATGATAAAGAACTTCACGAGCTGATTAATGAGCTTGGGCTTAGGGATTTAGTTGAATTTAAGGGTGAGGTTTCATCAGAGGAATTAAAGAGGTTATATCAGGAGGCTGACTTAATCGCATTACCTACTACAGGTGAAGGTTTACCCAGAGTAATTATAGAGGCGCAGTCTATGGGCAAGCCGGTTGTAGTATACGATGTAGATGGTGTCTCACAAGCTATGATAGGTGGCTATACGGGTTATCTAGTTAGGTTAAATGATGAGAGTGGATTTGCCGATGCTATTGAAGAACTTGCTTCTGATAAAGCACTGAGAGAGCTGATTGGTGGAAGAGGTAGAAACTTTGCTGTAACAACCTTTTCATTACCTATTCAAGCCACAAGGCATGAGAAATTTTATTTAAAACACAAAGCTTCTTCTGCTGGTAGACTAGGTACGTATAATGGAGAGCCTTTTGATTTGGCTATGATAAGGGTATTTGCGATGTCTTGTAGACCTAGTGATCAGCCATCCAGAGCCAAACTAGCTGCCATAGACAGCGCCGCGTAGTTAGTTTGTGGATCCCCGATTAATGCATTCGGGGATGACATACATAAGTGCTTCAGGGACGTTGTTTGAGCACGACAACCTGTGCTTGAACAACGTCCCCAAACGGTTTTTTTTACACGTCAGTTTTTTCTGAAAAAAATTCCTTGACAAAATTCCCCAATATGGTAGAATCTACATCTCAATTAGCACTCTTAATCATAGAGTGCTAATCCAATTCTAGTTTTTTAACGAAGGTGATCTAATGGTAACGAGAGACTTTGCAGTAAGAAGAGATAAGATACTGGGGCTGATCATCAACTCCTACATAAGCACTGCTGTGCCTATCGCATCGCGCACTATCAGCAGAAAACTGCGTTTAAATTTATCTTCTGCTACCATCAGAAATATCATGTCTGATCTTGAAGAGATGGGCATGATCATGCATCCGCATACTTCCGCGGGACGTATTCCTACCCAGAAGGGCTATCGTTATTATATCAATAAGCTTATGCAGGCAGAGCTATTGAATGAAGAAGAGAAGAGGCGAATAAATAAGGAATATAAGAACAGGATCAATGAACTCGATAATGTACTTGATAAGACATCAGACCTCCTGTCTTCACTTACTCATCAGACAGGTATAGTCTTATTTCCGCTTCTTCAGAAAAGCTACTTTAAGAAGGTCCAGCTTATTAAAGTAGATGAGTATAGAATATTGATGGTGCTCTTATCAGAATCAGGATTTACTAACGATATACTCATTGATACTGATGGCGATATAGATCAGGCTGAGTTACTTCGCATAGCGAATTTTATAAATAGCCATATAAATAAGGGCTCACTATTAGCCATTAGACGAGAACTGATGCAGAGGCTTATAGTTGAGAGAGACTCATTCTTCTATGTGCTTGAGCGCGCTAAGGCGATTATCGATGTTATGCTTGATATAGTAAAAGAGAATAAGGTCTATCTCAATGGCAGGGCTCATATTGCGGCGCATCCGGAGTTTCATGATGCGGATAAACTGCAAGGCCTCTTTAACAGGTTAGAGGATAAAGATTTTTTGTTCTCATTGCTTAAGAAGGATATGGATGAAGAGGGCGTTCATATTTACATAGGCTCAGAGGTGGATGATGAGTTGAGCGATTGCTCTCTTATAACATGCAACTATTGTGTAGGAGATACATCCTGTGGAACTCTTGGGATAATCGGTCCTACAAGAATGGAGTATGGCAAGATGGTGGCTATGGTAGAATATGTGGCATCATCCTTAAGCAGGACATTAAGTTCAGAGAGATCAAGAATCTAATAATTGAGGGGTCGGGGAGTTTGTCTTAAGTCGACTCCTCATCCTGAGGAGCGTAGCGACGAAGGATCTCTTTAGATCCTTCAGCCTTTCGGGCTTCAGGATGAGCCCTTCAACTGAAAAAATACCCCGAGGGTTCATAATAATTTAAAGAGGCGGATTATAGATGATTAAGAGAAAACACGATAAGGATAGCAAGAAAGAGGATAAGAAACCTAAGGTCAAGCCTGATATCGCCGCTATCGAAGCGGAGCTTAAGGTCTTACGCGAAGAACTTTTAATTAAAGATGATACGTATGATAAGTATTTAAGGCTCCAGGCTGAGTTTGATAACTTCAAAAAGAGAAATATGAAAGAGAGAATGGAGTTGATCAAATACGCTAATGAAGGTCTGATTATCGAGCTTGTAGGAATACTGGATAACTTTGAACTCAGTA
>JBHPDT010000002.1:0-70353 GCA_042577545.1 Candidatus Omnitrophota bacterium | reverse complement strand
AATATAAACTAAACTAACAATAATTAGTATACTTATACATAGTAATAAACGGACTTATAGTAAAGGGGTTGATATTCATGACCCGTAGATATTTTAGAAGTTTGTTTTTGAAAAATCGTTTAGTATCAAGAGATAAGGTATTTTTTTATCTTATTAAAGCAGGTGGCTTTACTCTTATTGAGATAATGTTCGCTATGGCGATATTCGCTTTAGCTGCTTGCGGCACAATGAGTCTGTTCATATCAGCTGCTACAATAAAGGACTCTGCCGGATATAGTACTCTCATGTCTAATAGAACAAGGCAGGAGATCGAGGATGCTATATGGCAGTCTGATTTCTCATCACTCAACAGTTATGTTCTTCTTCCCCCTGCGGTTCCTAATGATACCAGTCTTGTCTGCTATGTTACAAATCATAATTCAGGCTTTTGCCCAAACCAAGGTAATCTGAAAGAGGTACGGCTGGTCTTAAGTTATAGGGAGAAGGAGCGGCGCGTGAGGGGTGAAGACCAGAACTTAAATGGTGTGCTTGATGGCGGAGAAGATCTTAATGGTGACGGCAGGTTAAGTTCACCAGTTGAGATAGTTACATATGTCGCGAGGAGATAGTGATGCGTTTCTTGGCAGAAAAAGATACTAAAAAGGGCTTTACTCTAATTGAGATGATGGTAGTCACGCTCTTGTTTGTATTTATTATTCTTGCTTCTTATACAGTTATGAACAGCGCGCAGAGAAGCTGGCATGCGGGAGACGCTAAGATAGATATGCAGGAGACATTCAGGCGCGTTATGGATCTTATGGTGCTTGAGCTTTCAGAGTGCGCTGTAATAGACTCATCATATACGCCATTAGTTACAGTGCCCGCAGGTGGAACCTCTGTAACATTTCAGGTTCCTGTTGATATTAATGGAACCGGTTCATGGGAAGATACTGATGGGAATATGGTGAATGATTTCTATTTTGCTGACTCTCTTTTAGCTGCTGGGAATGTCAGGTGGGGCGCTTACTTAAGGTCTGAAGATAGGGGCTTGGCAAATGGGGCTAGAGCTGGACGGCGGATACGATACCTTCTTGTTGGAGATGAACTTATAAGGCGCATACTATCTCCAGCAGGGGTTACGGTAGAGGATGTCGTGCTTTGTGATAATGTTGGAGGTTTGCAGATAGGTAGAACAGCGCAGGATACCCTAACATTAACATTGACAGGCAGCAAACAGAGTTTAAGCCAGAGACAAGTATTGTTTACGCTAACGTCTAGGGTGCATCTAAAGAGCGTAGAATAGGTGGGGTGATTGTTATGAATATTCTTAGAGATAATAGGGGCATTGCGCTCATATCAGTCTATACGATAGTTATGATCCTCTTATTTACAGGAGGTGTCTATACGGCAAGAAGTCTTTATGAGTTTAAGTTTGCTATGCGTCAGCGAGATGAGATAAAGGCTTATTATACTGCTGAGGCCGGACTTAACCAAGCATCAATAGGTATATATCAGCTCTTTGCTCCAATAGCATATGACTCCTGGAGGGATGATACCTTTGCTGCTGATCTGCAAACAATCGTTACTGGATATGCGTTTCCGACTAATGTGGTAATGCCTGATGGCCTCACATATTCGGTCATGCCCACAGCCGCGAATCCTGTTGTTGCGGTCAATAACGGAGCGTTATTAAAGCTTATTGCTGTAGGCCAGGCGCCTCATCTAGGTGGAACTACGCGAAAGGTTATTGCGGCAAATGTCTCTTTTATGATGGACCCATCGCCGATCTTTACCTATGCCTATTTTGTAAATAATTTTGGATGGCTCAAGGGAGCGGGAATTACAATAAACGGAGATGCCAGATCTAACGGTAATTTTGATTTTACCGGAAACCCTATGATAAATGGTGATATCTATGCTACAACAAACCCTGCCTTAGGGGCTGCTGGGACTGTTACTGGGTTAAGCAGATCATGGGATACTGCAGCTTATACAAATCACGCTCCAATTAGAGCGCGTTCAACAAATCCAACAGATGCCGCTAATCCTGATGCAACTATTTTAGCTTCTGGCTACAGCGGAACGAGTACAAGGTATGAGAATTCGGAAGTTCTTGATATGCCGTATTTAGGAGATCTAAGCAAGTATAAGGATATGGCAGATGATGATAATGGCCAGATCAGCCAAGGAGCGATCGTACTTGTTAATGAGGTGTATGAGTATGGCGTAGGCGCTGACGGCATTGGAGGTACTGCCGATGATGTTGGGGTTGGACCAGATGGCGTAGGTGGCACACCTGATGATGGATGCATGATTCTAATAGGCACTGTGGCAAACCCGCTTGTTATAGATGGTACGGTTGTAGTAGAGAAGGATATTATTATAAGGGGTGTGGTTGAGGGGCAGGGAACAATTTATACTGGCAGAAATATTCATATAGGTGGAGACATAATCTATGCTAATGAGCCGTCATGGCCAAAGCCTGATCCTGACCCGGTTGCGACAGCGGCCGTAAACCGAACCAAGGATTTTCTTGGACTTGCCTCAAAAGGCAACGTGCTTATAGGAAATTATACTAGGAATGATTGGTTTGTAACATGTAAAGATTATCTTAAACCTCCCTTTACTCAAGGGTATGTGACTGATTCTACTGACGCTGGGAATGGATATGATTCAGATGGTAACCCTCTTAACGGATACTTCTTTGACGGAGATTATACCGTTGCTGATGGAGGGGATAAGGATGATGGGCTTGGGGGGGCAGTTGCGCGTAAATATTATGAGGGTTCTTTCTCAGATACTGTAGCAGACGCGAATATTGATCCATCAAATCTAATAAGGATAGTAAATGCTGTAATATACAATAATCATGCTGCGGTAGGAAAGGTTGGACGATTTACTCTAAATGGTTCTTTAATAGCAAGGGATGAGGCATTGATATGGAGCGGTAACTTAGATATAAATTATGACCTAAGAGCTAGTACCGATTCTCTAGCTAGTTTTGATAGTAACCTGCCGCGTGATCTGGCTCTGCCAAGAACAAGAACAAGACAAGAGAGCATATAATGAAAAAAACAATATTTCTTTTAGCAGTTCTATTGACGATAACCTTTATTTGGGGTAAAATATCTCTAGCAGCTGTTAGCGAACATGTCTCTCCAGAGCCGGTAGTGGAGTCTGTTGTTTTCCAGAGAGAGAAGGCCCAACAGGAGTATGAGCTATATAAAGCCAGGCAAAGTAGAGGAGACATTAAAAAGGAGGTTCTGCCACAGAGGTCGGCCGCGCTTCCTGTTAAAGATAATATACCAGAAAACAGTAAAAAAGACATGGCCATAGGTATTTTTCTACTATGTACCGCAATAATCTTAACATTAAGGTTGCGTCAGCTCTCCAAAGAAGAAAAGAGATAGATGATCGGTTTTCCCTCGAAAAAAGAAGATAAGAATATACAGATCGGTATAGACATCGGAAAGAACTTTATAAAGTCAGCGTCTATGAGCCATTCTGGTATTAAACCTAAGCTCGTAAATTTTTCAATTAAGCCTGTTGGTGATAATGTCGCCAAGGCCATAAAGGACGCTCACGCGGATTTAAATACCCCCAAAACACGCGTCACCTCTTCTATATCAGGCCCATCAGTTATTGTAAGATATATTGAGATGCCTTCTATGAATGAGGAGGAGCTTAAGAGCGCTATACAGTTTGAGGCTGAGAAGGTAATCCCCTTTAATATTAAAGATATAATATTAGATTTTGCCAAGATGGAGGATCTTGAAGGCAATAGGATGAGGGTCTTAATAGCTGCTGCCAAGAAAGACCTGGTGGATATACAGGTAAAGATGATAAATGAGGCAGGTCTTGAACCGGCTATCTTTGATATTGATTCATTCGCTATTTTAAACGCCTTTGATATAACGGGCATAGATAAAGATAAGGTCTGCGGTCTCTTGAATATCGGCGCCAAGAGATCTAATCTCAATATTGTAAAGGGCGGCATCTCATATCTCTCGCGCGACATTGAGGTAGGCGGGAATGCTGTTGCTAAAATTATTGCTGAAAGTCTTTCAATATCCGCTGAAGAGGCGCAGAAGTCGATGGAGGAGAAGCTCTCTAAGATTAATGAATTATCAGAAGAGGATAAGCAGCTTATTGTTGGATCTTTGACAGATGCATTTTCGTCTTTATCTGATGAGGTAAGGTTGTCATTCGATTATTATGAGAATCAGTATGCCAGCAGTGTTGATAAGATATATCTAAGCGGTGGTATGTCGGAATCAGAGACTATTAAAAATTTATTAAAGGAAAACCTGGGTAGAGAGACATCTAAATTAGATCTCTTATCTGGTATAGATATCGCTGAAGGCCTTGATAAGGGAGCGCTTGAAAAATCGATTTCTCAGCTTGCCGTAGCTGTGGGCCTCGCCTTAAGGAGAGCGGATTGATGATAGAACTTAATCTTCTCCCCAAGCATTTGAGAGCTCAAGTAAAGAAGAAGAAGGATGTGGTAGTAACCAAGGTTGCTATGCCTAAGCTGGCTCCCACGCCGGTTATTATAGGTCTTATAGCTGTTTTGTTGCTAAGCCAGATAATCACAAGTGTCGTGGCTATGAGACAGAGGAAGAGTCTGGCTCTCCTAAGCGCAGCCTTAAAAAGTGTTGCTCAAGATCACAGAGAGGCGATAGAGATAAAGAAAGAGCTCGATGCTCTAAATGGCAAGGTCTCTATTATAGATTCCCTTGCTCATGGAAGCCTTATATGGTCAAAGAAACTCAGTGATCTAAACGACTCTATGATAGATGGAGTATGGTTGACTTCGTTATCGGTCGGCCTTGAGGTAGTAAAAGCCAAGTTGTTCAATCGCAGCATTGTTGGCGCAACACCTCCGCAGGATAAGCAGATACTCATCCTGAAGGGGACAGCGGTCTCTCCCAACCCTGGAGAGGAGACAGCGGTTGTTGGTAAGTTCATAGAATCATTAAGAAGTGATGAAGGCTTTTTTGGTGATTTTGAGGATATAAAACTTTCGTCAATACAAAGAAGGGCGCTTGGCAGTTCAGATGTGATGGATTTTACAATTGTATGCTATTTCCAGAGTGGAAGGAGTTATTTTGAAAAACTGGAAACAGGAAATAATTAAGAACCAGAAGCTTGTTATATATGGTGTTATCACTCTATGTTTGTTGATCGCTAACTTTAATCTTTTTATCAAACCTACGATCAGTTCGCTTAAAGATACAGTGCCTAAGGTTAGAGATCTGCAGAGACAGTTGAATTCCGCAAATATAGCTATTGCTAATAAGCCTAGATATGAATCCCAGATCAAAGATCTTAGCGGGAGATTATCCTCGCATAAGAAGAGGTTTTCTACTGAGCGGCAGATTTCAGCTCTTCTGAAACGTCTTTCTCAGATGGCTCAGAACTCTGGTGTAAAGATATTATCTATCAAACCTCACCCAGCGGTTACGAATAGTCAGCAGAGTAATTCAATCAGCGCGTATCAGAAGTTTCCGATATCTATAAACGCGAAGTGCGGTTATCATCAGTTAAGCACCTTCTTAAATAAGCTAGAGAACGCGGATACATTTATGCGGGTTACAGATATAAAGATCGCAAATGATCCGAAGAGCATTATGGAGCATTCATCATATATACTAATTAATACATATGTAATCTCCAGCCAAGAGGATGCGAAGGTATGACAAAATTTCTTAATATAATTCTCATCATTTGTGTTATATCATTTCTCTTAGGGTTATCTCCAATCTATGTTCTGGCCCAAGATTTTATTTATAAGAGTAAGGGCGCCAGAGATCCCTTTGTTCCTTTGGCGAGCAAAGATGGAAAACTTGTTGTTACTCACGGAGCTATAAGCACAGTAAATGATATTTTTCTTGAAGGTATAATATATGACCCTAAAGGCGATTCTGTGGCGATTGTTAACGATCTTATTGTAAAAGAGAACGATACCATAGGAACAATAACAATTAAAAAGATAGAGAGTGAAAGTGTAATTTTTTTATACAAAGATGAAGAGTATGTCTTCAAACTTAAAGGAGAGGATAAATGAAGGTAAAAGGAATTGTATTTTTTATTATATTGATTTTTGTTCTTAATTTGAACTCCTACTCTTTTGGCCAGACAGCAGGTGTCATTGGACCGGCGGGTGAATCAACATCTAAGGAGATATCGCCTGATGAAGCCGCGACAGACGCCCAGGAGGCAGAAGAGAAGACCGGGCGCGTGACCTTGATATTTAAGGATGCGGATATCAGGACGGTGTTGCATACTCTGTCGGTCAAGAGCGGGGCGAATATTGTCGCCTCAAGCGATGTAGAGGGTGCGGTAAGCATACGACTGATAGATGTTCCCTGGGAGACAGCTCTTGAGGTTATATTGAAGAACCAGGGTCTCTCCTTTGAGAAGATGGGAAATATTATCAGGGTAATTACTATATCAAGTGTCGCTGAGGAAGAGTTGCAGAATGAGGTATTTATATTAAACTATTCTCAAGCAAAGGATGTTGCTGAGGCGGTAAAAGATACGCTTAGTGAGCGTGGTAAGATAAAGTATGATGAGCGCACAAATACGGTAATTATTACTGATATACCCACAAATCTGTATAAGGTAAGAGAGGTTATAGGCCGGCTGGATAGAAGAACTCCTCAGGTTTTGATAGAGGCGAAGATCATTGAGACCACCTTAGATAAAGATGATGATCTGGGAATAGATTGGACGATGGAGATTAGCGCCTCAGGCTCGGCGCAGCCGACTACAATGCCTTTTGAGAGACAGAGATCTCCATTCTCA
Source organism: Candidatus Omnitrophota bacterium (assembly GCA_042577545.1). GTDB lineage: Bacteria > Omnitrophota > Gorgyraeia > JABMRG01 > JABMRG01 > JBHPDT01. The sequence goes on along the minus strand of JBHPDT010000002.1, from coordinate 63,567 downwards.
AGAAGTAGAGGTAATGGAGATTATTTAGAGAGGTTTGGCCACTATCTGCCGGTTGGTAACCCTGATTCTGATCCACCATTTCCTATTACAAATTTACCAGCATTTCCAACGGTTGACGCGAGCGCGTTTACATTTGGTACACTCGATTTTACTTCAGTTAGCGCGGTGATGGAAATTTTAAGGACAAGGACAGACACAAAGGTAATAGCAAATCCCTCAATAACAACATTAGATAATCAGGAGGCCAAGGTCACAGTCTCAACGGTTTTTAATATACCTACTTATGAGAGAAATGAGGAGACCGGCAGTATGGAGGTAACAGGTTATACTGAAAAGGATATTGGTATTATACTTACTGTTACGCCGCACGTAAATGAGGCTGGAGATATTGTCGTGACATTAAAACCAGAAGTGAGCGCTTTTATACAATTTGACACTTTTGGTACCGGCGCCAATACTATCTTAGCGCCTCGTTTTACAACGAGAAAGGCGGAGACTCAGGTTATGGCAAAGGATGGCCAGACCATTGTTATAGGCGGGCTTATACATGAGACAACTTCAAAATATGAGAATAAGGTTCCTTTCCTCGGGGATATACCGATACTAGGCCAGTTATTTACAAAGACAGAAGATGATATAGAGACCACAGATCTTATGATATTTGTGACAGTTAGAATGGTAAAAGAGGACCAGGACGATAAAGAGTTAATGGATACGACAGCGAGAAAGACCATAAGAGATACAGAGGGATTAGAGTTTAATAATTAACATATATTTTGGCATATATTTCTTGTTTAAATAATACCCCCCCCTGTGAATATTTGCTTAAGAAATTTATATATAATGGATAAAGTTACCTATAGCATCGATTTTAACAAAAAAAATTGGATGCGTTTTATATCTCACCTTGATCTAATGAGACTTTTTTCAAGGGCTATACGCAGAGCGGATTTTAAGCTATATTTTAGCAAGGGATTCAGCCCCCGACCTATTATAAGGATTAGAGAGGCGATTAAACTTGGATTGGAAGGCAAGGGTCTTGAAGCGGAATTTGTATTACTTGAGCATATCGACCCCAATGAATTCAAGAAGCGCCTGCAAATAGAATTGCCTGAGGGCATATACATTGAGAAAGCAGAGGTGAAAGCGTAAGATGCAAGAGATATTGATAAACATAGAAGCTGGGGAGAGAAGGGTTGCGATCCTTCGCTCAAAGAAGCTCGAATGGTATTTTGTTGAGAGGATGTCCGGTAGGAGTATTGTGGGAAATATCTATAAAGGAAAGGTCAGTTCCGTATTAGACGGTATGGGGGCCTCATTTATTGATTGCGGTCTTGAGAAGAACGGATTCTTATATGTATCAGATATAACCGCAACGGCGGTGGATGATGATGATGTTGGATTTTTCTACCCAAAAAACAGTGGAAAACGTGATGACTCTAACCAGAAGATAAGCGATATTCTTAAGAAGGATCAGGAGATTCTGGTTCAGGTAACAAAATCGGAGATTGGCACAAAAGGGGCCCGGCTTAATACCAACATCTCTTTACCTGGTAGATATTTGGTTCTTATGCCTATGTCTAAGCGTGTGGGTGTTTCGCGCAGGATTAAAGACGATGAAGAGAGGCGAAGGATCAAGGCTATTATACGCGAGATGAAATTACCCGAAAATATGGGTTTAGTGGCAAGAACCGCCGCAGAGGGGTGTACCAAGAGGGACCTTGTTAAGGATCTCAGTTACCTAAAAGATACTTATAGTAAGATCAATAAGTTGGCAAAGAAGAGCGGGCCGCCATATTTAGTATTTGAGGAGCTCGATATGGCCTCAAAGGTTATAAGGGATTTTTTAGGTGATGAGAATTCGAAAGTCATTGTAGATGATAAGCAGGAATTCAAGAGACTAAGACATTTTATCAGCAGAATTGACGGTAAGTTGAAAAAAAACCTTTTTTTTCATAAGGAGGATATACCTCTTTTTGAGAAATTCAATATAGAGAAGGAGATAGACAAGCTCTTTGAGCGAAAGATATATCTGAAATGTGGAGGATATATTACTATTGAGCAGACAGAGGGCATGATAGCCATTGATGTAAATAGTGGAAAATTTACAGGAAAGAAGAATCTTGAGGATACTGTTTTTAAGGTCAATTTAGAAGCGGCGGAGGAGGTTGCAAGGCAGCTTAGGCTTCGCGATATAGGCGGTATAGTTATAATAGATTTCATAGATATGGAGATACAGCCTCATCGCAAGCAACTGTTTTCTTTATTGCAAGAAAGCCTTAAGAAAGACCGCGCAAAGACTCAGATTATTTCTCTCTCTGAGCTCGATATTGTTGAGATGACAAGGCAGAGAGTGCGGCGCAGTCTTGAGAGCGCCTCTTATAGAAATTGCCCTTATTGTGACGGCAAGGGGCTGGTAAAATCAGCAGACACTATGGCGATAGTCGCGTTAAGAAAACTCAAAACCTTTTTAAAGAGCTCCCGCGCAAAGAAAGTAGCTGTTGAGCTATTGGTGCATCCCTATGTTGCGCAAAGACTTGTAAACGAAGATGCCCCGGCCCTGAACTTCCTGCGACGGGCCTTTAATAGGCGCATAACAGTCGTTTCAGATGATAAGCTCCATGTGGAAGATATAAACATCAAGCCGTGAATACTAAGTAACCAGAAACCTGTAACCAGTAACCAGATTAGTTTAAATACACGTTTTTTCTGGTTTCTGGCAACTGGCAACTGGTTACTTATTTTTCAAGTGTTTTTTTCCTTGCCATATATATCTATATATGATATACTTAGGGACTTAAAATTAATGAGAGGAGTGAGATCAAGTGTTTGCTATAATTGAACTTGCGTCAAAACAGTACGAAGTTAAGGTCGGCGATGTATTCGATATACCCAGAATAGATAAGAAGAAAGAATTTTCAGTTGATAAGGTTCTAGTTACCTCTTCAGGTAAGGATGTGAATATCGGAACTCCGTATGTAAAGAATGCTAAAGTAGTCTGCGATATAGTCGGTGAGCTTAAAGGTGAGAAGAAGATAGCGTTTAAGTTTAAGAGAAGAAAAAGCTATCACAGGAAGATAGGGCACCGAGATATGCTTACGCGTATAAAAGTTAAGGATATAAAAGTTGGGTAATATATCCCCCCTTGATTTTTTCAAAATCAAAGCAGGGGGGATCAATTCGGTCATACAACTTACGTCACTTCGTTCCATAAGTTGTGACCTCATTGAAAGGATATAAAAGTAGGGTAAATTGCAAATAGCATATGGCAAATTGCAAATAAAATAACAAAAAAACGAGGTTTACAATGGCACATACAAAATCACAAGGCTCCAGTCGTAATGGTAGAGATAGCAATGCCCAGCGGCTTGGGGTTAAGAAATTTGGTGGACAAATTATTAAGGCCGGCGGCATAATAATTCGTCAAAAAGGCACAAAATTTAAGCCTGGAATCAACGTGGGCATGGGAAGAGATTATACGCTATTTGCGAAGATTAGCGGTATTGTAAAGTTTGGCACAAAGAAGGTAGATGTGTTAAGCGCATAGATAGGTATCTTATGTTTATTGATACCGCAAAGATTAATGTTAAAGCCGGAGATGGGGGCCAGGGTTGCAATAGCCTCTATCGTGATAAGTGGAACAGAAAAGGTACTCCGGATGGCGGCGATGGCGGTAATGGTGGCGATGTTATTTTAAGGGTGAGCACTGGCGTGCACACCCTTCTTGATTTTAGATACCGCCAAATATTTAAGGCGAAAAAAGGCGGTAATGGCAGTAGCAAACAGAAGAGAGGTCGCGATGGCGACGACCTTATAATTAAGGTTCCAGCTGGCACCTTAATTTTTGAAAATGAGAAGAAGCGACTTTTAAAAGATTTAGTATCAGAGGGTGATGAATTCTTAGTTGCCAAGGGAGGCGGGGGCGGTAAGGGAAACAGAAGCCGGAAGCTTGCTACTCTACCCCAAGAGGGTGAGAGTATAAATCTTTTTCTTGAGCTTAAGCTTATCGCTGATATTGGAATTATAGGTCTTCCTAATGCCGGCAAGTCAACACTTCTTTCTTGTATATCTAAGGCTCATCCCAGAATAGCGTCTTTTCCATTTACGACAAAGAACCCAGCTCTTGGTGTGGTTGAGTATGATGATATCACATTTAAGGTCTGTGAAATACCTGGACTTATTGAGAATTCCCATCAGGGCAAGGGGCTGGGCCATAAGTTTTTACGGCATGCTGAGAGAACAAAGTTTTATCTCCATCTTATAGACATCTCAAAGAGTGATATAGATGAGATAGTTTCAGATTATGAGATGCTTAATAGAGAGCTCAATATGTATAGCAAAGATTTTTCTCGCAAGGAACAGATTATAGCAGGAAGTAAGATAGACATTGAGGGCGCCAAAGAAAATTTGAGGATCTTAAAGAAGCGGCTCAATAAAGATATTATTGGAATCTCGGCCAAGGATGGGCTGGGAACTGAGGAGTTAGTTAAGAAATTGGCAAAAAACGTTTAGGGACAGCAGAAAAAAGGGGACGGTTCTGTTTTTCCCCTTTTTAGGTATCGGTAAAAACAGAACCGTCCCCTTTTTTCTGGGAATGTCCCCGAAGGTAATTTTTAGGGGATATGAGATGGATAAAGGCATAATAGTTGTAAAGGTCGGTACTGCGGTCCTGGCTGGTGAATCAGGCAAGCTTGACGCAGGGTATATTAAGTCGCTGAGTGCGCAGATATGCGCATTGAGAGACAGCGGTTACAAGGTAATACTCGTATCATCAGGCGCTATCGGCGCTGGTATGCAGGTATTAGGTTTATCTCAACGTCCTCAGGCGATAAATAAGCTTCAAGCTATTGCTGCTGTGGGTCAGGGAAAACTTATGCGTCTGTATGAGGAAAATTTCAAGGCGCATGGATATCACGCTGCTCAGGTTTTGTTGACCTCCGATGATCTGGGGAATCGCGCGAGATGTATCAATGCTCATGAGACCATAAAGTGTATTATGAACAAGTTTAAAGCTATTCCTATAATCAATGAAAACGATACTACAGCAACCGAAGAACTTAAATATTCCGATAATGACAATATATCGCACATGGTTGCGGATCTTGTAGGCGCGCAAAGGCTTATAATTTTAACTGATGTTGACGGGGTTTATTCGCCTGTGAGCAATAAAGTTATAGGTTATTTTGAATATGTGAAAGAAGATGAGATCAAGAAGATCGTTAAGGGATCTAAAAGCAAACTTGGCGCTGGTGGCATGATGAGTAAAATTGTAGCGGCAAATATAGCAAAATTACTTGGAATAACTTGTACCATAGCCAAGGGAAGAGAAAAAGATGTTCTATTAAAGATAATAAGGGGAGATGGAGTAGGAACCACTTTTTTGCCTAGCTATGTTGGCAGGACTCAGACAAAGAAAAGTTGGCTTGCCTCTGCCCCTAAATCCAAGGGAACTATACGCGTCGACGATGGAGCGAAAGCCGCCCTGGTTGATCGTGGCAAGAGTTTGCTTGCGGCTGGCATAACAAATATTTTGGGAAAATTTCAGGCAGGCGATTTTGTAAGCATTATTGATTCAAATGGCAAGGAATTTGCAAAAGGAGAGGTAAGTTTTTCTTCGGATGAGCTAAATTGCGTAAAGGGATTGAAGACTTGTGAAATCGAGAAAAAAATATTACGCAAAATGTCTAAGGATGAGGTTGTGCACAGAGATAATCTTGTCATATTGAGGCCCCGTTAGACTTACTATTTATTGGAGTATAATGGGATTTAATACATATTTATTGTGTTATATGTGCATAAGAAGAAAAGGAGTCTAACGGGGTGGATCTAAATAAGAAAATTGAAAACTTGGTAAAGAGCGCTAAAGAAGCATCCCGTATATTGGCAAAGACATCTACGCTGGCCAAGAATAAGGCGCTTATTCTTATGGCAAAGGGCCTTAGAGTGGGATCGAGCGCGATAATAAAGGCTAATAAGAGAGATCTTCTTAAAGCAAAATCCCTAGGATTATCTGGGGCGCTTATAGACCGCTTAAAATTGGATAATAAGCGTATAGAGGGCATGGCTAAATCGATAGAAGAGGTGGCCAAATTATCCGATCCTTGCGGTGTGATAGAGAAGATGTGGAATAGACCTAATGGTTTAATAATAGGTAAAATGAAGGTAGCGATGGGCCTCATAGGGATTATATATGAGTCTAGACCTAATGTTACTGCTGATTGCGCCAGCCTTTGTCTAAAGAGCGGCAACGCGGTTATATTAAAGGGTGGCAAAGAGTCTATTAATTCTAATATGGCTATTTATAATATACTTCGCCAGGCTCTTAAGAAGAGCGGTTTACCTGAGAGCTCCATTTGCATGATCGATTCGACTGATAGGAAGGCCGTTTCTCGGTTGCTTGAGATGGATAAGTATGTGGATCTTATCATTCCAAGGGGTGGAGAGAGTCTGATAAGGGCTGTTGCCAATAAGTCTAGGATACCTGTTATTAAGCATTATAAGGGCGTATGTCATACTTATATAGATTCGAAGGCTGACCAGAAAAAGGCTCTTGATATATGCATAAATGCCAAGGTGCAAAGACCCGGGGTCTGCAATGCGATGGAGACGCTTCTTGTTGATAAGAAGATAGCTGGGGAGTTTTTGCCTACGGTTATTGAAAAGCTTAAAGAAGAGGGCGTAGAGATACGAGGATGTGATATCACAAGACGTATAGTAGATGGTCTCACCAGAGCTAAAGAATCTGATTGGTACGAGGAGTATCTGGATCTTATTCTATCGGTTAAGGTTGTTAACGGTGTTGACGGTGCCATATCTCATATAACAAAGTATGGATCAAGCCATTCCGACTCTATCGTTACTGAAGATTTTAAGATCGCATTACGCTTCTTAAAAGAGGTAGACTCATCATGTGTTTATAGTAATGTCTCCACCCGGTTTACTGATGGGTTTGAGTTTGGTTTTGGCGCTGAGATTGGCATAAGTACAGACAAGCTTCATGCGCGAGGACCTATGGCGCTGGAGGAATTGACAACTTACAAGTATATTATTCTTGGCGACGGCCAGACAAGGAAATAATAATGCGGATAGGACTCTTAGGCGGAGCGTTTAATCCTATCCATAATGGGCATCTTAATATCGCCCAAGGGGCGTTTACGCAGCTTATCCTAGATAAGGTTGTATTTATTCCGACCTTTATATCTGTCCATAAGCCAACGGATAAACTCATCGATCCCCAACATCGACTAAATATGATTAGGCTGGCGATCGAGGGTAAGCCTGAGTTTGAGATATCACGTTTTGAGATAGATGAGACAGGGCCTTCTTACGCGATAAAGACGGTCGAGTATTTTAAGAATTCATTATCTGAGGATGCTGACATATTCTTTTTGATAGGTTCAGATTCGCTTTGTGAATTAAGCGCATGGAAGTCTATAGACAGGCTTGCAACGTTATGTCAGTTTGTTGTTGCTCATAGACCAGGCTATGAATTAAAGAAAGATCGTTTTAATGTAAGTGAGCTCAATATTGAGTCACTCGATATAGCGTCATCAGAGATAAGGGTGAAGATAGAAAATGGAGATAGTGTAAACGGGTTGCTGCCTCAAGGCGTTGAAGATTATATAAGAAACAAAAACCTTTACAAATAGATAGGTGATGATATGTATGAGACAATTTTATACAAAAAAGATAAATCTATAAAGACAGGTCTTAACCGGCAAGAGATAGAGGACGCGCTGAAAGACAGGCACTCTCTTCTTTGGGTGGATATGAAAGAGGCGGATGACGAGAATATAGAGCTTCTGACAAGTATTTTTAAGCTTCATCCGCTGACAATAGAGGATTGTATAATGCCAAATGCCAGGCCAAAACTGGAGAAGTTTGACAACTATCTTTTTATGATAGCCTACGCTATTGAGTTGGATCCGGGTGAAGAGGAGGAGTTAAAGACGGTTGAGTTAGACTGTTGTTTGGGCCACAATTATCTTATAACGGTCCATCGCGATGACATGAAATCAGTTAACGATACAAAAGACAAGGCGCAGAAGAAGTCACCGGTTATTACTAATGGCCCAGACTTCTTGCTCTGTTCCGTTGTTGACGCTGTAGTTGATAATTATTTTCCAATTATCAGCATGTTTGACGATAGAGGCGATGATATGAGTGACGAACTCTTTAAAGAGCCTACTCAGGAGACCTTGAATAAGATATATAATTTAAAGAATGAGATAATGTTTCTGCGTCGAACTGTCGCTCCGCAGGCTGATATAATTAACCTTATTCTTAGAGGAGGTTTTGAACTTATAACTCAGTCAAATTTAGCTTATTTTAGAAATGTATATGATAACCTTGTCAGGCTTAATGATGTTATCGCCACAGCGCGTGATACTATAACAAGCGCTTTGGAAGTATATGTATCTGTTATATCGAATCGTTCAAATGAGATTATGAAGACATTGACTTTAATAGCCAGCATTTATGGTATGAATTTTAAATATATGCCTGAGCTTTCTAGCAGGTATGGTTATCCAGCGGTAATCGGTATTATGATTTTTATCGCGGTTATTATGTTGACTTATTTTAAACGGAGAAAATGGCTATAACTTTATGCTTCATATTCTTACATTCTTAGTCTTAATAGGATTATCAGCTTTTTTTTCAGGTTCTGAGACTGCGCTGTTTTCGTTGACCGGTTTTCAGAAGAAGAGGCTCCAATCAAAAAACCCTGCCAGAAGTAAAATAATCTCAATTTTATTGGAATCACCTCGTCGGACTCTTGCCACAATATTGATTGGTAATATGCTGGTTAATATTACAGCTACCAGTGTTCTAACTATAATCGCCTTAGCCTTATTTGGTGAAAAAGGCGTAGGGATCGCTATAGTGCTTATGACATTCATTGTGTTGGTTTTTGGAGAGGTTACTCCAAAGACATATGCCATAAGAGATCCTGAAGGGTTTTCTTCCCTTTGTTCTAAACCCCTGCATATCTTCGGCAAAATTATATGGCCATTGAGAAGAATTCTCCGATTGGTATCAGATATATTCATCTCATTCTTTGTTATAAGAAAGGATACTAAGCCCTATATAACTCAGAAGGAGTTAAAGGCGCTTATGACTATAAGCAAAAAAGAGGGTATTATAGAGAGAGAAGAGGAAGAGATGATCCACTCACTGTTCAACCTCGGCGAGCGCAGCGTTGATGAGATTATGACCCCTCGGGTGGATATAATAGGGTGCGAAAAGACCGCCTCAATTTCGGAGTTAAAGGAGATAATGAAGGAGTCCAAGCATACGAAGATTCCGATCTTTGAGGAGACAATAGATAGTATAGTCGGTATTGTTTATACGATAGAGTTTATGTTAAAAGCCAAGGATGATTTTACGAAATTTATAAAGAAACCCTTATATGTGCCTGAGACAGAGAGGATGGATAATCTCTTACTGAAGTTTCTCTCGCAAAAGGTTTATATAGCTGTGGTGCTCGATGAGTTTGGCGGTACCTCAGGGCTGGTAACTCTTGAGGACGTGCTTGAGGAGATAGTTGGCGAAATAACAGATGAGTATGATAAGGAGATCGTGCCTATAAGCCGAGAGAAGGATAACTCCTATACGGTAGTTGGCAAGACGTCTATAAGGGATGTTAACGAGGAGCTCAATCTCAATCTACCGATGGAAGAGGTGACAACAATAAATGGTCTGCTACTATTGCTTTTTGGGAGGGTACCAAAATCAGGTGAGAGAATAAGATTTAAGGGAGTCATATTTAGGGTTGTTGAGGTGAAGAATAATATGGTGATGAAGGTTTCTGTATTTGTCTCACCTAATCATTGATTATTTTTTTAAGGTAAATCTATTATGAGTGAAACTTTTATATATCTAGTGATAATATTTGTCGCGATTCTCTTTGAAGGATTTTTCTCCGGCGCTGAGATTGCGGTAATATCTCTAAATAGGATCAGGTTGAGGATTCTCGCTGAGGCAAAACATAAAAAAGCTATAATAATCAACAAGATGCTTAAGAACCCAAACAGGATGCTTGGTACTACTCTTGTTGGTACCAATGTCGCTGTAGTCGTGGCGTCATCTTTTTGCACTAAGCTTCTTTATGGCGCTTATGGCCTAAATTCCGGATGGATTACCACTTTAGTGTTAGCGCCTATAATTCTTGTCTTTGGAGAGTTCGTTCCAAAATCGGTCTTTTCCCAAAGCGCTGACAGGATAACTTTTTATCTCGGGTCTGTGCTAAAGTTTTTCTGGCATATCTTCTATCCCATCGTCTGGTTTATAAATATCTTTGTTAATCTGATCTTAAGGGTTATATTTGGTACCTCTATTATGAATAAGAAGAGCCTATTTGTGACAAGGGAGGAGATAAAATATCTGATAAGAGAGAGCGAAGCAGAGGGCGAGATAGATCCGCATGAACGTTCTGTCATTTATAAAATATTTGATTTTGGTAGAAAGAAAATCAAAGATGTTATGAGGGATTCGAAAGAGCTAGTATATCTCTCGGACACAGACCATATAGATAAACTGCTTCTAAAAGCAATTGAATCAGGTTTTTCGAGGTTTCCGATACGTTCCCAGGCCGGAGAGTTCCTTGGCATTGTAAATATTCTAGATGTAGTATATGAGCATGATAAAGATAGATTACTGACCGAGTTTTTAAGGCCGGTTGAGTATTTGAATCATAATGTTGATATAGATGATGCGCTTTTACTTCTGCAGTCGAGAAAGCAGAATCTCGCTATAGTAAGGGATTCAAAAAGTAAGACAATAGGTTTCTTAACAATGGAAGACCTTCTTGAGGAACTTGTTGGCGAGATAGAATAACTGAGGCTGGTATAAAATATCATGGGAATAAATTATCAGTTAGCCCCATTTCTGATATTTCTAATCTGCTCCTCTATAGGTATCTTTGCTCTTCGAAAAGGCAAGATATCGGAGGTTAATCTTTTCTTTGGACTCTTGAATATAGCTACCGCCATTTGGGCGATAGCTATATTCTTTTTTATGATATCTAAGGTCTCTGATGCCCGCCTATTTTGGATTCGTTTCTCCCACATAGGCCTCTCTTTTATACCTGGGCTTTATCTGCTATTTATCTTATCACTGATTAGCTTAAAAGAAGTGGAAAAAAGATATATAGGGCTAGTTGTTTTAGGAGCGCTGTTTTTTTCTATTTTGACTCTGAATTCTGGATTCTTTACTTCAATATCAATAAAGAGACACTCGGCGCATTGGGGCCGGCCCGGGCTTTTTTATCCCGCTTTTATTATCTATTTTTTTAATGTATTTTTTTATGCTTACTATCTATTGATTAAATACTGCCGTGAGAGCAGAGATAACAGTAAGCAATTTAGAAACATAATTATAGCATCGCCGATAGGATTTATAGGATTTGCCAGCGTATTTTGCACAACTTACAATATTTGTGTACCATTCATATATCCATATGGGCTATACCTTGTTTTGGTCTTTGATGTTGTTATAATTTATGCCATACTTCGATACCGCTTAATGGGTGTTGAGATTATAATAAGAGAGACAGCTGTATTAGCCGGTATATTTGGATTTTCAATAGGAATTTTTGTACTAGCAATGATGCTTGGGCAGCAGATTCTCACTCCATATATTGGTGAAAATGACTGGCTGGTTCCGTCGATGGCGCTGTTGATAGTAACCTTTGCCGTTCGGCCGATAGAACGGTTTATATTTGCTACATTGGGTAAAAGTATATTCAGAAGAAGGCATGAGTATCAGAAGGTGCTTGAGGATGCCGCGGCTGGCATGGCAACAATACATAATCCAAAGCAGCTTCTTCAGATGATAGTGCACATGGTGGTAATGAAGATGAAGCTCGATAATGTATCTATTATTATATATGATGAGAAATTCAAGGAATACAGGCTTAGGGCATCGAGAGGAAAGAAGAGTCCTAAGAGCGGTGGATTCATTTTTAAGGATAGCGATCCGTTTATCGAATGGCTGAGAGAGAAGAAGGAACCTCTCCTGTTCAGTGATATAGTTGGATGGGCCAAAGAGAAGAAGGGGGAGTCAGTCAAGGGCATGCTTACCTCTGATTTAATTCAGGTTAAAGAGCACATGGAGGTCTTAAACGCGAATGTCTGTATCCCCAGTTTTTACAGGGAACAGTTATTAGGCATACTTGTCTTAGGAAGAAAGATATCAAATGATCTATTTACGCATGATGATTTTAATTTTTTCAAGGCGCTAGCTGACGAAGCAGCCATAGCTATAAAGAATTCCCAGTTATATGCGGAGCTAGAAGATAGGGCTAATGAGATAGAGACTCTTTACACGAGAGAGCATAGGCTTTTCCTCCATGCCTCAGTTGCTTTTGCCGCTGCTATAGACGCCAGAGATCCTTATACTCATGGTCATTCTGAAAGAGTGACTAATTATAGTCTAGCAATATTAAAGAACTTCGGACCAATGCCCGAGGTGCAGCAGACACCCGCGTTTAGACAGAAATTGCAAATCGCGGCGGTATTGCATGATATAGGAAAAATAGGAATACCGGATGATGTGCTGCATAAACCCTCAAAGCTCGATAAGGAAGAGCAGAGAGAGATGGAGAAACACCCCGTAATAGGCGGGGAGATCATCTTTCATATAAAAGGTTTGCGGGATATAGTAAGCGCTATTAGGCACCATCATGAACGATATGATGGCAAAGGTTACCCCGAGGGTCTGGCGAAGAGCGATGTGCCTTTTATGTCGCGAATTATCGCGGTAGCGGATACGTATGACGCGATGACATCAGACAGGCCTTACCGTAAGGGCCTTAGGGATGAGGTCGCGAAGGATGAGATTAGAAATAATAGCGGATCTCAGTTTGATCCATATGTAGTCGCGGCTTTCTTAAGAACATTTGAAGCTGGAGAGATAAAGCGAAGAAGTAAGGATAGCGTAAAGGTTGGATATGATGAGTAGGAGAGGGTAGTATATCTATGTTCTATTATCAAATAAATTATATGTTCGGCTCATTGATAACCATAGGGTTGACATTAGTATTGGGTCTTCTTATATTTGTCCGAGGTCGTGGAAACAAGATTGCGCGAAGCTATCTTTTCTTTATGATCTCCACAGCCATCTGGTCTTTTGGCATATATATGATCACCGCCTCCCCAAACGAGAGATCTCTTATCTTTTGGGGTAGACTATTGCACTTGGGAGCAGCGCTAGTCCCTATATGTTATTTCCATTTTGTCGCGAATGTTATAAATATAGAACATCAGAAGAAGTTACCAATAGTCATAGGATATGCCTTTGCCTGTATATTCGCGCTTTCACATCTTTTTTCATATTTTACGCGATCCGCATCCGCTGAACTCGGTCTTATATATCCTAACCCAACTAATCTATATTGGTTGTTTATAGTATACTTTGTCACCTATCCGGCATATGCGTATTATATATCATATAAGAGATACAGACACTTAACCGAGCTTGGAAAGAGGCAGTTAAAATATGTTTCGCTATCTGGCATCTTAGGATTTCTCGGTGGAGGTATATCGTATTTGACGCTCTATGGTGTGCGCATACCGGTACTTAGCCCGATGGCGCTTTATATGGTGGTTGCATCAAATCTTTTTATAATAACAGCGACTTATACGGTCCAGCTGATGGAGATAGAACTTATTAAAAGAAGAACATTGGTATTTTCTCTGCTTTACGGTGCGGTAGTTGGGATATTTGTTCTGTTGATATTTTTTAGTCAGCAGCTCTTGTCTATATATTTTAACCTCAATCCCTGGATTATACCTATAGCCGCGCTTTTTATTATAACAATCTCTGTCCGCCCTTTAGAGGATCTGCTTGCTATGCTTACAGATAAGGCCTTATACCAACGTAGATATGACTATCTTCTGATTCTAAAGAATGCCGCAAAAGGCATGACGCTAATTACAAATACAAAGAAACTGCTTACATTAATGGCCCATCTAATATCGAAGAATATAAGGGTTACCGGTTGCGCCATATATCTGGTCGACAAAACAAGCGGTCTTTATAAGTGCGAGGTCATTAGGGGCTTTGCTGGACGTAAGATTGCGGCAAATATCAGAGGAGATTCTACTTTTATTAGATGGCTAATAGAGAAGAAGCAGCCCCTCGATAATGATATGCTAATTAACTGGCTTAATGGAAAGAAGTTATTTATGCGGCGCCTGGTCTTAAAAAAGACTTTAGATCAGATGAAGGCAGAGATGGATGAGCTGGGCGCAGCTGTTTGTATCCCAAGTTTTTTAAGAGGGGAGATGATCGGTTTCTTGGTTTTGGGAACGAAGCTTTCGGGTGAACATTATTTGGCCGAGGATTTTTCATTGTTGTCCACACTCTCTAACAATGCTGCTATAGCATTTGAGAACGCGCGCATGTATGAAGAGTTAAAGAAGAGGGTCGAAACTCTAAAGCATCTATATAAGGATGAGCATAAACTTTTTATAGATGCCGCTTCAGCTTTCTCCTTTGCTATTGACGCTAAAGATGGCTTTACCCATACACATGCGCTGAAGGTAGCTGAGTATTCAGCAGTCATTGCTAAAGAATTAGAGAAGCTTATTCCTGATGTAAAGTTCAATCAACAGATTTACGATAATTTGCACATAGCCGCCCTATTGCATGATGTTGGTAAGATAGGTATCTCTGATAAGATACTTAATAAACAGGATAGCCTTACAGGCGAAGAGGAAGCGGAGCTTAAACGCCATGCCATAATAGGAGAGAGTATACTGCAGCCTATTAAAGAGATAGGCGGGGCCTTTGACTTAATACGCCATCATCATGAAAATTTTGACGGAACAGGCTACCCCGATGGGCTGAAAGGTAAAGAGATACCTGTAGTCTCACGCATAATCGCTGTTGCTAATACTTATGATACTATGATCTCTGATAGACCGCACAGAAAGGCCTTACGAAGAAGTGTTGCGATAAAGGAGATTAAGGATAAAGCAGGCACACAGTTTGACCCTATTGTCGTAGAGGCGTTTATCAAGACTCTGAAAAATTCTGATGAAGTGAAAAAAAATTAATGGTTATATCCCTACTTATTTTATCTTTTGCAGTACGATTAGTCTATATTATCCAGCTTAAATCCACTATTTTTTACAGCAATTTTTTGCTTGATGAATCATTCTATAATTTATGGGCCAGGAAGATAGCGTCTGGTGAAGGGATGGGTAACAGCGCGTTCGAGGCGCTGCCGCTATTTCCCTACTTGTTGGGATTCTTATATAAAGTGTTTGGGTATAATCTGTTAATTCCGCGCTTGTTCTCTATTATACTCGCCTCCTTAAGCTGCCTGCTTATATATCTTGTAACAAAGAAGCTTTTTGGTAATATAGCTGGTATCTGCGCTGGAGTCATAGCTGCTTTGTACGGCCCTCTTATTTTTTATAGCGGGCTTCTAGCGCCTTCCAGTGTGGCCATATTTCTTTATTGCTTGGTAATATTATGTATTCTACTGATAATTGAAAAAGAAACTTTCATTAGATTTTTTACCTTAGGCCTATTGCTTGGATTGGCATCTTTATCCCGCGCTGGCATATTATTGTTCATACCAGCCATATTCTTCTGGTTTTTATTAAAGGCCAAAGAGAGAAAAGGAACCGCATTAAGGGTCTTGATAGGATTTTTGGGATTGATCTGTATTATCCTGCCTGTTACCATAAGAAACCTTGTGGTCTCAGGAGACCTGGTTTTTTTGACTTCGCATTCAGGTATTAACTTTTTTATTGGTAATAATGAAAAAGCTGACGGCACATACAAAGCCCCTGAATGGTCAAGGACCAATATAGAGGGTATGAAGAGGGACGCGAAAACAATCGCGGAGAGAGATCTTAATCGTACGTTGAGCGAAGGCGAAGTTTCTAGATACTATTTTCATAAGGCGATAGATTTTATGAAAAAAAATCCCGCGAAATTTTTAAAACTTTTAATTCTCAAGTTAAGATTGACCTTCAATAGCCAGGAGTTATATGACGCAGCGTATTATCCCGTATATGCTGATTTTATACGCTTGCTAAAACTGCCTTTTTTCAGTTTCTTTCTTATCGGACCTCTGGGCATTTTAGGCATATTGCTTTCGGCTAGGCGGTGGAGGGAGTTGATGCCTTTATATATATTTATTGCCTCATACACGTTATCTATTGTTATATATTTTGTCAACTCAAGATACAGGCTGCCTTTGGCAATGATGCTAATGATATTTTCAGGATATACTATTTCCTGGATAATCCAAAAGGTTAAATCTAGGGATGTCGGTCATCTCACAAAAGCTATGTGCGCGCTTTTGGTTTTAGGGGTTATAGTAAATTATCCTACCGGGATCGAAGTTGTTTCTAGCGGATATGTCAATCTTGGAACCATTCTTATGGATAATAGCAGGTGGGATGAGGCGATCGCGGCTTTGAATAGAGCCATAGAGCTTGATAGTTCAGACCCCAAGCCGTATAATGATATCGGCTATATATATATTGCTCAAAATAGATTATCTCAGGGGCAAGTTATGTTACGTAAGTCCTTATCAATAGATCCTAATTACCCATATGCTTACATTAATTTAGGATTAGTCTTTGAGAGAAAGGGTGATCTAGGGAGAGCCGAGTCTGAGTATAAGAAAGCTATAGCGTTAAATCCTAATATCGCTATGGCTCACAATAATCTTGGTAATATCTTTTCTAAGAAAAAGATTCACTCCTTGGCTATCAAAGAATATAGATTAGCAATAGAACTGGATCCATTGAATGCGAAGACCCATTATAATCTTGGTGTGATATATGGCAGAGAAGGGCGATTAAGGGAGTCAAAGGAGGAGCTGGAGACGACCCTCGATCTCGATAGAGAGTTTGAGCCTGCGCGCGATCTTTTGAGGTATTTTAAGTAGTTTTTATAGTGTCTAATAATATGAATGACGCTGAACCAAGTGATGAGCACCCCGAACCAAATTTAAGGTCAGAACCCATGCGAGCAAAATTTGTTACGGGGCTGTGGCCCAGAACCAAATTTAAGGTCAGAACCCATGCGAGCAAAATTTGTTACGGGGCTGTGGCCTTGTCCCGCAACCAAAATTATATGCGCAGTTAAACTAGCAAATTTTTGTTCGGGACTGCGGTTTTGCCAGGGCAAAACCTTGACTTTTCTATATATATATGGTATATTTTTAACACATTTTATAATATGTGTTATAGCAAACCGAGTTTTCCCGTATAGATTATGGAATTCCTCAAATATATTAATTGGGTTGATATAGTAGTAATAGTATTACTACTACGCGCTGTTTTTCTTGGTGCTAAGAAGGGTCTTACTGCCGAGTTGTTTAATTTTTTTGGTATAATCTTAAGCTTGGTAATAGCTACGCAGTGGTATTCTCGAGTAGCTGATATCTTAGTTATCAATTTAAATCTTCCAGTTTGGATTGCTCAGTTTACTTGCTTTGTTATTATCGCGCAATTAATAAGAGTGGTATTCAAATATGGGATAGCCTTGATTTTTAAGATATTGAATATTCAGTTTATACCTCAGCTTGAGAGGATAGGCGGAGGTATCCTTGGCTTAGGTAGAGGGATTATTATCGCGGGCATATTGTTGTTGGCTTTAGGTTTTTTGCCTGTGTCATATATCTCAGATAGTATTTACGATAAGTCGTATTCAGGAATATTTATTATCAAGGCTGCTAACAGAACATACAAGGGCTTGACATTCTGGTTACCTGAATCCAGAACCGAGACCTCTATATTCCATAACATGCCTGCTTTTAAGGAAAAGAAGAGAAAGCCTTCCTAGTATTTTATTAACCAAAAGGAGATGGATTTGAAGCTAAAGGACTTTTATGATTCTGTAATTGAGGAGGGTATTAAAAGGGATCCGCGCGGCATAAAGGGCGTTAAGGCATATCTTGCTAAGATTAACAAGGAATATAGCGGTTTACCATCAGATGAAAAGGAGTTCTTCGATACGGAGAAACTCAAGAACCCCTATAGCGATACGCGGCTTCTGTTTAGTGATGGTAACAAAGATATAAAAAATATTATGGTCGGAATTGATGCTGAGACACCAGAGCTTCTTTTAGCGGATAGCTTACGCAAAAAAGGCAAGAAGATAGATCTTGTAATCTCGCATCATCCTCAGGGATTTGCGCGCTCAATTTTTTATGAGGTAATGAATGTACAACACGATATATTAAGATCTCTAGGTATTAAGAGCAAAAAGGCGGCTAAGATGCTCGATGATAGAATATCCGAGATCGCGAGAAAAGTTCACCCCGGCAACGCTATGCGTCCGGTCGATGCCGCGAAACTTCTAAATATAGCCTATATGTGCACTCATACTGTTGCGGATAATTGTGTTTCTGATTATCTGAACGGATTATTAAAGAAGAATAAACCAAAGACGGTTGGATGCATAGTGGATATTCTGATGAATGAGCCTGAATATAAATATGCCAAATTGGGCCATTCGGGCCCAAAGTTAATCTCAGGCAAGATGAGCAACCGCTGTGGGAAGATAGCGCTTGAGATGACGGGCGGAACAGAAGGGCCTAAAAAGATATTTTCCGCAATGACTAAAGCAGGGGTAAAGACTATCGTTGGAATGCATATGAGTGAGGAGCATTTCAAACAGGCGCAGAAGCATTCCTTAAATATCCTGCTAGCTGGTCACATCTCCAGCGATAATGTCGGCATGAATTTGCTTATCGATGCTGTTGATAAGAAGAATAGATTGAAGATAATACCTTGCTCAGGATTCATAAGGGCAAGACGGAGATAATATACCTTGGCAACAGACCTAGAAAGAACAATAGAAGAGATACAATCGAAATTGAATATAGTGGATATTGTAGGAGGCTATATTCCGCTTAAGCGTGCTGGGCAAAATTTTAAGGCATGCTGCCCATTCCACTTTGAGAAGACCCCATCGTTTGTAGTCAGCCCTGGTAAACAGATATTTCATTGCTTCGGGTGTGGCGAGGGTGGCGATCTGATCTCTTTTGTTATGAAACATGAGAAGGTGGAGTTTATCGAAGCCCTAAGGACATTGGCTGATAAGGCCAATGTAAGTATGCCTAAATTTAAAGGGGGTTCGTCCGGTGGCAAGTCTTCATTTACAAGCGCGCTGTATCGCGTAAATGAATTTGCGGCCAATTATTATAATGCCGTACTTATTGGTTCATCAAGAGCTAAAGAGGCAAGAAAGTATATGGCGGATCGCTCGCTTATCGCTGATACTGTTGCTAAATTTAGGCTGGGCTTTGCTCAAGATTCATGGGATGCGCTTCTAAATTATGCCAAACAAAAAGGGGTTTCAAATTCCGCGCTGGAGAAGGCCGGGCTCATAATACCTGGTCGAGAAGATAGCTTTTATGATAGATTCAGAAATCGGATTATATTTCCTATATTTGATGTCAGATCAAAGGTAGTTGCCTTTGGCGGCAGGGTTACAGATAGCTCACTTCCTAAATATATGAATTCACCTGAAACGCAGGCTTATGTTAAGGGCAGGCATCTTTATGGATTAAATTTTGCTTTGGATGAGATAAAGAATAAAGATTATGTTATAGTTGTGGAAGGATATCTGGATCTGATAATTCCTTATCAGAACGGTATAAGAAATATAGTTGCTACTCTGGGTACGGCGTTGACTGTAGAGCAGATACGACTGATTAAACGTTTTACTAATAATGTTATTATAATATTTGATTCGGACGAGGCAGGAGAGGCCGCTTCATTGCGTGGTTTAGATATGCTCTTATCAGAGAATCTTTATGTGAAGATTGCGACACTCCCTAAGGGTGATGATCCTGATACATATGTTCGCAAGAGCTCAGGCGAGAAGTTCCTTACTCTGGTTGAGGGCGCTGACAATCTCTTTGACTACAAGTTAAAACTCCTTCTAAATAAGTTCGATCCAGCGCGCGCGGAGGATAAGGCCAAGATTACTGCTGAGATGCTGCCGACTATAAAGAGGGTTGAGAATGCGGTATTAAAACAGGATTATCTAAGAAAGCTAGCTGAGGTATTGTCTACGAAGGAGGAAGCGCTCCTAGAAGAGCTGGCCAAGGTAAAGATAGATTATTCTTATGCAGGAGTGGCCTCCGGCCGCGATCAGAACGTATTTAAGGAAAAGAAGGCTATACGGCCTGCTGAGAAGATAGTCGCGGGATTGATGATAGAAGACCCGCAGATAGCGGAGGATGTAAAGAAAAGCCTTAAGATAGAAGATTTTCAGAGTGAAGATATAAGAAATATTGTTACCAGGGTATTCCAGATAATTGATGAGGGTTCTGTTCCAAGCGCCGCTAAGATGATGCATAGTCTTAACGATGATGATCTGATTCATATAATGTGTGAGGCCTTAACAGAGACAGAAAATATCATAGATAGAGAGAAAAGTTTAATCGATTGTATAGCTAAGATTAAGAGGGATAATCTAAAATTGGTAAAAGTGAAGCTGACCGATCTCATGAAGAAGGCTGAGCAAAAGGGTGACGATGCCTTGCTTATGGATCTGATCAGACAAAAGGACTCATTGAGGAGTGTAAAATTTTAATGGCCAAGAAAATTAAGAATAAGAAAAAAAAGAAGGTAGCAAGAAAAAAGTCTTTAAAGAAGGTATCTAAGAAGAAGGCCGTGAAAAAGGTACCCAAGAATATTAAGAAGAAGCCCGCGCTTAAAAAGGTTTCAAAGAAGAAGAAAAAGAGTGTCGCCAAAAGCGCTAAAAAGAAGACCGCTGAAAAAAAGTCAAAGAAAGACACTACCAAGAAAGTCTCGATGAAGTCTAAGATACAAGAGTTGATCGTTCTTGGTAAGGAGAAGGGCTATCTTACCTATGATCAGGTTAATGATATACTTCCTGAAGATATAACATCTTCCGATGAGATAGACAAGATTCTTAATACCCTGGATGAGAAGAATATTGAACTGCTCGATGCTGATGCGGCGCGCGCCAGGGAGAAGGCATCTAAGGCATCGACACAGACACTTCCTATTGCTCCAGGTGAATCAAGCTCTGTAGATGATCCTGTAAGGATGTATCTTCGGCAGATGGGCCAGATACCTCTTCTTACCAGGGAAGAGGAGATAGATCTTGCTAAACGGATTGAAGCAGCTGAGATAGGTTTTAGGGATATAATATTTGAGTGCGATCTAGCGAAGGAGTATGTTCTCGAATTGGGCGAGAAGATAATGAGCGAGGAAGTAAACCCAGAAGATTACATCAAGGAGGATATCAGTAGGCCAGCGCGAATAAAGCCTATTACCAGAATATCAAAGCTCCTCACCAAACTTAAGAGGGCTAAAAAGAAAGAGACTGTAAAAGAACTGCTCTTTAAGTTCAGTTTTGTTACTACGTATGCTGAGGAGATGGGTTATAGGATTAAGATGCATGCGGAGCAGATAGAGAGGATTATACGCGAGATCAATAGGCTTAAGAAGGCTAGAAAATACAAGAAGATCAAAGAACTTAAAAAGAAGATGCGCAAGATTGAGCGTGAATTCGGAGAGCCATATTATGATGGCATAAAACAGCGCATCTTTATAATTAGGAGAAAAGAGGCAGAGTTTCAAAAAACAAAGAAGGTTTTAGTTGAGGCTAATTTAAGGCTCGTTGTCTCAATTGCGAAGAAATATACGAATAGAGGCCTGTCGTTCCTCGATCTTATACAAGAGGGTAATATAGGTTTGATGAAGGCGGTTGATAAGTTTGAGTATAAGAGGGGGTATAAGTTCTCAACATACGCGACATGGTGGATAAGACAGGCTATTACACGTTCAATAGCTGATCAGGCCCGTACTATAAGAATACCTGTTCATATGACAGAGACTATAAATCGTCTTGTAAGGGTATCAAGGTCGCTGGTTCAAGAGTCGGGCAGAGAACCCACTCCTGAGGAGATAGGCCGCCACATGCAGATGTCGGTTGAGAAGGTGCGCGGCATTCTAAAGATCGCGCAGGAGCCTATCTCTTTGCAGACACCTGTAGGGGATGAGGGCGATACCCATTTTGGTGATTTTATTGAAGACAAGAGAGCTATGTCACCTGCAAGCGCTACAGCATACACCATGCTTAAGGAGCAGATGGAGACGGTTCTCGATACCTTGACAGATCGCGAGAAACAGGTCTTAAGGCTTCGATTCGGTATTGGCGATGGATATCCTCGCACCCTTGAAGAGGTAGGCACTATATTTCATGTTACAAGAGAGAGAGTTCGCCAGATAGAAGCAAAGGCCTTACGTAAGTTGCGCCACCCCATTCGCAGCAGAAAGCTCCGCAATTTCCTTGACCTCGCTTATAGCGAGGAACGGGAAATCTTCTGAGCGAATTTTTTTGAATGCTCGGCACTGGAATTTTTCGCCGTCCTTTCGTACTTATAAGCTCAATGTGTAATCTTCACAGGGACGCTCAAAAAACCCCAGCGAGGTTTTTTGGCTCTGTTTTTGTTGCTCGCTCTTCCCAAACCTTTGGTTTGGGAAACCATGCCCGCTCACAACAAAAAAGCCCTGTTCAGATTACATATTTCGCTTTGCCTTAGTGCTGGAAAAATCTCTGAGGTGCCTCGCATTTCAAAAAAATTCTTGTCCAAAAACTGCCACCGAACCTCACTTTTCAGAAGAATTCTTATCCAAAAACTGCCACTGAAACATTTCGCCTTCCTTTAGTGGCATTGAAAAATCCCTGAGGTGCCTCGCACTTCAAAAAAAATTCTTAGCCAAAAGCTGCCACTGAATCTTGCATGTTACCATTGCGAGCGAGCCGAAGGCGAGCGTGGCAATCTCTGTCTTTGAGATTGCTTCGTCGGCAAACATGGTTTCAATGGCCTCTTCGCAATGGTAACATGAAAAAGAACCTCCCTTCCGAGGAGGTCATAAGAGTAGCCTTTATGGCTAAGACCTTTTGTGATCTCGAGGATCAAATGGTATAATTGTTGTGATAAACACAAACGTACCATTAACCTTGAAAGGAGGTTCCATGAATAAGTATATAGGATTAGATGCCCATTCGTCAACATGTTCTTTTTGTGTGATGGATGAACACGGAAAAGTCTATGATAATGTAAAGATCGCAACCAATGGGAGGTTATTAAGAGAATATGTGCGCAACATATCCGGTAATAAGAAATTAACCTTCGAGGAATGTGAGTTAAGCAGTTGGTTGTATGAGATGTTTAAAAAAGAGGATTGTGAATTGTTAGTTTGTAACCCTGTAGAGAACAAAAGTTATAAAAAAGCCAAGACCGATAAGCTTGATGCCAGGCAATTGGCAAACTTATTAAGGGGTAATTTTCTAACACCTGTATATCACGATGGATCCAAGCGTGAGAAGTTTAGGGATCTTATGAGTGGTTATCAAGATCTCGTAGAAGATTCCAGCAGAATGAAAAACAGATATAAGTCATTGTTTCGTAAGGAAGGTAAAAGAGCTCTAGGGCAAAAAGTGTATAACGATGAAAGCTTATTGGGAGGATTGGGTCGGGAAGATTTTCAATTCATTGGAAAGCATATGCACCATCTACTTAAAGAGATGGAAAAATGCAGGCAAGAATATATCCCTGAAATAAAAAAGTACGGCAAGAAGTTCAAGGAAATCAGGCTTTTAATGACATTGCCAGGGATAAAGGATATCCAGGCATCAAAGATAGTGGCACAAGTAATCGATCCAGGGAGGTTTCAAAATAAACATAAATACTTCAGTTATTGCGGATTAGTCAGGCATAGACAGACTAGCGGAGACAGAAATTATGGTGATAAGAAAATATGGGGTAACAGAACACTAAAATGCGTATATAAGATGGCCGCGCAGTCAGCTCTTAAGGGTGATAATGTATTCAGGCAATACTATGATCATTTAAGAATGAGTGGTACTGGCCATAAAAACGCCAGAAACGCGGTTAGCCGTAAGATCGCGGCAATAAGCTTGATCTTATGGAAGAATAATGTGAAATTTAAACCAGAGATGGTAGCAAACGGTATAATCGAGTAAAACAGCGCAAAATGAAGATCATCACATTTTTCTGTTTTCTCGAGAAGAGGGATGAGGTCCAAACGTCATTGACCTTTTAAAGGTCCAACGCAATGGTTGACACGCCCTCGTTTAAATCAGAAATTACTATGCTCCTTGAGAGCACGAATAGATGACTGAAAATTGACCGTTTGTCAATATTTCACAATATAGTAATCTTTAGAAGATAGAAGTGGTGAGCAAAGAGCTGTTAAGCTCGTTGGTGATAACTTATATAGGGAGGAAGCATGCAAAATACTCACATTTTGCATATGGGAGAAGTGTTTATTCTTGACATGCTTTTTCATAGATGACGTGGTGAGGTTAACGTAAATTTCCTGACCCCTGACCCCTGATCCCTGTTTTTCCCCAATTATATCTTGACACTACCTATAAGATTTAGTATAATATAACAGCATTTAAAAAGGTTTAAGTAATTCCTCCCTGGCAATAATCGCCATATTATCCTATTATGAATACTATTATGAGATATCTATTGCATAAACTAAAGCTTATACTAGTGGTTTCGCTTCTTGCAAACCAATCCGCAGGGGTCTATCCAAAGCCTACTGTTAATACCCTGCGCCCACCAGCAATGGCAAAGTCAGTTCAAGGTCCTCAGGGTGGTGGCCCTGATGCAGTTGCATTTGGGTTTACTGGAGGAGAGCACCCGAAGCCTGAATATGCGGACAAAATAGAGGAAGTTGATTGTGGCGTATTTCCATATATTGAGGCAGCTAGAGCTGCAATGGTTAAATTACATCAGGATGGTATTTATGGTATAGATTATTTTGTTTTTATGCATAGAAGCGATTATGAACGCTATCGCATAAAAGAGCAGTATAGGCTTGGTTTAGGGGGATTAGGAGTAATACCAAGGGTTGCATTAAGGCGCGGCCATATAGATATTAAAAACTGGGATAAGGTATTTAAAGGCAAAGAAGATAAGCCCGTACAACTCTATATGGATAAAGTCTATTTTCCCGGTTCAACTCATCCAAAGTATGTTGTCGCTAAAATCGTTCCAGTGTCTGATGATGGTTACGAATTAGTTCCGCCTAATGAGTGGGAGGATATGTTAAATCCTTGGAAAGTTGTTGCGAAATCTTCATCAGCAGGAGCTCAACCAAATGAATTGGCTCACAGAGTTATAAGTGATCTCGGTAATCCAAAAGATGTTAAGATACTTAGCCTTGGTTCAGGAGATTTTGGAGATGAGATATATTTTGCTAGTCAAGGGTGCAATGTTACAGCAATCGAGAAGAAAACCAAAGCAAAAGATATAGTTTCGAAACATTCAGGTATTACTCCTTATTGGGGAGACATGCTAGAGATTCTTCCAAAGATCGCTCAATCTCAAAAAGAAAAGTTTGATGTAGTTTATGCTCGTTTAAGTCTCCATTATCTAGATCGAGAAAACCTGGAGAGAGTCTTTGAGCTGGTTAAAGAGTTATTAGTCCCAGGGGGACGGTTCTATTTTGTTGTAAAATCACAAAAAGATCCCCACTATAGGCGTAGTGTTGATCAAGAGAGCATAATCGAGGATCCTGATACCTGGTTGCTTACATATGTAAATCCCCAGCTCAAAGAACTAGCTGATGCGGGAGATGCGACTGTAAAGCCTGATGTTACGCGTCAGTTCTTTGATGAAGTACGCGTGCGGCATTATACTGATAAGGCTAAACTGCAAATTGAGACTTGCGAACTTAAGTCAGAACAATTAAAGGTTGCGCAAAAAACCGGTGTTACAGATGCCCAGGCTTCAAAGATACTTGAGGTATCAGTGACAAAGGCCTTATTATCTAGGGTAGATTTTAACAGTATTAAGGTTGATGTCGGTGGGCTGCTTAGGGATGGTAAGATAAATATTGCTCTCTTTGAGAAACTGCTTAACGATATAATCAGGTTATATTTAGGTAAGAAATTTCCTGATAAGAATTATGATGTAAGGGTGCAGATAGTTGTCAGCAGCAGGTATCTTTTTCAGGAGAATGGCTGGTGTATACTAGATCCAGATCATGATATTGATTTATTGTTTATGGCCAAAGGCCCTGAGCGGTCTAGTTATAAGGAGAGGGTGCTTTTGACTATTGAAGTGGTTCATTTTGTGTCTGCAATATGCGATTACCTTGACCAAAGCAGCTGGGGAACCTTACTGGCTAAAGATATCAATTATACCGGCATTGGATTTCTCTTGGAGGAAGATGGAGAGGGAGGCTCTAGATGGCATTATAGAATTTTAAGAAATCTTATTCTGTGCAGATATGAATCTTCTGATAATTTTAAAATAGCTAAGGTCTACATTCAAATGTTGTATTACTTCGGTCAGCGTAGTACTTATATGAACTATAAAGATCGATATCTGCAGGTTCGCAATGATGAGGCTGCATTATCCAGGCTTGTTGCTGATTTAAAGGGCGATGAGGAAGTATCAGAGTTGCTCGAGAAAGTTTTAAGCGCCGACCCTGGTAATGATTTCAATGGATTACTTGATATCATGAAAACCAATGTCCCATGGCTGCTAGAGGGCTTAGATTCGCCGGAAGATGGGTTAGTAGGGGAAAAGGCCTCATCAGCTGGAGATATAGGTGCTGATACAATCTTAGAATACAGGCAATTGCTCAACGAGGAGGGGAGAGCAAGAAAAGGTGGTATGCAAAGTGTTCAAAGAACCAAGACTACATCATCGGTTCAATTAAGAAGAATGGGAGGCCCTAGTCTAAGGAGTTCTGGTACAGCTGAGCCCTATCCTTCAGGTACTATAGGTGCTGTGGCAATCGCAGAAATAAGACAATTATTGAATAGTGTTGATGGTAAAAGAGTAAGGAGAAAGCATATTACACCAAGAGTAGAGGCCATACTGCTTACTGTTAAAAGAGGGGAGATGAGTCTATTTGCAGAAAAGCAAGCCGCAAAGATAGCTCGCTTAAAAAAATTACCAGATAAACTGGATATGCTGATTTTTTTAAGTAACGTAAAAGAAAAAAAGAAGGCATATTGTTTTAAGGGCTCTCACATAGCCCTTATACTTCAAAGCTCAAGAGAACAGAATGAGATAGAAAAGATCATAGCTTCTCTTAAAAAGTTTGGCATAAAAGGTACCCATATAGCCTCTATACTAAAAAGCTCAAGAGAACAGGATGAGATAGAAAAACTCATAGTTTCCCTTAAAAAACTCGGCATTACAGAGGGCGCCCACATAACTCCCATACTTCAAAGCTCAAGAAAACAGGATAAGATAGAGAAGCTAATAGCATCCCTTAAAAACCAAGGCATAAGAGAAGGCGCTCATATAGCCCTTATACTTCAAAGCTCAAGAAAGCAGGATGAGATAGAAAAACTCATAACCTTCCTTAAAGCCCAGGACATAAGAGAAGACGCTCATATAGCCCGCATACTTCAAAGCTCAAGAAAGCAGGATGAGATAGAGAAACTCATAGCGTATCTTAAAAACCAAGACATAAGAGAAATCACCCATATAGCCCGCATACTTCAAAGCTCAAGAGAAGAGGATGAGATAGAAAAACTCATAGTCTCCCTTAAAAAACTCGGCATTACAGAGGGCGCTCACATAACTCCCATACTTCAAAGCTCAAGAAAGCAGGATGAGATAGAGAAACTCATAGCGTATCTTAAAAACCAAGACATAAGAGAGGGCGCTCACATAGCTCTTATACTTCAAAGCTCAAGAAAACAGGATGAGATAGAGAAGCTTATATCATCTCTTAAAGACATTGGCATAAGAGAAGCCGCTCACATAGCTCCTATACTTCACAGCTCAAGAAAACAGAATGAGATAGAGAAACTCATAGCATATCTTAAAAACCAAGGCATAAGAGAAGGCGCTATAGCTTCTATACTTCAAAGCTCAAGAAAACAGGATGAGATAGAGAAAATCATACCATCTCTTAAAAACCAAGGCATAAGAGAAGGCACGCATATAGCCCGCATACTTCAAAGCTCAAGAAAACAGGATGAGATAGAAAAACTCATAGTCTCTCTTAAAAAACTTGGCATAAGAGAAGTCGCTCATATGGTTCCTATACTTCAAAGCTCAAGAAAACAGGATGAGATAGAAGAACTCATAGTATCCATTAGGGCCCATGGCATAAGAGAAGGAATCCACATAGCCCTTATACTTCAAAGCGCAAGAAAACAGCATGAGATAGAAAAACTCATAACAACTCTTAAAGATCTTGGAGTAGCAGAAGGCTATCATATAGCTATTATACTGAGCAGCTCAAGAAAACAGAGTGAGATAAAAAAGCTCATAACCTCTCTTAAAGACCTTGGCATAAGAGAAGGCTATCATATAGCTCTTATACTGAACAGTTCAAGAAAACAGGATGAGATAGAGACACTTATAGCCTCTCTTGATAAACTCGGCATCACAGAGGGTACTTACATAGCCCTTATACTTCAAAGTTCAAGAAAACAGGGTGAGATAGAAGAGCTCATAGCATCTCTTAAAATCCACGGCATAAGAGAAGGCGCTCATATAGCTCCTATACTGAACAGCTCAAGAAAACAGGATGAGATAGAAAAGCTCATAGCCTCCCTTAAGAAGCTTGGCATCACAGAGGGTACCCATATAGCTCTTATACTTCACAGCTCAAGAAAACAAAATGAGATAGAGGAATATTCAGCAAAATTGCTTGATTTAAGAGCATCCCATAAGGATTTCGCAGTCTCAAATAAAGACATTGTGAGATTTATTATAAATATTGATGCTATGAGGCAGGGCTTTGATTCTATGTTAGAATACAAACTAGGCCTCCCAGAATCCAAAAAGAAACTTTCGGATAACGAAAAAGATTATGTAAGGTTTAGGATGCTTTTAAGAAACGTTCCTTCAAGGGTTCTGTATTCACTCCTGGATATTTATATTACAGACCCTAAAAGAAGAGAAGAACTCAGAAAGCAGATCGGACTAAAGATAGAAGAGGATAAACAAAGCCTAAAGAGCATTCTCAAGCGTTTAAGCGATAATGCCCAAGCAGATTGGCAAGACGAAGACTATGACGACTTAGGATATTTACTTTTTTCTCTTGATGAAAAGATAAGGAGCGCCGTAGCTGATAAACTTGTAGCAGCTCATTTTAAAGAATTAAGCAACAGATTTCCAAAAGATGATGAACAAAGCGCGGCAATGGAAACTCTTATGTATGTAGGCGCTCATTTCAATATATACCGTAATCAATTAAGAGATACCTATCCCGCAGCTTCTTTTCGTGCATATCTATATACCAGCCTTCGCTATGTGAAAATAAAACTTTATTATAAGAACCAACCAGAGAGTTTAAATGGATTAAGGCACGAAATAGAAGCCTTTTGCATACCTTATAAGGATATTTTTGGAAGATTACCATCAAATCATGAGATAACAGTAGAATTTATTAGAAGAGGATGGCTGCAAGAAGCTATAGAGATGGTTCTCGGTATAAACAACATCATAAGCCTAGACGCCTTTAGTGCCCGCAAAAAAGAGACATGGGATGAGCATCTTGTTGTTAGAAAACCGATTGATGCTATAGGTGCAATGCCCGCATCTGTCTTTACAGCTGAGCTGGCTGGCAAACCCTCGTCAGCTGGCTTGGATTTTAGTAGTATTGAGGTAGATGTTGATGGGGTAACTCCTGCTAAGGCAAAGGAGCGGTTAAAAGAGATTATGTTAAGCTCAAATATTGAGGTATCATCACTACCAAGATCGGAGGCGGTAATTTGTTTGGCTGGTTACTGCAATTTAAATTGTAGGTCCTGTCTAGGTGATTCGCGTAAACTTCCTGAAGATGCGTCTATGATTGATCATAGCCGTTGCCCATCTCATGATAAGACAGAAAATATAATTAGATTTCTGAATGAGACGGATATAGATTCATTAATATTCACTGGTGATGGAGAACCGCTGCTGAACGACGCTACCTTAGACACGCTCTGTGAAATTATCGCGAGAACCAAAGCTTGCACGGTTTCTATATGGACCAATTGTCTGTGGGCGCTCGATAAGAAACGAGCTGAATATGTACTCAATAGAATCAAATCTGCTATTGAAGGAAGAGATCGTAAAAATAGAATTAAGTCATTTTATATTACAGCTTCAGTTGATGAATTTCACGCGCCGAACATCGCAGGTGTTGCAAATCTTATCAATATATTTGTGAAAAATCAAGAGCGACTAATAGATCTTGATGAAATTAATCAAGGATTACATCTTCAAACTGTTCTTTGGAAGAATACAAGAAAGACATATGAAGCGCTTAACGCACAAATGTGTGCAGAACAGGACTTTTTCGCGGAATTTGATTTGAAGCCTATTGATAAAATCCTTGAAATGGATCCTGAGAAATGGCGGTCGCAAACGCGCCAAACTGAACATTTATCTCTTAATATAGATAAGGATAGAAGGATAGAGATACCCGTAGGATTTCTTACCCTTGTTTATATAGGCCGCGCTCAACAACAGATTTCTATTGATGAAAGGTTCGCGGTTAGAATATATGATCATAGCGAAGGTGATGATACGGTTGGTTTAAGTCGGCACCCGCTTTTGCCAGAGATGCTTTGCTTAAAGACTTATATACATCATGATGGAAAAGTTTTCCTAAAACTTTTTAATATGAATATGGATAAAGCAAACGCATTATCAGAAGGAACTATATGTATCCCATTTGAAGAGCTGGAACGCAGAGAAGCTATTAATCCCATTATAGCCGCTTTTAGGAAGCGTGGACCCAATTATATGAGAGCCCACTTAAGAGATATTGATCCTGAGCTTGTGGAAAACTTCAATAAGTATGAGTTACCTGAAATAAATATTGTAAGACTAATTCAGGATGATGGATTATATGTATTGTTGAGTATAAGAATAATAAAGGATTTATATTGGGATAGATTAACAGATTCCGCGAGGCAAGAGATCGAATCTTTGGAAAGAGCTGTTGAAGAACATAGAGCAAAACCCTCATCAGCCGGATTGGATTTTAGCAGTATTGAGGTTGATGTTGATAAAATGCTACGGGATGGGAAGGTTAATATTGCTTTGCTTGAAGAGCTCTTATCCGATATTGCTAGATTATATTTGCATACAGAGATGCCAGATAGCGCCGCTGATATCAAGGTGCAGATAGTTGGCAGCAGCAGATATCTTTTTGAGGAGAATGGTTGGTGTTTGTTAGAGTACTATTATGATTTTGATTTATTATTCTTGAGTAAAACAACTGAGGCATGGTTTCTGCCCGAGTGCGTATCTGCAATACATGATTATCTTAACCAAAGCGGGTGGGGAGCTTCCTTGAGCAGAAGGATTGATTCTGCTGATGTTAGGTTTGTTTTAGAACAATATAACGAAATAGATCTTTATAATCATTTTGATTTTATAAGAAATATGATTCAGTGCAGATATAGCTCTAGTGATAATGATGAAGCGATTAAAACACATCTTCAAATGTTATATTACTTTGGCGAGCGTATGACTTATACAGAATACAAGGGTCGTTATCTGAGAAACCATCATGATGCAAGTGAGCTATCTAAACTTGTTGCTGATTTACGGCGCAATAAAGAGGCAGCAGAATTATTAAGGAGAGTTTTAAGTGCTGATGCTGATAACGATTATAACGGGTTACTTGACATCATGAAAACCAACGCCCCATGGCTCCTGAAGGGGCTAAATCTTCCAGCAGAAGATAGAGAAGCTGAAAAGGCCTCATCAGCTGGAAGAGCTGATAGTGCAGAACCAAAGTGGCTTGCGAATCAGCCATGCAAAAATATTATCTGGGAAGGTTTGCGGTCGGGTGAAATTGTGGAACCTGAGCTTCGCGAGATCAAAGAAGCTGTTCGCGGTAAAATAATTGAGGTTGGTAAACATCTGCGTGAGAACCACGCTGAAATGATAGAAGCTGATGAGAAGCTTGATGGATCTCCTGTGACAAAGGGAGATCTCTATTCCCAAGCAAATCTTCTTCCTATTTTCATGGAGCATATCAAGCGCACACGGCTTGTGTTTGAGGAAAAGATCGGTGATCCGAGCTTGGCATTAGCTGTAGGAGAACAAAACGAAAATTTTTCTGTCTCCGCCTGGACTACAGTATTGGATCCTATTGATGGATCAGATCAGTTTAAAAGCCTTGGACAAGATGTAGGATATGGTACGGAATGGAGCCGCATCTGGATGATAGGATTTGCCCTGTATTATAAGGGCGTGCCAGTTATGACGATTGGATATTCTCCAGAATATGACATAGAAGGGGCCCCGAAAATCGAAGACATGCCCGGCTCCCTTTTTGAGGCCATGCTTTTTGATGAAGCAACAACGCTTAATGGTATGGCTTTACAGGTTGCTTCTATTGATGATCTAAAATCTGCTCGTATTGCGCTTGAGACTGTTCGCAGAAAAGACTCAAGAGATAGAGGCTGGCCATGGATACAGCCTAATTGGCGAGAAGAACTTGCTTCTTATATTAATATGGATAATGTTGGTGAGGATATGCAATCAACATGGTTTGATGGAGCGCGTGTCGCAGCAAGTGGAACCTTTTCTAGTCTTAAATTTCCACATCTCCTAGTCTTTGGTGGCCAAAAGGCAGTTGACGCAGGCGCTCACTATTTCATAGCCAAGGCAGGCGGTATCTGCCTTAATCATAAAGGTGAAGAGGCGTTTCCGATACTACCTGAGGTATTATCTGACCCAAGTGGTTTAACAGAGTCCTTTGTCTCCGGCCACCCAAGTGCTGTTTATGCGTGGCTTGACGCGTATCGAAAGTCGATATCAAAACCCTCATCAGCCGGATTGGATTTTAGCAGTATTGAGGTAGAGCCCAAAGAATTGATCAAGGATGGGAAGATAAATATTGCTTTGTTTGAGAAGCTCTTATCTGATATAGCTATGCTATATGTAAAGAAAGAGATTCCAAAGAGTGGAGCCGAGGTAAGTGTCAAGGTTGTAGGTAGTAGTAGATATTTATTTGAGTATGATGGCTGGTGCTTATTAGAGCCAAAGCATGACATTGAGATATTTTTTGTAGTAAAAAATTCTAAGCGTGTGGATTTAAGTCAAATTTGGGTCGACTTATCCGCGGCAATAGATGGTTATTTTAGCCAACCTGAATGGGAAGCTTATTTTACTCCTTTTATAGAGTTTGCTAACATAATGGGTGATCGATTTAGTGAGAAGGATGTTTTAGTATTTCACCTAGTTGCAATCCAAGACTTTCTTAAGTGTTATAATAATTTAGAATTAGATGCCACAGATAAGAACATCATAAAGATTGTAAAAAATTATATTCAGTTATTGTACTATTTTGGCACAACAGAGCAGAGAAAAAAATATGAAGACTATAGAAAGAAGTTTTTTCATGCATGGGGCAAACCTTCGCAAATGTGGGAACTTGCGCATAAGATGAGACGCGATCCATACATCAAACAACTTTCTGGGCGTGTTCTTAATTCGTCTTTAGATGATTCGCATTATGATAGTCTTTTGCGACAAATGAAAATTAACGCCCCATGGCTTGTGCAGGGACTGGGCTTGCCAGATGAAGCTGCAGCAGCTCCCAAGGCCTCATCAGCTGGATTGGATTTTAACAGTATTGAGGTAGATCCTGAGGCGTTGATCAAGGATGGCAAGATAAATATTACACTGTTTGAGAAACTACTTTCCGATATTGTTAGATTGTACATGACTGAAATGGCGTCTACTGGAAATTTTGATATAAGACCACAGATTGTTGGCAGCAGCAGATATCTTTTTGAGGAGGACGGCTGGTGCCTGTTAGAGCCAGATCATGATTTTGATTTATTGTTCATAGTTAAGACACCTGAAAAATTGGGTCAGACTGAAGAAACGGCTTTGACTCAACAAATGATACAGTCCATGGTTACAATACGTGAATATCTTGACCAAAGCGGCTGGGGAGCTTTTCTGATTGAATCTATTGAATATGCTGGTGTTAGGATTCTCTCAGAGCAATACAGCGAAAGAGATATTTTGAGAATTCATTTTCATACTGCAAGAAATATAATTGAGCACAGATATGACTCTCGTCATAGTGATAAAGCGATTAAGGCATATCTTCAGATGTTATATTACTTTGGTCGACACACAACTTATACAAGATATAGAAGGCGGTATCTTCAGGTTTATGATGATGCAAAGGGATTATCTAGGCTTGTTGCTGATATGCGACGCAATAGAGAAGTAAAAGAATTATTAGAGAAAGTTAAAAATGCCTGTCTTGATAACGACTTTAACGGATTGCTCGATACTATGAAAACCAACGCCCCATGGCTTGTTGAGTACCTAGATCTGCCGGAAGAAGGAGCTGCAGTAGCAGTAACGCAAACTGTTGAGTCGCGATTGCCACTAGCTGAGCATGCAGAGCTTCGCAAGGCATATCAGGCTATTTCTGCTGCGGCCTGAGAATTGATATAGATAACACTACCGTCATTGCGGGCCACGAACGTCCGCCGCCGAAGGCGGCGAGATCTCGCCATAGGCGGAAAGTGAGGGGCGAAGCAATCCCTGTCCTTTGATCAAGGTGTAGCCTATATCAGGATGGAGATTGCCACGTCGGCCTGCGGCCTCCTCAATGACGAGGTGAGGTTAGCGTAAATTTTCTGTCCCCTGAACCCTGTCCCCTGAACCCCTGAAAAAGAGGTTGACAAATCGGGATTATATGGTATACTTATGCTGAAGGTAAAAGCACAATGTATGTGCTAAAGCAATGAGGCGTCCGGAGCGGGGCGTCTTTTTTAATGAGCACATAACTTATGTCACACAAAGTGGACATAAGTTATAAGTGCGAATTAACCCCGTACCAAATTTTGTTAGTGCTAACTGTGATCGTAAATTTGGTTCGGGGTAAAGCGAATAATACCAATGAAGGTATCCAAAGCCAAAGAATGGTTCAGGATGCCTTTTTTTAATGAGGCCACAACTTACGGAACAAAGTGACGTAAGTAGTATGGCCGAATTAATCTCGCCGAAGCCTTACAGTTGTAAGGCTGTATTAAAGGCGTAGGCGGATTAAATAGGTGTAGAAATGAACTTTAACGAATTATTTAAAAGACTAGATACGAGATTGCGAAAGATCGCCAAGATATATGGTAATCGCTGCGCCTTAGCTAATGAGGATGATATATATCAGGAGATGTGCATTCACCTTTGGGAGCGCTTTAAGGATGGTCTACCTGAGGATATGAATGAATCCTATGCTGCTAAGAGCTGTGAATTCCATATCCTAAACTATATTCGTGTGAAGAAAGACAAAGCTATTCTCATGAGCACAGAGTTGCCTATTGGAGATTATGGATATACCCTTGGCGAGACCCTTGTGTGTGATTCTGAGGATATCGATAGGGTTGCTGACAGGGGTCTTACCTTTGAGAAGATCATGTCTAATGGCTTTACCGCTAAAGAGAAGAAAGTACTAGTACTACTATTAAAAGGTTATACAGCTCGTGATGCGGCAAAGGAGCTAGGTGTATCACATGTTATGATCGTAAAGTATAAAAAATCTATCATTAATCGCTGGAAGAAGGGTTACCAAGATTAAGATTTTTTACTTATGAAATTGAGTTTTTTAAAGACACATTGAAGTGTAGCTACAAAGGCGTTTAATTTAATTAGTCGCCTTTTTTGTTGTAAGAGGACTTGCTTAGGATAGCAAGCAAAAAAAAGACAGAGATGTCCGAATCCGATCTGCTAAGGGGCAGATAGATTCGGATTTTTTAATGAGCACGCAACTTATGGAACGAGCAAAGTGAGTGAACATAAGTTGCTGTGCGAATTAACCCTGAGCAAGGCCAGCGAAGCTGGCCGCGTCGAAGGGTAAAGGAGAAAAACATGAATAAGAATCAGAAGAAGTTGGTAAGGGGGTTGTTGGTGTTGGCGCTTGTATGTTGCATAACCATTGTTAATAGGGGTATCTTAATGGCATCAGATGAGGATACAGAGCCGCTACTTACAGATACACCCATTGAGGTGACCTCTGATATAGCGGTCTATGATAAATACATGTGGAGGGGTTTTAAACTTGATGATGATCCTGTGATACAGCCTGGGATCTATCTGAGCGGCTGGGGCTTTGAAGCCAGTGTATGGTCTAGTTTCGATTTTGACGCTGATGACGACCTAAATTCGGATGAGGTAGATTATGTCGTGGGATATAGTCATGATCTTAATGAATATTTGAAGGTACCGCTGACAGTATCAGGAGGGTTTGCCTACTATGATTTTCCCGCAGCTGATCTCGCAAGTCGTGAGTTCTATGTGGGAGCAGCTTTAGATGTAATACTATCACCTTCAGTTACTTGGTATCATGATTTTGGTGAAGAGGATTCAGGTGGAGGAGATGGAGATTATGTTGTCGGTGAGCTTAGCTATAGCTATGCGATACCGGAGACACCCGCAAGTCTTGATTTAAGTGCTCATGTCGGATATAACAATGAACTCTTTATTGTTGGAGATGGTGGTGGTGATGTTGGGCTTGGGGCAGCATTAACAATCGCTTTAAGCGAAAAATGCACCATTGCTCCAACAGTGGGCTATTCTATTCCTTTTGGAGATCTTGAAGATGCGAATGATGGCAATCAGGATGATGAGGTTTACTTTGGTGGAGTTTTAGCTTACAGTTTTTAAAAAAAAGAAAGGGGGCATACTAAGATGGAGGCGATAAAATTATTAACAGTTGGCGTAGACACACTTTGGGTTCTTTTAGCAGCATTTTTGGTATTTTTTATGCAAGCTGGGTTTGGTATGGTTGAGGCTGGATTTATACGATCGAAGAATACTTGTAACATACTTACAAAGAACTTCCTCGATTTTTGCATGGCGTCTATAGGTTTCTTTATATTTGGATATGCGATCATGTTTGGCGTAGGTAACGGATTCATGGGTTTTACAGGGTTCTTTCTAAAGGGTGCTGAATCTGCAGCACCTATACCCTTGCATGCGTTCTGGTTATTTCAGGCCGCGTTCTGCGGCGCAGCCGCAACAATAGTTGCAGGTGGTATGGCTGAGAGGATGAAGTTTCAGGCATATCTATTATATTCATTTATAATATCCGCATTCATATACCCCATAGTAGGTCACTGGATATGGGGAGGCGGATGGCTAGCTAATCTCGGATTTGCTGATTTTGCTGGCTCAACTGTTGTTCACGCTGTAGGTGGTTTTGCAGCGTTGATTGGCACGATTATGCTTAAGCCTAGAATTGGAAAATATAATCCTGATGGAAGTGCCAATGCTATAGCTGGGCATTCGATACCTCTGGCATCTTTAGGTGTATTCATCTTGTGGTTTGGTTGGTTTGGTTTTAATCCAGGCTCAACCCTAAGCGTTGGAGATGGTTCTCTGATTGCCAGGGTTGCTATTAATACAAATTTAGCAGCCGCGATCGGTGGTATTACGGCAATGCTAACGGTCTGGAAGATGTTTGGTAAACCAGATCTTTCGATGGCTATGAATGGCGCTTTAGCAGGGCTTGTCGCTATTACCGCTCCTTGTGCGTTTGTTGAGCCGTGGGCTGCTATAATAATAGGCGCTGTAGGTGGTATTATAGTAGTGCTTGGAGTTGTGCTTCTCGATAAGCTACGAATAGATGATCCTGTTGGTGCTGTGCCAGTCCACGGATTGAATGGTATCTGGGGTACATTAGCAATAGGTATATTTGGCATGAAATCACTGGGTGTGGCGAATAATGGATTATTATATGGGGGAGGTCTAAAGCAGTTGTTCATTCAGCTTTTGGGCGTGGGATCGGTCATAATCTTTATCCTTGCAGCTATGGGTATAGTATTTAAGATTATCGACTCTACTATCGGGCTTCGTGTTTCAAGGGATGAAGAGCTCAAAGGCTTAGACATAGGGGAGCATGGCATGGAATCCTATGCTGGATTTCAGGTCTTTATAACAGAATAGTTGCATAGAGATTGGAGGAGATAAAATGAAATTAATAATTGCAATGATACAGCCACACAAGCTGCCTGACGTCAAAAAAGCCTTATATGATGCGCAAGTCTATAAGATGACTGTAACAAATGCTCTTGGATGTGGACAACAAAAAGGATTTACAGAGACCTACAGAGGCGTTATACATGATATAAACCTGCTGAAGAAGGTAAAACTTGAGATAGCGATTAATGAGGATTACGTCGAACCAACGATAAATGCTATAATCAGTGGAGCAAAGACAGGAAAGATAGGGGATGGCAAGATCTTTGTGCTCGATCTGCCTGAATGTATACGCATAAGAACTGGTGAACGCGGAAATGAGGCAATAGGCTAAATAGGGTTACCAAGATAGGTGGATTTCTACTTATGAATACAAGATACCAGAGAAGTGTAAGCAATAAAGCACAAGGTTTGTGCAAAAATAGCATAGGAACGAGGACGTTCAATGTCATAGTAGATGATGTTGGGCGTTTTGTATTTTATTGGGCAAAAAAAGAAAGTGAGGGTACAAAAATGACACCAGTAGCAACAGCAAAAAGACCGACGAAGGTCAGCGCAAAGGGCACCAAGGGAAGAAAGACAAAAGAGGACGTGCTTAAACTAGTAAAGGATAATGATGTTAAGTTTATTCGTCTCTGGTTTACAGATCTCTTGGGGCAGGTAAAGAGTTTTTCAATTACAGACGTAGAGCTCAAGAACGCTCTTGAGAATGGAATGGGATTTGATGGTTCTTCAATAACAGGTTATCAGGATATTGAAGAATCAGATATGATAGCTATGCCAGATCCTAATACGTTTTCTCTGCTTCCGTGGAGACCTAAGGAGAAGGCGGTAGCTAGGATGATCTGCGATATCCTTACACCGGACAGGAAACCATATGAAGGTGATCCTCGTTATGTCTTAAAGAGAGCTCTACAGAGAGCCAAAAAGATGGGGTTTGACCACTTTTATCTTGGTCCTGAACTAGAGTTCTTCTATTTTAAGAATGATGAAGGTACGGAGATTCTCGATAAGGGCGGCTACTTTGATCTTACAACACTTGATGTTGCCAGCGATCTCAGGCGCGAGACAGTACTTGCTCTTGAGCAGATGGGTATACATGTTGAATATTCCCATCATGAGGTTGCTCCATCACAGCATGAGGTAGATATGCGTTATGATGATGCCTTAAAGATGGCAGATGATGTGATTACATATAGAGTTGTTGTAAAGGAGATAGCGAGCAAGTTTGGAGTATATGCTACATTCATGCCTAAGCCTATTTTTGGTCAGAATGGTTCTGGCATGCATACACACCAGTCTCTCTTTAAGGGAGATAAGAACGCGTTTCATGATCCAAAGTCTAGTGATTTTCTATCTGATACCGCGCGCCAGTATATCGCGGGATTATTGAAGCACTCAAAAGAGATCTGCTCCATATTCGCTCAGACAACAAACTCTTATAAGAGATTAGTTCCTGGGTATGAGGCCCCTGTATATATAGCTTGGTCAAGAAGAAATAGGAGCGCTTTAGTCAGAGTTCCTTTATATCACCCAGGTCAGGAAAAGGCGACTAGATGCGAATTCAGAGCAGCAGATCCAGCATGTAATCCATATCTGACATTTGCGGCTATGCTTCAAGCAGGGCTTGATGGTATTGAGAAGAAGTATAAAGCTCCTAAGGCTATGGAGACAAATCTATATCATCTGACAGATTCTGAGAGGAAAAAACAGGGCATAGATACGCTTCCTGATAGCCTTGGTCATGCTATATCAATTACAGAGAAGAGCAGCTTAGTCAAGAGGACTCTAGGTGATCACATCTTCTCAAGGTTTATCGAGTTGAAGAAGAAGGAATGGAATGAGTATAGAATTCAGGTCCCTGAGTGTGAGTTGGATAAATACTTAGCGATTACATAACAAAGTAACCAGAAACCAGTTACCAGAAACCAGATCAATCTGACAACATGCTCTTATACATGAGTTACCAGAAACCAGTTGCCAGAAACCAGATCGATTCTTCCTGATATACGGAATCTTCTGGTTACTGGTTACAGGTTTCTGGTTACTCAAATCTACTGGTTACTTTCTATGCCATGATACTCATTATAAAACATATATCAATCGAAGGACCTGGAACAATCTCTCAGTTTTTTAATCAGAGCGATCTGGAGTTTGACAATGATTTCAGAAAATAACAGCTTTATAGATGATACTTTTTTTACATTGAACAGAGGTCGGATATATGCTAAAGTAATCGAACACGTCGAAAAAGAGCTTATTGAGAAGGCGCTACAACATTCATGCGGCAATCAGATAATTGCGGCCAGGGTTCTCGGTATAAATCGAAATACACTGCATACTAAGATAAGGCGACTCCATATTAATGTAGGAAGATTTAAAGGATGACCCCGAACCAAATTTATAAGCAGTACCAAAAATAAGCAAAATTTGATACGGGGCAAGCCCCCGAACCAAATTTATAAGCAGTACCAAAAATAAGCAAAATTTGATACGGGGCTACAATGACGAATACAAAATGAGATACAAACATTTACCTACAAAACAGGGATTATACGATCCGCGGTTTGAGCATGATAGCTGCGGTGTCGGGTTTGTCTGTAATATAAACGCAAAGCGATCCTACGATATAGTAAAGAAAGGCATAGAGGTGCTTGAGCGCCTAAGCCATCGTGGCGCTGTTGGGGTTGATCCACAGACAGGAGACGGCGCTGGCATACTGATCCAGATGCCGCATGAGTTTTTGCTGAAAGAATGCAAAGAAGCAGACATCTCCTTGCCCGAATCTGGATCTTACGGAACCGGATTGGTTTTTCTTCCACAAGATGACAGAGATAGAAACTCTTGCATAGACCTGTTTAGAAAGGTCGTCAATGAAGAAGGCCAGCAGTTTTTGGGCTTGCGCAAAGTTCCTGTGAACAGTTTGGTCATCGGTAAGGGTGCGCGGGATATGATGCCGTATATATGCCAGATATTCATAGGCAGAAGTAAGGGCTTAAAAGACACGCTGCAATTTGAGAGAAAGCTTTATATTATTCGCAAACAGATTGAAAATTGCGTTAAGTCATCTTCCATAGAGCAGAGATATTTTTTCTATATTACAAACCTCTCTTGCAGGACGTTGAGTTATAA
Source organism: Candidatus Omnitrophota bacterium (assembly GCA_042577545.1). Taxonomy (GTDB): domain Bacteria; phylum Omnitrophota; class Gorgyraeia; order JABMRG01; family JABMRG01; genus JBHPDT01. Next base: position 22,463 of record JBHPDT010000002.1, on the reverse strand, counting down.
GGGACTTTTGATGCCCTCTCAACTGAGGGAGTTTTTTCCTGACCTAAAGGATGAATCTATCCAGAGCTCTCTTTGCCTGGTCCATTCTCGGTACAGCACCAATACCTTTCCCACATGGGATCTTGCTCAACCTTTTCGTTTTCTTGCCCATAACGGGGAGATAAATACATTGCGCGGCAATGTAAATTGGGTGCGGGCCAGAGAGCGCATAATGACAAGCGAAGTATTTGGCACAGACATGGAAAAGCTAAAACCTGTTATTGTTGAAGGAGGAAGTGATTCAGCTGTCATTGATAACGTCTTAGAGCTTCTGGTCTTATCCGGCAGATCAATTGAGCACGCTATGATGATGCTTATTCCAGCGGCTTGGGAGCATAATAGTTTTATGAGCAAAGAGCTCAAGGATTTTTACAAATATCACGCCTGTTTCATGGAGCCGTGGGATGGACCAGCTGCTATAGCTTTTACTGACGGAAAGAATATTGGTGCGGTACTTGACAGAAACGGTCTGCGTCCGGCTCGCTACATTGTGACTAAGGACGATTTTGTGGTTATGGCCTCTGAGGTTGGCGTTCTTGATATAGATCCCGCAAATATCAAGATTTCCGGGAGGCTTGAACCTGGCAAGATCTTTTTAATCGATACCGAATCAGGAGGCATAATAGAAGACAGTGAGATAAAAAAGGGGGCATCTGCCCGCTATCCATACGGAGAATGGAATGAGAAGAACATTGTCGACCTGGATAAGCTTATCAGCGCAGCAGGCGCCAATAAGAGATCTGAGGATATTACCTCTCTTCTCAAGGCCTTTGGTTACTCGCGCGAAGACCTTAATATGATTATCAAGCCGATGGCGCAGGAAGGCAAAGAGCCTGTGGGCTCAATGGGCAGTGATATACCCCATGCCTTTTTATCAAAAAAGCCCCAGATTCTCTATAGCTATTTTAAACAGCTATTCGCCCAGGTGACCAACCCTGCCATAGACTCCATTAGGGAAAGGCTTGTGATGAGTCTTGAGAGCTTCATAGGTCCTGAGAAGAATATCTTGGAGGAGACTCCAGAACATAGCCATAAGCTTAGAGTAAGAAATCCTATATTGACGGATGAAGAGCTTGAGAAGATACGTGATATAAGCATAAACGGATTTAAGACAAAGACTATATACACTTTTTTTGACTCACAGAATGGCAAGGAAGGTTTTTCGCGCGCATTAGAGAGGATCTGTTTTGAAGCGGAGTATGCCATTGAACAGGGATACTCTTTTGTGATATTGAGCGACCGTGGCGTTGATAAAGATAACATTGCCCTCCCGGCGCTTTTGGCCACAAGTGCTGTTCATCAACACCTTGTGAGAAAGACCATACGCTCTGAAGTAGCAATAATAGTTGAAAGTGCGGAGCCCAGAGAGGTGCACCATTTTGCCCTCCTTTTCGGATACGGCGCAGGCTGCGTAAACCCCTATCTCGCTCATGAGACGATAGAATATCTTATAGAGAATAAAGAGATCCATTTAGATTTAAAAAGCGCCTTGAAGAATTTTAACAAGGCCATAGGGGACGGCATATTGAAGATACTCTCAAAGATGGGTATATCTACTCTTAGAAGTTACCGTGGGGCACAGATATTTGAGGCATTAGGATTGGATGATGAGCTTATAGGCAGGTGTTTTACCGGTACTATATCCAGGATAGGGGGAGTTAGTCTTGAGGGAATAGCGGATGAGACTATAAAAAGGCATGCCAAGGCATATCCCGAGAGAGAAGGTGGAACTACCTGTTTAACAAGCGGCGGTGTCTATCAATGGAAAAAGGATGGAGAGTTTCATCTCTGGAATCCTGAGAGCATAGCAGCCTTGCAGGATTGCGCGCGCAACAATGACTATGATAGATACAGGGAATTCTCCCAGATGATAAATGATCAGTCAGCCAATCCTACGACACTAAGGAGCCTGCTTAGGTTTAAAGACGTAGGCGATTTACCTGGCAAGAGGCAGACTATCTCCATTAACGAGGTTGAGCCTGTTGAAGATATCATGAAGCGCTTTGCAACAGGTGCCATGAGCTTTGGCTCAATTTCAAGCCCGGCGCATGAGACGATCGCGATCGCTATGAACAGGATAGGCGGAAAGTCCAATACCGGCGAGGGTGGCGAAGATCCTAGCAGGTTTATAAAACTGCCCAATGGAGATTCAAGAAGGAGTGCTATAAAGCAGGTTGCCTCGGGAAGGTTTGGTGTGACTATAAACTATCTTGTCAATGCCGATGAGATACAGATAAAGATTGCCCAGGGCGCTAAACCAGGCGAGGGCGGTCAACTGCCAGGGCATAAGGTGAGTGAAATAATCGCGCGAACCAGATACACTACCCAGGGTGTCACACTGATATCGCCGCCTCCGCACCATGATATATATTCTATAGAAGACCTTGCTCAGCTTATCTTTGATCTTAAGAATGCTAATCCGCAGGCGCGTGTTAGCGTAAAGCTTGTTTCAGAGGCTGGGGTTGGAACTGTCGCAGCCGGAGTTGCCAAGGGCCATGCTGACATGATCCTTATCTCCGGCGGAGACGGGGGAACGGGCGCTTCTCCCAGGAGCTCTATAAGATACGCCGGGCTTCCGTGGGAGTTGGGGCTTTCTGAGACGCATCAGACACTAATGCTCAATAACCTTCGCTCAAGGGTCCGCATACAGGCCGACGGTCAAATGCGCACGGGTCGTGATATTGCAATCGCTGCCTTGTTAGGTGCTGAAGAATATGGTTTCTGCACATCCGTTCTTATCACCATAGGCTGTGTTATGCTAAGGCACTGCCATTTAAATAACTGCTCGATTGGCGTTGCCACACAGGATAAGATCCTGCAGAAGCGATTTAAGGGAAGGCCGGAATATATTGTGAATTATTTTCATTTTGTGGCTCAGGAACTTCGCGAGATAATGGCAAGCCTGGGCATGAGAAATATAAACGATATGATAGGAAGAACAGATCTCCTTGAGGCAAACAGCGATATCATCCCCTTAAAGGCAAAGGGTATAGATTATTCAAAGATTCTCTATAAGCCGGATCTCCCTGAGGATGTCAGGCGATACTGCGTATCCGCGCAGAAGAACAAGCTGGATTCTGTTTTTGATAAAAAGCTTATTGGGATGTGTGAAGCTGCCCTTAATGAGAATAAACCGACGAATATTTCAGTAGAGATCAATAATACAAACAGGACTACAGGCGCTATGTTAAGCGGTGAGATATCGAGGAGGTGTGGTGACGGCGTACTTTTGGAAGATACCATATGCACTAAATTCAGGGGAATTGCCGGACAGAGTTTCGGCGCCTTTCTTGCAAAAGGCGTTACCTTTGAATTAGAGGGTATGGCGAATGATTATGTTGGCAAGGGCATCTCCGGGGGGAAAATTATTATATATCCGGATAAGAAGGCCTCTTATAAGCCCGATGAAAATATAATTATCGGCAATACCACTTTTTACGGGGCCATATCCGGGGAGGCATATATACGCGGCATTGCAGGTGAGCGGTTCTGTATCAGAAACTCCGGACTCTATGCCGTTGTCGAGGGTCTTGGTGATCATGGTTGTGAATATATGACAGGCGGAAGGGTAATTGTCCTTGGAAAGACAGGAAGGAATTTTGCTGCAGGCATGTCAGGCGGAATAGCTTATGTCTATGATGAAGGCAGCGCCTTCAAAGACAGGTGTAATATGGATATGGTTGAGTTAGAGGAGGCAAAGGAAGAGGACAAGGATACAATATATCATCTACTCCATAACCATTTCAAATATACGCAGAGTGAAAAGGCAAGAAGGATTATCGATAATATGTATGAGGAACTGAAGAAGTTCGTAAAGGTTATACCCATTGAGTATAAGCGCATATTGGAAGGGATAAAGGTTGAGGAGAAACTCAACTTAGTGGAGGCGTCTGATGGGTAATCCGCGAGGTTTTTTAAAGGTCGCAAGACAGGATGCAAAATACAGAGGGATCTGTGAGCGTATTCAGGATTTCAGGCATGTCTGTCAACCACATCCCCAGGAACAATCACAGGAGCAGGCCTCGCGATGTATGGACTGCGCTACGCCGTTTTGTCATTGGAGCTGTCCGATAGGAAACTATATCCCCGAATGGAACGACTATATGTTCAACGGAAGATGGAAAGAGGCGATTAGCCTGCTTGAGGCCACGAATAACTTACCTGAAATAACAGGGCGGGTATGTCCAGCGCTATGTGAATATTCGTGTGTATTAGGTATAAATGATGATGCTGTGACCATCCGTGAAAATGAACTTGCGGTTGTAGAGTATGCTTTTAATAATGATTTGATTAAACCGAACCTGCCAAGGCACAGGACAGGAAAAAAGGTGGCTGTTGTAGGCTCAGGCCCGGCGGGATTATCAGCCGCAGCACAGCTTAACAGAGCAGGCCACAGTGTTGTGGTATTTGAGAGGGATAATAATCCAGGCGGGATATTGCGTTATGGTATCCCTGATTTTAAGCTTGAGAAAAACCTTATAGACAGACGTGTTGATATCTGGAAAAAAGAAGGCGTTGTTTTTAATACAGGTGTGGATGTGGGAGTAGATTATGCGGTTAAGAAACTTCTGGATGAGTTTGATGCGATCTGTTTGGCAGGCGGTTGCCGAGTTCCGAGAGATCTTAAGATAGAGGGAAGAGGCCTAAAAGGCATATATTTTGCAATGGATTACCTTTGTCAGGTAAACAGGAGACTCGGTGGCGAGAAGATCGCCTCAAATGATATTATAGACGCAAAGTCAAAAAAGGTCGTTGTTATAGGAGGAGGTGATACAGGCGCTGACTGTGTGGGAACCGCACACAGGCAAGGGGCCTCTTGTGTTGTGCAGATAGAGGTTATGCCTAAACCTTCGGAATGTCGCAACGCAGACTTTCCATGGCCTCAATATCCTCTGCTATTAAAAGTATCCTCCAGCCATGAAGAAGGAGGGGAGCGCCATTGGGCGGTCTTGACAAAGAGTTTTATCGGAGAAAAGGGAGTTGTTAAGAAATTATCATGCGTGAAGGCAGAGTTTACACAACAAGATGCAAAGGCCTGCCCTGTTATAAGAGAGATTTCGGGAAGCGAGTTTGAAATTGAGACAGATCTGGTTATTCTTGCTGTGGGGTTTTTACATCCTGAACACTCAGGCCTGCTCACTGATCTCAAGGTCGCTTTTGATGAGCGCGGCAATATAAAGACAGGGAGAGATTACATGACGTCTGTTAAAAAAGTGTTCTCTTGCGGTGATATGAGGCGCGGACAGTCACTTGTTGTATGGGCCATATCAGAGGCCCGCAGCTGCGCCCATTACATAGACAGGTATCTGATGGGTAATAGCAATTTACCGCTGATATAAAGCCTCCCGGAAATATAGGGGCAAAAGGGTTATTGAGATGATAAGCACGGGAATAAAAGGTTTAGATGATGTAATAACAGGCCTGAGGCTTGGGGATAATGTGGTCTGGCAGATAGATGATATAAAGGATTATATCGGACTTGTGGAGCCTTTTGCTAGGCAGGCGCTTAAGGAGAAGGAGAAGATTATATATGTGCGGTTTGCTTCACACAGAGAACTGCTTAAGCCCTCTAAAGAGGTCAAGCGCTATGAACTCAATGCCTATGCCGGTTTTGAATCCTTTACAACAAAGGTACATGATATTATTACACGGGAAGGTGAAGGCGCCTATTATGTCTTCGATTGTCTGTCGGAACTCCTTTCAGCATGGGCCAGTGATATTATGATAGGAAACTTCTTCACGGTTACGTGCCCTTATCTTTATGAACTAAAGACCCTCACGTATTTTTCCATGTTGCGTAATAATCATTCTTTTAAATCCATAGCCCAGATACGCGAGACGACACAGCTGCTCATAGATGTTTACCATTGTCAGGGCAGCTTCTATATACATCCCCTGAAGGTGTGGAACCGTTATTCTCCAACCATGTTCCTTCCCCATCAGAGGGAGGGCAATGAGTTTGTTCCGATCGCCGACAGCGTCAACGCCGTCAAGATACTCTCTTATATTCGTGAGAAAGGTGCAGAGGGCGTCAAGAGAAATCTTGATTACTGGGACCGGTTATTCCTCCAAGCCCAAGAGTTGGTTGAGGCCAATGCCTCTGAGACTCAGATAAGAGATATGACAAAGAGACTGTGCGATATCATAATCACAAAGAATAAGAAGATCATGTCTCTTGCGCTTAGCAACTTCTCACTCCAGGAGATAATAGATACAAAATCCAGGCTTATAGGTACCGGTTTTATAGGAGGAAAGACTGTCGGTATGCTGCTTGCCAGAAAGATGCTTTCACAGAATAGATCCCTCAATTGGCAGGGGCTTTCAGAGGCGCACGATTCATTTTACATAGGGTCGGATATATTCTATTCATATATTGTCCAAAATCGGTGGTGGAAGGTGCGCATGCAGCAGAAGACAGATGAGGGATATTTCAGCAGCGCGAAGATTTTGAAAGAAAAGATACTATACGGAACGTTTCCGGATGAGATAATGGAGCACTTTCAGCAGATAATAGAATACTTTGGATCATCCCCCATAATAATACGTTCAAGCTCGCTTTTAGAGGATGGATTTGGAAACGCGTTTGCCGGTAAATACGAGAGTATATTCCTGGCAAACCAGGGCAGTCCTGAGCAGAGATATATTCAGTTTGCCGAGGCTGTTAGAAAGATCTACGCTAGCACCATGAGTGAAGACGCGCTTGTATACAGGAAGCAGAGGGGCCTGGATAAGTTAGATGAGCAGATGGCGCTTCTGGTGCAGAGGGTCTCAGGAGCGCATCATAAGGATTATTTCTTTCCCGATCTTGCCGGAGTCGGGGTTTCGTACAATACGTATGTATGGAATGAGAATATGAGCCCGGAGGCGGGAATGCTCAGGCTTGTTTTTGGGCTCGGTACAAGAGCGGTCAACCGCGTTGAGGGTGATTATCCGCGAATGGTCGCGCTCGATAATCCTCTACGCAGACCCTATTCAGAGAAGGATGATTTAAGAAAATTTACACAGCATGATGTCGATCTTATAGATACAAAGAATAATTTATTTGGAACAGTTGCGGTTTCCAAACTCATGAGCGAAAAGGCCTATAATGGTATGAAGGGTATAGCGCTAAAAGATTATGAAGCTATTCAAGCCATGAATGACAGAGGTATAAAAGGGAAGGAATACTGGATATTAGATTTTGATAAACTGTTTGATGAGGGCACCTTTGCCGATTACTTCAAAAAAATATTAGAGACACTTCAGAAAAGTTACAATTATCCTGTTGAGATAGAGTTTACAGTAAACTTTACCAAAGACAATATATTTAAGATAAACCTCCTGCAGTGCCGGCCCCTTCAGACATGGGGCATGGGCTATAAGGTTGAGATACCACAGCAAATAGACAGAGAGAAGATGTTGTTTAAATCGAAGGGATGTTTCTTGGGGGGTAATGTCTCACAGAGGATAAAGAGAATAATATATGTTAATCCTGAAAAATACAGCAAGCTCGGTCTATCGGACAAATACGGAATCGCCCGCGCAATAGGAGCGCTTAACAGAGAGATAACAGATAGAGAAGAGCTGCCAACTCTGCTTATGGGGCCTGGAAGATGGGGCACGACAACACCCTCTTTGGGCGTGCCCGTCAATTTTTCAGAAATAAATAATATAGCAGCCCTGACCGAGGTCGCCTTTTCAGCCGGGAATCTTATGCCCGAACTCTCTTTTGGGACACATTTTTTCCAGGACCTTGTAGAGACGAAGATATTTTATATTGCGCTCTTTCCTGAAAAAGAGGATGTCCTATTCAACCATGGGTTGTTTAAGCAATTTAATAATACATTTACCCAAATTATGGGTCAATCGGCTAAGCATGGAGATGTAATAAGTGTCTATGATATCAAAGACGATGGTTTAAGGATAATGTCGGATGTGGTATCGCAGAGGATCGTATGTTTTTTGAAGTAATATTATGCGAATAAGGGACACCGTCGTGCTTGTTTTAGGTACAGTGCCCCGAATGAAAAACAAAACGTCTGAAGCTCAATTTATGAAACGTCTGTAATCCTGTAATACCATAACAATTTTTTTAGCTAATAATAAGTGATATCTGATAATTTTACACTTTTAGACCACGGGTGATTGGAATATACTACCCAATTTTTTTCTCCAGTGGCATCACCGGTATTTATATCATAATATAACCTTCTAAGGGCTAAAGGCTTGTTCCCCCAACCAGGCAATACACTCTCTTTGGTAAAAATAACAAAACAGTAATATGGTTTAGATGTCCCACCCTTCATGCCCATATACCTAAAATATTTACTTTTGCTATTATAATTGGTGTGAAGGTAAAAGTCAAATGAGCTAAAATAGTAGCAAAATTACCCCCTTCAATCACTGCAATTTGTATATATGTTTCAATCTCTCTGATTTCAACTGGCATTCCAGCCAATTTAGCAGTTGTAACTACACGATCATATGCCGGCGCAGATAGACATGCCAGAATACTGATGAGAAGCACTACAATTATAACTTCAATAAGAGTAAATGCACTTTTTTTCATAATATATCTTCTATTAATAATATTATATTATGTTACTGATTTGATATCAAGTGCTAAACAAATATTTTTTGTTATTTAGGGTCAGACCTTGCTTATGTTAACTACATGTTAAGGTCTGACCCTAAGTTTGAGGTCCCACAGGCGCTCCTTTTCGTCGCGCCTTTCCGCCAAAGGCGAGATCTCGCCACCGTAGGTGGCGGACTGGATAAAATGTTTGCATATAACTTATGTTCGTTCGTTTCACTTACTCCATAAGTTATGCGAACATTTTACTTGTTTTTTTAGGCATGTTTGTATATAATCTATACCACTTTAATAATAACCCTTATACAAGGAGTGTTACTATGACAAGCAAAGAGATACTCAAGCTGGTAAAGAAGAAGAAGATAGCTTTTGTGCGTTTATGGTTTACAGACGTGCTTGGTTTTTTAAAGAGTTTTGATATTCCTGTTGAAGAACTTCCTCATGCTCTTGCTGATGGCATGGGATTTGATGGCTCATCTATAGAGGGTTTTTCGAGAATTGAAGAATCTGATATGGTGGTTAAACCTGATACCAAGACGTTCCGAATTCTTCCCTTTGAGCAAGAGGAAGGACCCATTGCTTGTATGTTCTGTAATGTGGTTGAGCCAGGCGGGAAGGCGTTTGATGGCGATCCTAGGAATGTCTTAAAGAAGAATTTGGCTGAGGCAAAGGCTCTCGGGTATACATTTAATGTCGGGCCAGAGCTAGAGTATTTTTATTTTAGAAATTCAGAAGGCACTGAGATACTTGATCGCGGCGGCTATTTTGATCTGACACCTATGGATATAGGTCAGGACCTTCGCAGAAAGACAGTACTTGCTCTTGAGAAGATGGGGATTCAAGTTGAATATTGGCACCATGAGGTTGCCTCATCCCAGCATGAGATAGATCTGCGTTATAATGAGGCCCTAAAGATGGCTGATAATGTGATGGCGTATCGGATGATTGTTAAAGAGGTTGCTATGCAGAAGAATATGTACGCTACATTCATGCCAAAGCCGATATATGGTATTAATGGAAGCGGTATGCATACTCATATGTCTTTGTTTAAAGGCAAGAGGAATGCGTTTTTTGATAAGAATGATAAGTATCATCTTTCACAGACCGCGAAGTATTTTACCGCGGGGCTACTTAAGCATGCCCGCGAGATCTGTTCAATCTGTTGTCAATGGGTAAATTCTTACAAGAGATTGATACCAGGTTACGAGGCTCCTGTCTATGTTTCATGGGCGCAACGCAATCGCTCTGCTTTAGTAAGAGTTCCGATGTATAAACCTGGCAAAGAGAACGCAACTCGCGTTGAGATGAGAAATCCGGACCCAGCGTGTAATCCATATCTCGCTTTCAGTGTTATGCTCGCAGCTGGCTTAGAGGGCATTAAGAAAAAATATAAACTTCCAGCTCAAGTTACCAACAATATCTATCGCATGACCGCAGAGGAGAGAGAGATGGTAGGTATAGAATCTCTTCCAGATGATCTCTATGACGCGGTAAAGATAACTGAGCAAAGTAAGCTTGTGCGTAAGGCGCTTGGTGATAAGGTATTCGAATACTTCATCCGCAATAAGAAGGATGAGTGGAACGAATACAAAAAACAGGTGACCAAGCACGAGCTCGATAAGTATTTAGCAATACTGTAAATGAGCACATGAGTTATGTCATATGGAATATGACATAACTCATAAGTGCGAATTTATCCCCCCTGTTTTGATTTCAAAGAAATCAAGGGGGGATAACTATCATGAACGTTTACTATGAAGATCCTCAAAAAACAGATCATAACAGGTGCAACAAAACCCCAGATCTACAATGATCGAGGTAGAGGCGCCTCACATTGCCCCCAAGGTCTTGCCAGGACAGTTTGTGGTTGTGATGGCAAAAGAAGAGGGCGTTAAATTTGAGTTTCTGATTCAGCCAACTGGGTTCGGCGGGGATGAGAAATGGTGCGTTCAGAAGATAAGATTGCTCAAATGTGAACTTGGTGAGCCAGATTCAAGTGGTAGAAGAAGGCCAGTGCCTATTATAGGCAGTGACTTTGAGGCAGAGTGCGATCAGGCTGTGATCGCAGTAGGCCTTGGCGCGAACAAGCTACTTACAAGTGTTACCCCAGGCCTAAAAACCGATAAATGGGGCGATATTACTGTAGATCCTAATACAATGAAGACCTCTATTCAAGGAGTCTATGCTGGTGGCGACATTGTAGGTGGAGAGGGCACTGTAATTATGGCCAAAAAAGCAGCAGCCGCGATTACCAGATTATTACTTGTATCCTAGGTTTCATCGAAAGATCATTTATGGATTTATCTATTATAATTCCTGCCTATAATGAAGAAAAAAGACTCCCGCAATTTCTCGAGCAGGTCATCTCTTATTGCAATAACTCTAAAAGAAAATCCGAGATAATAGTGGTTGATGATGGTAGCGCTGATAAGACTGAAGCAGTAGTTATCTCATACGCAAAAAGATTCAAAAATCTCCAGCTAGTCAAGATTGATAGGAACCATGGAAAAGGCTATGCTGTCAAAAGGGGTATGCTTAAAGCTACCGGTGAGCTACGCGTTTTTATGGATGCTGATGGTTCGGTCCAACCGGATGAGATAGATAAGAATATCCATTATCTCCTGAAGCAAGGGTATGATATCTTTGTGGGCTCAAGGGTCCTTAAAGATAAGGGCCAGACACTGGAAGTAAAATGGTATAGGAAACTTATTGGGAAAGTTTTCAATTCCTTTGTTCAGTTTTTTCTTTTCAAGAATATTAGCGATACGCAATGTGGTTTTAAGATGTTTAAGAAAGATGTAATAGTGCCGCTTTTTTCCAGGATTTACCTGAATGGGTTTGGCTTTGATATCGAAGCCCTATACCTTGGGCATAAGATGGGATATAGGATTATTGAGAGTCCTGTCTCCTGGAGACATCGCAGTGGATCGAAGATCAATGTGCTCACTGATCCGATAAAAATGTTCGTTAATATATTACAGGTTCGTAATTGGCATTGTGTTCCGATTAACACGTCAGATAAATACATGGGACCTGACGAATACAGGTACATGTATAATATGGAAAACTACCACTGGTGGTTCATTTCCCATAGAAGACTGGCCCTAAGCTTAATGAACCCGATAAGGTCCGAGTCTCCCGCAATATTGGATGTAGGATCCGGCACAGGCCGCACGCTATTATCCTTAAACAAGATTGGAGATGCGCATGGCGTTGATGTATCAGATCGAGCTGTAAGTTTTTGTAAAGAAAGAGGCATAACTAATGTATTACGATCTACCGCGGAGAAGATGGATTATAAAGATTCTAGATTTGATATTGTAACATGCCTTGACATACTGGAGCACGTATCAGATCCGATAGAAGTATTGCACGAATGTAAAAGGGTTATGCGCGACAATGGTAAAATGGTAATAACTGTGCCGGCCTTTGCGTTTTTATGGAGTCAGCATGATGAAGCCTTGTGTCATTTTAGAAGATATGATAAGGTATCTCTATGCGCGGATTTGCATGAATCTGGATTTAAGATAGAACGTTTAGGATATTTCTTTTTCATATCTTTTTTAGTTGTCGCTCCTATAAGATTACTGAGGAGGATGGTTGTGTCTGGTAAAAAACCACATAGTGATACTACCACACTGCCACCGAAAATACTGAATGAGTTTCTCAGATTTTGGTTTACTATTGAAATTAAACTCTTAGATAGAATTAAGTTCCCTTTTGGCACTACGCTGTTTGCGGTAGTTTCTAAGAAAAGATAATGTTTCTTGCGTAAGGATTGTTACATGGAGCCACAGCAAAATAAACTTCTTATAAAGCTATTAAACTTGCCCAATATTTTTTGGATTATTGGCCTTGTTATAGCAATCTGCGTAATAGTATATCCCAATATCACATTTGTGCAATCTCCCCATCACGTAATCTTTAGTGAAGATGGGCTTGAGGTATATTATCCCCTGCTAGATCTCTTGAGAGACGGTATAAAGAATTTCCATATTATACGTTGGAATCCATATATATGGAATGGTATGCCACTGATTGGTAATCCTAATATGTTTCTCAGTCCGACTGTTATATTGACTCTGCTCATATCCAGCAAACAGAATTTTTTGTATCTATTGGAGCTACATTATTTATTGGAGATAATATTGGCTGGAATCGGGTTATTTCTCTTGGCGGGTTATTGGATTGAAAATAAATTTTACAGGTTTGCGGCCGCACTTATGTATGTTTCATCGACAAGTATTTCAGTGTTAGGCTTATTTTATCCTATGTCTATACAATTTGCTGTTATACCGTGGATACTGTTTTTTATTCACCGATTACGAGACCGCATACGACTGCTTGATATACTTTTCACTATATTCTTTATTCATATTCAGTTTACACAAGGTACTATTCAGTTTAGTTTATATTCTATTTATATCTATTTTATGTATGGACTTTTTGTCGGGGGAAGCGTACGATCTCGCTTAAGAGTTTTTGTGGTCTTGTCGTTCGCGTGTTTTTACGCGGTGTTGCTCTCTTCCTATTTTCTCATGCCGCTCATGGATAATTTAAGGCATACAGGAGATCAGCTTAGGGTCGGTGTATCAATGGAGCGATCAGTTGCTTATAACTTAGTACCTTGGCAATATGTTATCCGAATAGTTCTACCTAAGATATTCACTTCCGCGGGCGTAGGTTGGTGGCCGACATGGAGAGATGGCTGGTCAACCGTGGAGTCATTTACGACTTATCAAGGTTTGTTGGCAGCTGTTACAATTGTATACGGATTATTATTTTTGGGACGCAGGTTAAAGTTCTGGCGGTTGATGTATCTCTTTATTGTTGTAGCGACAACCACGACTATTGGCATCCGATTGCTTTATTTTCTGAATCTTAAAAGTGGCGTACCTTACGGTCGCATTAATAATCTTATCATATTGCCGGGTGCGATTATCTGCTTTGCAATTCTTGAGAAGATTGTAAGCAGTCGTAAACTGTTAAATGGGTATATATGTGTCATGCTTATCTTCTTAGTATCTATTGTTTTATTTTCGTTTCCGTCAGTTACAAAATCTTTTGTATCGAGTGTACACGCCAGAGCTGATATGATTGATAAGGCAGAACCGTTTTTTGAGAAAAATTTTCCGATTCTACGCGGGGTAGCAGTTAGGGGTATCGTGATACTTCTGGTAGGGCTGCTGCTATTATTTGCTATTAAGATTAAACCCAAATGGACATCTGTGTTTATAGGAGTATTAATAGTTATCAACTTCGTAGATCTTACAGACATAAATAATCAATTCCGCTTCTGGAAAAAAACATTTTGTCGAGGAATTAATTATAAGGAGCTTTCTGTAGCTATAGAGCACCCTGCCGAGATTTTGCTTAAAGATGGTGACTTAAGTAAGTATAGAATTCATCATCTCTCAGGCCTGGAAGAGTTTAGATCCAGCAGAAAGCTAATTTGCGAAGGCGCGGAAGCGAAGGATAATATATTTCGATTGGGACCAGACGGTAATATGTTGGGCCGATTACCTATTGTTACTGGGTACTCCAGTCTTGTTCCCAATAATAATTTGCTTTATGCTATGTTTTTTAGAAGAAACGGACTCTTTTTTAGAGCCGCGCCTTCCGGCCCTATGATATCTCAAGGGTTTCTGAATCTTTTTTCAATAAAATATTTGATATTCTCAGCAAAAGAACCCGGCGGGTTCATTCGGGGGTATATGAATAATTATAAAAACAACTACAAAGAAATATACGCGGATGAGAAGATAGCGGTTTTAGAAGTAGAGGATGTTGCTCCGAGATTTTATTTTCCGTCATCTATCGTATATAAACAAAACGTTAACGATTTATTAAATACGTTGATAGTTGACACCTATGACCCTCGTAAGACTTCATATCTAGTAAACGAAAACAGGACTAGAGAAGAGAATCGTAAGGTAACCTTTAAAGCCATTGACAATGAAAGGATTTCTATTAACAGAGATACGCCCGATCTCATTGAATTAAAGGTTAACTCGGACTCAAGAAGGGTTTTAGGCACAACAAATACATGGCATTCATGGTGGAGATGTACTATTAACGGAGATCCTGTCGATATATTTAGGGTTAATCTACTCTTTTCCGGGGTTATTATCCCTGAAGGAGAATCTATAATAAGATTTTATTGCGACCCTAAATCCTTTAAGGTTGGACTGATAATATCGATTATATCCTGGTTACTATTTATTGCTGGAATAGTTGTAGTCGGGAGGAAGGCTTTTCGACACAAAAGCAAAGAGATTAAGCAGGAGAGATAATTGCCAATTCCTTGCTTTGCATTCTCACTGGGGTTTTCACTAGACCAGATCCCGTACCCGAATGTTACATTTTTAAATTTGCTTGACAAAAAGTCAGATTTCTCTTGACTAATTCCTGAATTTGTAGATAATTATATCACTACCGATACAAAGGCGTATCAAGAATAGGACAAAGACGTTCTATACCCAGAAATAAGAGGTGGGGAGGAATGTCTTTTTTTCATTACCGCTGCCTAAATATTGTGCAAAAAAACTCTCATTTCATTTAAGGATATACCACTCTAGTAATGAAGATACTTAATAAAAAAATATTAGTCGATACAAAAGATACAAGGGTAACCGAGATTGATGTCCAAGCGCCTCATATTGCCCCAAAGGCCTTACCAGGGCAATTTGTTATTCTGATGGTAAGCGAAGAAGGCGAACGGATACCTTTAACAGTTGTTGATAAGAATTTATCTTCAGGGACTATTAAGCTTATATTTCAAGAACTAGGATTCACAACCCAGCTTTTAGGCAGGCTTAATGCCGGAGATTCTCTCTATGCGTTAGTTGGTCCCCTGGGCCACGCGACCCAGATGAAGGACTATGGTAGTGTTATTATAATAGGCGGTGGCGTTGGGATAGCGGAGATATTTCCAGTTGCGCGGGGCCTTAAAGAAGCTGGAAATAATGTAACAACTATTTTAGGAGCAAGAACTAAAGAGATATTGATTTTGGAAGATGAATTAAAGAAGGTATCTGATACGCTGCTAATTTGCACTGACGACGGTTCTTACGGAAAAAAAGGATTCACCACCAACATATTGGGTGATTTACTTATCCACAAGCCACAAGCTACAAGCTACAAGCTAGTTTACGCTGTAGGTCCAATTCCTATGATGGAGCGGGTGGCAGGCATTACAAAAGAGCATGGTGTTTCTACACTCGTATCCCTTAACGCGCTTATGGTCGATGCTACAGGCATGTGCGGTTGCTGCAGGGTAAAGATTGGGGATGAGGTGAAATTCAGCTGTGTTGACGGGCCTGAGTTTGATGCCCATATAGTCGATTGGGATGAGCTTAAGAAACGGACCAGCAAGTATCAGGATAAGGAAGCGCATATCTGTAAATTGCTATGAAAAAAGAAGCAGTAAGACCACAAGAACTCGACGCGCTAGAGCGCGTAGCCGGCTTCAAAGAGGTTGTCTCAAAATATACAGAGGATGAGGCGATTCAGGAAGCGGGGCGCTGTATTCAATGCAAAGATCCCACCTGCATACAGGGGTGTCCTGTTGAAATAGATATCAAAAAATTTATTGCCCAGATTACGCAAAAGGATTACAAAGGCGCCTATTTTACCATAAGAGAGAAGAATAATTTCCCATCTATATGCGGTAGGGTCTGCCCGGCGGAATATCAATGCAGAAAGGTCTGTGTCTTTACTAAGAAGGATCAGCCTTTTGCATCTGAGAAAGCGATAAATATCCACTTTTTAGAAAGATTCATAGGCGATTACGGTAAAGATAATAAACTTGAGACAGGGGCCTCTGCAGATAAGCGTTTATCTGACAAGAAGGTAGCAGTGGTAGGGGCCGGGCCTGCGGGTCTATGTTGCGCTGGAGAATTGGCTCGACACGGAATTAAAGTTACTATATTTGAGGGGCTTCATAAGACAGGTGGTGTATTGAGATATGGAATTCCGCCTTTTAGACTTCCACAAGAGGTATTGGATTTTGAGATAGATTGCGTAAAGAGCCTTGGTGTTGAGATAGTACTAAATTATATAATAGGCAAGAACAAGACCTTAACTGAACTATTTGACGAAGGATATTCTGCGATATTTCTTGGTCTTGGCGCTGGCATACCATCTTTTATGGGTATAGATGGTGAGAACCTTTGCAATGTGTATTCCGCGAATGAGTTTTTGACCCGTGTAAACCTAATGGGCGCTTATAGATTTCCTGAATATCATACACCTGTAACTGTTGGCAGACATATTGTGGTGATCGGTGGAGGCAATACAGCCATGGATGCTGCCCGTATTGCGCTAAGGCTACAGAAGATAAATAATATCAAACCAGATGTCAGTATTTTTTACAGACGCACAGAAGTAGAGATGCCAGCGCGACGACTTGAGATCGAGCATGCCAAGGAAGAGGGTGTTAGTTTTGAGTTTTTGATGCAGCCCACAGGTTTTTTTGGCAATGATAAAGGTAATGTAGAGAAGATTAAGTGCCTAAGGTGTGAGCTTGGCGAAGCAGATTCAAGCGGAAGAAGACGTCCTGTCCCGATCAAGGGAAGTGAGTTTGATTCTGACTGCGATCAGGCTGTAATCGCGGTAGGCTTAGGGGCAAACAAACTTCTTACTAGCGTCACACCAGAGCTAAGTACAGATAAATGGGGTGATATTACAGTAAATTCCGAGACGATGGAGACCTCAGTGAAAAATGTCTATGCTGGTGGTGACATAGTCGGCGGTGAAGGTACGGTAATTGAGGCTATGGGTATGGCGAAGAAGGCGGCATCTGCTATAGTAGATTCTTTCTTGAAACAAATAGTGAATATTTAAAAAAACTTAGTCAATATCACGATAAGTATTACCAACGGCGCTAATAGTTATCGCGGACAGTAGAAGGAGGCAAAAATGGCAGGTTATGTGGAAAGGGTAATTGAGTTAGTAAAGAAACGTAATCCCGGCGAAGTAGAGTTTCATCAAGCGGTTGTAGAGGTTTTGGATTCCCTTAAGCCGGTAATGGAGCGTCATCCAAAGTATGAAAAGGCCAAGATACTCGAACGAATAACAGAGCCGGAACGCGTTATAATGTTTCGTGTTCCATGGCTGGATGACAAGGGTGAGGTTCAGGTAAATCGCGGATTCCGTATCCAGTTCAATAGCGCCATCGGTCCGTATAAGGGCGGGTTGCGATTGCATCCCACAGTCTATTTGGGCATCTTAAAGTTTCTGGCGTTTGAGCAGGTATTCAAGAATTCTTTAACCACCCTGCCTATGGGCGGTGGAAAAGGCGGGTCTGATTTTGACCCGAAGGGTAAGTCTGATAATGAGGTAATGCGTTTTTGCCAATCTTTCATGACAGAGTTATCCAGGCATATTGGCGCGGATACAGATGTGCCAGCAGGTGACATAGGCGTTGGAGGACGTGAGATAGGATTTCTCTATGGCCAGTATAAACGTCTTCGCAATGAGTTTACAGGTATCCTTACTGGAAAATCGTTAAATTGGGGCGGGTCGTTGATAAGGCCTGAGGCCACAGGTTATGGAGCTGTCTATTTCGCGGAAGAGATGCTCAAGGCTCACAAGAGTACGATCAAAGGTAAGACATGCGTAGTTTCAGGCTCAGGCAATGTTGCTCAGTACACAATTGAGAAGCTGAATCAGCTTGGAGCCAAGGCGGTAACTCTTTCAGATTCATCTGGTTTTATCCATGATCCAAAAGGCATAGATGCTGAGAAGCTGGCCTTTGTCATGGAGCTTAAGAATGTAAAGAGAGGTAGAATTAAAGAATACGCGACCAAGTATGGCGTCGACTATTTTGAGGGCAAGAAACCCTGGTCTATTAAATGTGATGCGGCATTTCCTTCCGCTACACAGAATGAGATCAGTGGCGTGGATGCCCAGACGCTCCTTGATAACGGGTGTACGGTTGTTTCAGAAGGCGCGAATATGCCTACGGATCCCGAAGGGGTTGAGAAGTTTCTTAAGGCCGGCATTCTCTATGGACCTGGCAAGGCAGCCAATGCTGGAGGCGTCGCTACTTCTGGATTAGAGATGAGCCAGAACTCACAGAGGCTCTCATGGACAAGAGAAGAGGTAGATAATCGCCTCAAAGGAATTATGCAGGCTATACACAGCGCTGCGAAAAATGCCGCGGAAGAGTATGGCGACCCTGATAATTATGTACTTGGCGCCAATATCGCCGGATTTATCAAGGTAGCTGATTCAATGTTAGATCAGGGCGTAGTTTAGGTTCTGGTTTTCACAGTTATCCACAATTGTAGCGCACCCTTATAGGGTGCGCTACTTTTTTATTCTTGACAAAATAATACGTTATGGTAATATATTACCATAAACATGGTAAAAATATGATATCCTTACGATCAAAGGTAACAGTAAAAATTCTCGATTATTATTTTCTAAATCCCAATGCCCAGCATTATATTAACGAGTTGGCAAGGATTTTAGAACTCGATCCGAAGAATACCGAAACCAAGCTTAAAGAATGTGAAGAAAAAGGATTGTTTAAAAGTGAATTTCGCGGCAAAGAGAGGTATTACTTGTTGGCGCATGACAACCCTGTGTTAGAGCACTACCGGCAAATTTTTCTTAAGACACATGGCATAGAAAAGAGGCTAAGTGATGTATTGGGGAGTTTAAAAGGGGTAAAGGAGGCGTATGTGTTTGGATCATACGCAAAGAATTCGATGGATTCCTCGAGCGACATAGATATATTAGCCATAGGAGCTCATTCAGTATTAGAACTACAAAGGTCGATTGTAAAACTGCAGAAGGACACAGGCAGAGAATTCAATGTGATAAATTTAAGTTCAGAGGAATTCACGAAAAAGAAAAAAAACAAAGATGCTTTAATCGCCAATATCTTTAAAACAAAGCCGATAAAACTTGTATGATTAATTTTGAAAACGAGTATTTTCAAAAGTTAAAGTTCGAAAAGAAGCAGCTTGAGCAGTTCTTAAAGTCAGCTGTTCATGATTTAGACATAGCCAAATCATCAGATATCCCAGATGTTGTTTTTAAGTTTAGTTATGATGCTCTCATAAAATTAGGCATAGCTCTAATAGCTAAAAAAGGATATAAGATAAGAAGTAAAAGCGGCCATCATATTAAAATCTTAGAGAAGTTAAGCCAGATAATAAAAGATGAAGATATTTTGGTTCTAGGTAACAAGATGAGGCGAGAGCGGAATTTCAATTTATATGATGGCGGGTTTTTTGTAGGAGAAAAAGACAGCCGCGCGTATTTAGGTTTTGTAAAAGGCCTTTTTAAACAAGCAGATATAAAGTAAAGCTATGTTGATAACTTTTTTGATCTTTTTTTCTTGACATACCTCACCTAAATTGCTATAATACATACTCAAATAAAGAATTACAATAAAATCCCTGGCTCCGTCTTCGCCGTGCTATTTTCATGCACGGCTACGCCGGATAAAAAACTAGGGGTTTTTCTCTTTATACTATGAAAACTATACTAAAAATAATACTTATTATATCGATACTTCTGACTCCAGCGCATGGATTCTGCCTGAGGCCGATGGCGACAGGGGTTGATTTTGATATCTCGCCTGGGGATTTGCAGATTAAGCTGCCTAAGGCGCCTCTGGGATTTCGTTTTAAATTATGG
Organism: Candidatus Omnitrophota bacterium; assembly: GCA_042577545.1. GTDB lineage: Bacteria > Omnitrophota > Gorgyraeia > JABMRG01 > JABMRG01 > JBHPDT01. The sequence goes on along the minus strand of JBHPDT010000002.1, from coordinate 2,200 downwards.
TGTTATACTAAGTTATTTAAGGTTGAAAGCTCTCTTTTAGGCGATGAACCTGACGGACTTGTCTTGTGTAGTGAATCTAGGCAAAATCTGACTCAAAGATTAAAGGACTTATCAAATGACATAGGTCTAACGACAAGTGGTGTGGATCTTTGGGAGGATCGTATATTTGATCTATATATACCTGCTATGCTAAAACTAGCGCATATGGAAAAGGCCTTTGTTAATGAAGAATGCGAGGCTAAGGAGTTTTATGCTTATCGGTTGCAAGTTCAGAGATTGAATTATTTGCTTAAGCTGGTTCTTAAGTTTGGGCCATTAAGGGGTGTTGAACTATTATATGAGGATAATGCGCAGGCCCTAGCTGAGCATTTGCGACTATTATTTCATGAACATGGTATAGAAAGATATGAGGATTTGATTGATTATGGATTTTGTTTATTGCCACGCGCGCAAGCTGCGTGGTGGCGGGATAAATATGATCCAGAGCGTGAACCAATGAGTTTTAGTATATTTGAAGGGGGGATCCCGAAATCTGTATATCATGACAAAAAAAGAGGGGAGCGTATCATACCGCTTTTACGCATCTTTCATGATATTCACCTTGGTCCCGGGGATCTGTTAGTTGATATTGGAAGTGGGTATGTGTGGGATCTGGAGGTTACAGCAGCAATGGTAGGTGCGCAGACAATAGCTTATGATATTGATGAAGAGGCAATAGATTTTGCTGAAGAAAAAGCCAAAGTTTTTTTTGAAAAAGCTGGCCCATATCCAGCTGCGCAAGAGCAAGCAGAAGAAGCTCTTAATAGAATGCGCTGGGTAGGCGGAATAGATGGAGATATTGCGAATGTAGATCCTGGTAAGCCAGCTAAGATAGTTGCGCTTACGGGTCTGATCGATATGATGGATCTGGGCAAACGTAAATGCAGGGACTTAGGAGAGCCACATTTTTCTGATGATGAGGTTAAGGGGATGCTTGAGAGAGGGTATGAGATGCTTGATAAGCAGGGTTATCTGCTTGTTGGTTTATTACATCATGAAACCCATTGGCCCAGGCGGCATTTTGAAAAGATTATCAGAAAGTTTGTTGCAACTAAACCAGATTTACATATTGAAGACGATACTTTCATTACAATTCCTCAAGCTCCTGATAATAAGAAAGGCGGTATATATCCTGCCCTGGTATATGTTATTTCAAGGAGAGGCTATGGTCTACCCACACCAACTCAAAAACTAGAGCGCTATAGAGATAGATTATTCGAATGGGCAGATCTTCCGAATGAGCAGAGGCTAAGCAGTGAGTTTCAGCCCATATGGCATAGTGATCCACAAATGCTTGGTAAAAGAGATAAACAGGGCAGAGAGATTACTGTGACACCAGAGGTGGTATGCTTTATTGAGGGTCTGTATCGCGATATTTTGGCAGATGAGGTTATGAAAATGTTAGAAATGTTAAAGTTAACAGATGAGTCGGACAAAGCATGGGAAGCTGTTGCAAGAAGAGTTACTGGCCAAGGTAGATCTACGCCAAATGAATTTGTTATTAGGGTGTGTAGAATCTATTATGGCGCTTCAATAAATGGCGCGAAGATTTCTGATAATACTAGAAAATTATTATTTAAAGCAGATTTTGCAGCTGTTAATCGTACACCTCAACTTGCAATAAAATCTTTTTATAGAATAAGATCATATATAGAGTGGCTTATCTTTGATAGACTTAGCAGATATGGAAAGAGTCTTTTAGCTAATGAGATAAGATCAGCCTATCTATTTGGTGTTCGTCTATTGGATGATCTTTCAGCTTATGAGGCAAAAAAGCTAACGCGTTTGCCAAAGAAAGCTCGCGATCTCTGGTCTGCGGCGATAGTTCTTGACTATGTTCTCCTTAGGGCAGCTCATAACATAGGCCAGCGACATACAGCAGAAATGCAATTTAGAGCTAGGGATCAATTGCGCAAAGGATTGCTTGAAAACACATTAGGTTTGATAGATAGGACTAAACCAGCAGAGAAACCCCATATGGCAGCTGCAATAAGAGAGTTAATGCACGCAGAGGATGAGGTTGTAAAGACGCGCGAAGGTGCTTTGCTGCGCGATGTTTGCACTGATGCTTTAGGGTATGTCCAGGCGCGGAATAAGATTTCGCAAGCTGCGTAGTGTGAGTATTGAGTAATGAGTTGTAATATTGGGGACGTGTACAAAG
>JBHPDT010000001.1:0-89097 GCA_042577545.1 Candidatus Omnitrophota bacterium | reverse complement strand
AAGCTGAGTGTCAAAACGCAGAAAGCATACAGACGCTTAACATTAAATAATCGCATTTTTAGCACTGGCTATCCTCCTAGTTAACTGAGGCCCCGCAGTATCTTTTCGTGTAACGAGGTCTCATCTATTTTGATTTTGATCTCTTATGAATTCTAAGAGTTACTTCAATGGTATTCTCCAGCTCTTCAAAACTCCCCTTCTTCGGAAAGAAACCATTGCTACCAAGCTTCCTTGCCTGCTCAAACTTATCCTCATTGGCATATTCTACTGTAACGATTATAATCGGTATTTTTTTATTGAACTCGCGGATATTGCGCAATGTCTCTATGCCATCCATTATAGGCATCTTAAGATCCAGAAACATAATATCCGGGGGATTATCTCTTACAACCTCTATAGCGCTCTTACCATTTGAAACAACATCGACCTCATACCCCTTTGATTTAAGCCAGAAGGCCATAGGTTGTGTATAATCCAGCTCATCATCAACTAAGAGAACTCTTGTCTTCTCATCCATAATCAGTGACCTCCATTGTATTCGGTTATCGGTTATCGGTGTGCGGTGTACGTAAACCGTAAACCGAACACCTAAAACCGAACCTTAGTATCCATTAAAGCCGGCTATCCAACAAATTTTATTAGCTCGACTTAACGGGTAATGTGAAAATAAAGCGCGCGCCCTGGCCCTCATCACTCTCTACCCAGATCCTGCCTCCATGCAGCCCCACTATCTCTTTTGATATAGATAGACCTATGCCAGTTCCGCTAATATCAGTGAAATTTCTCTCACCGGTCTGATAAAATTTATCGAAAACCTTAGGAAGGTTCTCCTTGGCTATACCAGGACCTGAATCATGCACAGTCACTTTGACTTCATTTCTCTCACCATCCAAGCTGGCCTCTATATCAATATGCCCTTTCTCAGGCGTAAACTTAATGGCATTACCTACTAAATTATTTAGGACCTGTATTATACGGTTTGCATCTATATTGACATCGGGCAAACCTTCAGCAACCTTCTGCCTTAATTCTATGGATTTCGTGTGAGCCCAGACACTCAAGCCTTCAGCAGCCTCAGAGATGACCTTGCCTATTAAAACATCCTCCGGCACTATATCCATCTTACCCGCCTCTAACTTCGATAGATCGAGCAGATCATCTATAAGGATACTTAATCTTTTAAGATTTCTATCCGCAACTGTTAAGAAATGCTCCTGGGCCTGCGAGATCTGGCCGGTGCTTCTAGTAAGGAGCAATGTTATCGACTTCTGTGTTGAAACAAGGGGTGTTCGTAACTCATGAGTAATATTAGAAACAAAATTACTCTTCATATGATCCAGTTCCCGCTGTTTAGTAACATCGCTTAAGACAGAGACCATGCCTACGGTCTGGCCATTCTCATCCTCTATAACAGCGCTGCTGGATCTTAATATCTTTTTTGTCTCATCTTCCTGGCTTATTAATTCTATATCCTTCTCTTCTCCGTCAACCCCACCTCTTACCATGGAGATTAATTGCTCGTCTTTTAAATTATCCGTAATAGGCCTACCCAACTGATCTTTCTTTGAAGTACCAACCAGTTTTTCAGCAGCGGGGTTCATCATGACAACATTGCCTTTAGCGTCTACAACAACCAACCCTTCGGCAATACTGCGCACTACCGCCTCAGTCTCCTTCTTATCAGCCAGAACCTTCTTATATTTCTTCCAAGCTATCTCTTTATTATGTATACTATCTTCAACTATAGATTTGTATTTTCGGTTAATATCTTGAGTGCTAATCTCCACCCGCTTTTGGAGTTCTTTATCAAATACGTCTGACATCTTCTTAGACAGCTTGGATCTCTTCTCCCCAGACTCTACAATTCCGGTAATCTCTTCTGAAATAGTCTGCATCAAGGGGCGCTCTTCCGCGACCTTTGTAACCTGAGGCTGATCAGCTTCCATAGCTACTGCACCTTCCCGATCCTTCTTTTGAGCTTGGAGTTTCGCGCGGGCGGAGAGTTGCGCCATATGGACAAGAATTGCTGCTGTAGCAAGACTAACAATTATTGTTACAACATATATTGTAGTAATTAAAGGTGGCATTTTTTACATTCCGATAATTTTTTTTATATTACCATAAAAGAAATGTATTTACAACATATTAGTTTAATACTTAAATAAATACTATAAGGACTAGTTCGCTTAAATAACCAGAAACCATAAGACAGGCATGCTAAAGAAACCAGAAACCTGCTGTCTTGAGTAACCAGAAACCAGTAACCAGTAACCAGAAGATTACCAGATACCAGAGTACAAAAAAATTTCAACTACAAATAGCGGACTGATTACTTGTCAAAAAAGGAAATAGCTTAACGTTATCTGGTAACTGGCAACTGGTTACTCAATATTGCTGGTAACTGGTTACTATTGCTTTCCAATATTCGATAGTTTCTCCGCCGCATCCAACACCTCGTCCACGCTGATCGCTTCCAGGCATTCGAACTTGCGTATACAATCATGGGCAAGGCACAGACCAGCGCAACCCACATCTTTATGTAAAGAGATATCTTTTGGCCCCAATGGTCCCCAGCGTTTCGGCCCTAGGCCTGCTTGATTTCTGCCAAATAGAGATATAACTGGTGTATTGACCGCAACAGCTATATGAACTGGTCCGCTATCATTAGATATGAAAAGAGCGGATCTTTGAAGAAGCGCTCCAAGTTCAATTATATTTAGATTTCCGACAAAATAAAGAGCCTCTTTTTGCATAAGTTTTTTAACAGATTCGCAAGAATCCATATCCTTCTTTTCGCTTGCCCCTGTTACAACTATCTTCACATTATACTTATCGATCAACTTATCCGCTAATTGCGCAAACTTATCAGCAGGCCACATCTTTGATAGACAGCTAGCCCCCGGATGCAGGCTTATAATCTTATCATTATCTTTAACACCATATTTTGATAGTAAAAGGTTAACAGATTTTTGGGCTTCGCCATCCACAGTCAGGTATAACTTATTTTCAGAAGATTCTACTCCCAAAACATCTAGTAGATCAAAGTTATATTCAGACTCATGTTTCTTTCCCTCATGCTTTAGGTTTTTTATACGATCCGTAAGTAAAAATGAAAATCTCTCATCATAGCCTACTCTTTTTGGAATTCCCGCTAGAAAACTTAATATATGCATCCTATTTGTAGGGTGAAATATTATCACTAAATCGAACCTATTATCCCGCAGGCTCTTCGCGAATTTGAGACTTCCGGCCGTAGATCTATACGCGCCATATTTGTCGTAGACTATTACCTCATTCAGATGAGGGTTACCCTTCAAGGCCAGCTCTGTATATGGACGGACTACCATGGCAATGTAAGCGTTGGGATAAGCGTCACGAACAGCCTTTATAGCAGGGGTGGTAAGAAGTACATCCCCGAGCCGGTCGGTGCGCGTGAGGAGGATTCGTTTATATTCGGGTCTGTTCATATGTATTCCATAGTAACCAGTTGCCAGTTACCAGAAACCAGATAGCGTTGAACTAATTCCTTTTTTGACAAGTAATCAGTCCGCTATTTGTAGTTGAAATTTTTTTGTACTCTGGTATCTGGTAATCTTCTGGTTACTGGTTACTGGTTTCTGGTTACTCAAGACAGCAGGTTTCTGGTTTCTTTTGCTTATTATTCATCAGTTTCCGCACTGCGGCAAAAACCTCATCCACTGAAATCTCTTTCATACATTCAAGATCATATTTACACAACGCAGTCTCGCATGGAGCGCATTTGAGGTTCTTCCTGATAACAACGCTCGATTCAGCGTAAACCGGCCCATATCTCTTCTCATCTGTTGGACCAAATATCGCAACCACAGGTAATTTAACAGCGCTCGCAATATGTAATGGCGCGGAATCATTGGTAACAAGCATCTTGCATAACGATAGAAGATATGCTAGTTCTCTTAATGTAGTCCTACCGCTGAGATCATATACATCCACAGGGGCGGACTCTGCTATATCTTTGGTGATAAACGCGTCACTTTCATCGCCTATAAGCAGGACTTTAACATTCAATTCTCTGGTCAGCATTGCGCACAACTTCTTAAATCCGTCTATCTCCCAGCGCTTGATATGGCTCTTTGCCCCAGGAGCAACAGCTATCATCTTATCATCTAACAGAAGGCCTGACTCATTCAGCAATCTTTGAACACCCAATTTATCTTCTCGATTTAAAGAGATTGCGAATGATCCTTTTTCGACACTTATACCCATAGCGGATAATCTCTTAAGATGCTTATCCTTGCTGTGAAGTTGCTTCTTAAATCTGATAAAAAATGGTGTGCGATATCTTGGCCAGATTAACAAAGGGAAGAAGGTGTTTCGCAGATCGACCACCATATCAAATCTATCTCGTCTTAAACTTAGACCGAGCTTGAGCTTATCAAAAAAACTTACGCGCTTATTATATAGAACCACATTCTCTACCCGGGTATCTGCCCCAAAAACCTCTTCCCCTCTGGGACCAGCCATAGCAGTAATAGTGGCATCCGGAAACTCCCTATTTAGAACACCTAAAACAGGCAAGGTCAAAATAATATCGCCTATGTTGCTGAGGCTTATCATCAATATCTTTTTTACTTTTGATTTATCAATCATATTATTCAAGTAAAGTTCAGGTCCGGTTTTCGGTTCTCGGTTTACGGTTTTTCCGCCAAAGGCGGACCCGCCTCCGGCGGGCGTAACTACCGTACACCGTGCACCGCAAACCGAACACCGCGCATTGAAATCTTTGTTATGTTTTCTCTAGTAGACTCCCGACCGCCTCCATCACATCTTCAACCGTTACAGCCTCAATGCATCTGTAATCCTCGCATGCGGCATAACAAGGTATGGGGCAATCGGACCACTCTTGAAGCGCTATAAAATCAGAACTGCCATAGGGACCGGTAACTTTAGGAGACGTGGGTCCAAATATAGCAACGGTCGGGGTTCTCTGACTCGCAGCTATATGCATAGGCCCAGAGTCATTCGCTACAACAAGGGATGCCCTGCGCAAAACTGCGCCAAGCTCTTTAAGCGTAGTCTTTGCGCATATACTCAATGCGGAATTATTACTAAGCCGTATAATCTCAGCTGCTAGCGGAGTATCTTTCTTGGCCCCGGTTATAATAATCTTCTTGCCATACTTATCTTTGAGTTCAACACAAAGATCCGCAAATCTCTGGGCAGGCCATCTCTTAGGCAGCCAATTTCCGCCGGGATTTATTACAAAAAAATCCTCATCTCCTATACCAGCATCTCTTAAGATCTCGTCTGACTTTTTTATAGAATTATCTGATATAAAAAACTCATAATTCTTATTCTCTGCTTGGATACCAATTGAGCTTACAAGACGCAAAAAGTGTTCAACTCTATGCATATCATTCTCTTTAAAAATAACAGAATCGGTGAGCAACCAGCCGCGTTTCCTCGTATGGTAACCAACACGTCTTGGAATCCCGGCTAAAGCGCATATCAACATCCTGGTCATAGAGCGATGAAAAGATATCACCATATCAAATCTTTTGCCTCGTAATTCAGATATAAGAGCTAATTTGCCAGTGATGCCTTTATGTTTTTTATCTTCATCTAATATTATTATCTCATTAATGTGCGGATTACCTTCAAGCATATCTAGACAGCGAGGCGCAACAAGAGCGCTTATATGCGCATCCGGCATCCATTCTCTTATAGCCCTGATGGCTGGGGTTGTAAAGAGAACATCTCCGACCCAATTGACTTCTATAATGAGTATACGATTCATCATTTTAAATTAAAAGTTAAAAAATAAAAATTTAAATGTAAAATTAAAAAATATTTATAAAAAATCGACAGTTTAATTCATTTTTGAATTTTAAATTGTAATTTTGAATTTTCAATTTCAATTTTGATTTTTTATCTTTGATTTTTTCATGTCTATCGCTTCTTCGTAGAGCTCAATGACATTATTCGCCATAATATCCATGCTGAATTTATCCCTTGCTATAGCCCTAGAATGCTCGACCATCTTATCCCTGCTCTCTTTCTCAGTAAGCATGAATAATATAGCATCAGCCAGACCATGCTCATCTTTAGGATCGACCAGATAACCATTATGTTTATGTTTTATAAGAGTATACACTCCGCCAACATTGGATGTTACAACAGGAACGCCCATTGCCATGGCCTCAAGTATCGACAACCCCATACCCTCTTGAAGTGTTGGCAGGCAAAATAGATCTATAACAGCAAGAGGCATGGATGTATCACTACAAGGCCCGCTAAATATTACCTTATCCTCTATGCCAAGTAATTTAACCTGAGCTTTTAATAATTTTAGATATGACTCATCGCCTCCTCCAACAACGAGAAGCTGAAGATTTTTCAATTTTCCGATCAGTTGCGCAAAAGCGGAAAAGAGATACTTATGCCCTTTGACTGAAGAGAGGCGCGCTACTATTCCAATAGTCGTCATATTATCCCTTAAGCCGTATTCTTCTCTTATAATAGTCTTATCTTGCTGAGTATATTGCTTACTAAAATGCCTTATATCGATACCATTATATATAACACGCACCTTCTCTTTAACGACTTTCATATCATTGACAAGATGCTCGCGTACCGCATCGCTTATGGCTATGGTGTAGTCACCCCAGCAGGGCAGAAAACGCCTAATAAACCTCTTTTTGAAAAAACCATGGCAAGTGCTTACAAAAATTATATCTCTCTTTCTGGTAAGAAATTCCGCCAAGACCTGAGTTACGCGCGTCTGCGCGTGTATAAGTTCTATATGGTTATCGCGAATAAAACGCGCAAGCTTGTAATAACTTATAAGCATGTGCGGACCTATCTCGGCGCTTGTATCTATGGGAAGATAGATATGTTCAATCTTATTCTTCTCTAAATCACCTACTAGCTCACCTCCGCTGGAGGCAACATAAACATTGATCCCCCTTTTAGAGAGCAATTTCGCGAGCATAGTTGTATATATGCCTATCCCACCAAGATTAAGACGAGTGGCAAGCAAAAGTACTTTCATTAGCCTATTAACTCCTCAACGCAAGAGATAACCTCTTCTGGGGTTATATCCTCCATGCATTTTTTATTATCACAGTTGGTCTTATAACATGGCGCGCATTTAAGATCCTTGTAAATAACTCTATATTGCTCGCTTGGTTCAAGATGTCTCTTTGGATCTGTAGCGCCAAAGAGAGCGACAAAGGGAACGCCCATAAGGGCCGCTATGTGCATCGGAGCTGAATCAGGGGTAACAAAAACCGCGCATCTTTTAATAATAGCGGCTAATTCCATAATATCGGTCTTTCCGGTCAGATCCAGCGGTTTACTATTAGCCAACATCATAATATTTTCAGCTTCATTCTTATCATCCTTATTTCCTGTAATTACAACTCTCACCCTTTTTTGAGCAAGCAGGTCACAAAGCTTGGCAAGATGCCTTGTGGGCCATCTCTTGGTCTTCCATCTCTTGCTTGAACCACAGTTTAAACCCACTATAAGCTGTTTCTTCGCAACCCATCCTTCTGCTAGCAATCTATCAGCGTATTCTATTTCACTATCAGATACAATAAATTCACAGGATTTAGGAATAGAATTAATACCTATGGTCTTTAATATCTTAAACTGGTGCTTAATAGGTGACATCTCCATGCGCTGGCCGACCACTTTTTCGTTTAACAAAAAATCCAGCTTTTTGGTCTTATAACCTATTCTGCGCGGCGCGCATGATAAGAACGCGAAAAGATGGCTCTTCTTATTATTCTGCAGATCTATTGCAATATCCGCTGAACCGCCTCTTGTCTCTGATGATATGTCCAAAATCTCCTTAATTCCCCGGATACCCTTAAAACCTTGGAATATAATAAACTCATCCACATACGGATACCGACTTAAAAGCCCGCGGCCCTGATTGCTGGTGATCAGTCTTATTCGCGCTTTTGGAAAATGCTCTCTTATGGCTTTTAAGGCGGGGAGCGAGAGTATAATATCTCCTAACGCGCTCCATTTCATAATAAGTATACGAAAATCACTTATAGCTTCTTTATATACATCAAGTGTCTTAATATACATCTGAGATAGACTAAATTTCTTTACAACACTTCTTCGCCCATTTACTGAGAGTTTTTTTCTGAGATCCTTATCTTTTAAAACCTTGATTATAGCATCTGAGAGCCCGCTCCAATCCGCTGGATTAACTAATAGACCATTTTCACCATCTTCAATGATATCTATTATTCCGCCTACCCTGCTAGCAATTACAGGTACTCCGCTAGACTGCGCCTCTATTATAACTCTTCCGAATGTCTCTTCTCCAACAGATGGCATTATCAGAAGGTCCATTTTTTTTAATTGCTGCGGTATATCATGACGTTCTCCAATAAATTGAATATACTTTGATAGCCCAAGACGTTTAGTAAGAGCCTGGAGCTCATTCCTGTATCCGGGTTTTGAAGACGGCGCGTCTCCGATCACCAATACCTTTACATTCGGCATAAATCTTATAACCTTAGAGATCGCGCGGATAAGATGAACATGACCTTTGATAGGGGTTATGCGACCTATTAGACCTACAATATATTCTCTCTTTTTTTTATGCTGATCCGCCTCCTTATAAGTGAATTTTCTAGTGTCTACGCCCCTTGGTATAAGCCTAATTTTTGACCTTGGAACTCCAAAATTATTTATCATGTGTCTGGCAACCACATTACTAGATACTATAATGTATTTACCCCATCCCATTACCCTGCTAAATATATGAGGCGAATAATGCCCATGGCAGGTTGTTATAAACGCTACCTTCATAGCTCTGGCAGCAAGGAATGCTGAAAATGCCGGCGCCCTGCTTCTAGCATGCACGATCGATATATCTTCTCTCTCTATTATCTCCTTTATCTTACTGACCATACTAAAGATAGTTATCGGGGATTTTTCATGCACCGGCAAAACGTAGTGGACTCCTCCGCAACGCTCTAGCTCCTTAACCAGTTCACCTCCGTTGGAGATAACAACAGCCTTATGACCCTGTTTTATAAGCTCCTTTGCTAGGTCTAGAGTACCGGTCTCAACGCCGCCGATGTTAAGCTCTGGAAGAATTTGGAGTATATTCATAGTTTACTCTATGTAAACTTCACGTTAATTAAAAATTAAAAATGAAAATTTAAAAAATTAAATTCAAAATTCAAAACGCTATCATCTCTCTCGTCATTGCGGGGAGGCCCTCTTTTCCATTTCTGCCGACGAAGCAATCTCAAATTTGGGATTGCTTCGGTCGTTACACTCCCCCGCAATGACGAAGTCAATCGCAATGACGTTTATCTGTTCATAGTAATCTCTCTAACGCCTCTTCAACCTTACCTGAATCATTTAATACGGTCTGCTTGGAGCCGCTCTTGTAAAAATCTGAAATCACTGATGATATCTCTTTGGTACTAACTAATTCAATGTGATTCTTATCCTTTAAATTTTCTAAAAATAATTGATGTCTTTTATTATAACATTTACTCTGCTGAAAAACGACAGTATGTTTCCCTGAGGTAGCGCTCTCGGATATCATAGATATACTCTCTTGAGATACTACCACAAGATCAGATATAGATAATATGCCCTCTATCGCACCTTTTAAATTATTCTCATTGGCTATAATAAGTAGTTTGCACCTATTATCATTGCTAAGTTTTGCTTTAAGTAACTCCTCAACCTTAGCGGGGGTGCGCCTTGAAGTAGTAATGATAATATCGCAATCATTCTCTTTAGCTGAGTCTAATATGCCATCGATCAACCTACCAATAGTATCGGGATCCATAGAATAGCCTTTAGCGCTTCCACCAAGTAAAATACCGATCACCTTACTCCTTAGATCAGAGATCCTGCTCATTATAACTTTTTTGCACTCATCCATCCGGTCCTGGTCAATAAGATTTAACGCGCCGTCTGTAATAAGAACGTTCTTTAAAAGAGGCGGGTTATCATGTTTGGGCACAATAGCAAGGTTGAATTTTTTCAACCCAGGCATAGGCGGTTTCATTATTAAAATACTCTTAGCATTATTCTCTTTTGAAATAATAGCATTCAAGGGGGCTATAGATGACCCGCAGGAGATCACTATATCAGCGTAACTTCCAATAAGCGCCTCGGATGACTCCTTCTTAAGACAAGAACGCACACACCCTACACAGCCCATGCAAAAGGAACCTGAAAAATTGCCACCAAAAGCAAGGACCTTTCTTAGGAAGGGTCCTTTAAAACTAATATCGATCACTTTCGACCTGATATCCTCTCTCTTATACCCCTTCTTCTGCCATATATTACGCAATATATTTAATACCGCCTCTGACTGACGCAGATGCCCGGTTCTTCCATCATTTAATATAAGCACATCACGCACAGGAGACGACTTCCACCGCCTGTGCTGCCAGAGCCATTGGTCAGGATTATCCCGTATAACCCCCTCTAAAATAGAGGAATATCGCTTAAAGCCCTCTATGATAGCTTCTTCTTTATTATCATATATTGACAGATCTATCGGTTCAGAGAGTTTGAATCTTACGGAGGGGCCCTTCTCTCTTATAGCAAATCCGGGTACTATTATCGCGCCTGTCTTATAAGCAATCTCCATAATACCGCGATTCCATGAGGCCTCTTTTCCAAAGAGCTTCACAAAGACACCATCCTTACCAGCGTCCTGATCTACCAACATACCAACCACCCCGTTAGATTTTAAAGTCTTAAATGCCTCCTTAACAGCCAGGCCTTTAAAAATAATCTTGCAACCTCTGGATTCTCTATAGCTATTTAATAACTGATTCAGAAGGTATGGTTTCTGCTCTCTTGCTATACTCACAACGGCATAACCCATATATGGGAGAGCTGCCTGCGACATCTCCCAGGTGCCAAAATGAGCGGTAAGAAACATAAGGCCTTTGCCGCGCTTAAGAGCTTCTTTGGAGTATTGAAAATTCTCAAAGCTGATAAAGCGCTCTATATAGGCCTTATCCACCTTCGGTAGAAGAAATACCTCAAGAAGACCCTGGCCTATATTAGCATATGTCTTTCTCAAAATACGCTTAAGCTCTTTTGGGCTATACTGGCCCAAAAAAGCGGACTTAAGATTAGCATAGGCTATCCTGCGGCGCTTCATATTTAAATACATTGATGCCTCGCCAAGGCGCCTGGCTATAAAAAATACTAACGGGATAGGCAGCAGTCTAAATATAAAAGAGACAAGCCTAGCCAGGTAATATAGAGAGTAATCTCCTAATGAATATTTCTTCATTTTCTATCTTTATCCCTATCTTTAAAACTAACACCTCTATATTCGAAAACGAGATCTTTAGATCCCTTATCTTAACCCAATCCTTATCTGTAATAACGATAGTCCTGATCTTGCTATCCTCACACTTTTTGATAATCTTATTAAGCTGATCTCGCGTATACTTATGATGATCGATAAAAAAATAACTTAAACTAACCTTTGAACCTATCATCTTAAGAGTATCAACAAATGAGCTGTTGTCACCCAACCCTGATATAGTGCAAATATTCTTTTCTCTAATATATTCAAGCTCTCTCTCTTTAGAGTTGCTATCTACAAATACAAGAGGCTCATGCGTTGACTCAAATATATCTATGGAGGGATCGACTCCCTTAATTGTATCCTTTACACTCTCTAGCTTACTGCCTGATACAAGATCTGTCTTTGTTAAGATTATAATATCCGCTCTTGATATATTCTTAATAGGCTCTCGAAGCATCCCGGCAGGCAAAAGCCGTTTAGGGCCAAAGGGGTTTGTAGCATTTATTGTTAAGATCTCTACTCTTCTATCTATGCGAAGATGTCCAAAGCCATCATCCAGAATAAAGAGATCTATCTTCCCTTCAGATTGAGCCAATAAAGCATTTTTCAGCCTATTCTTTCCAGCAATGACTGGAATATCAGAAAGATTATCTTGCAATGCCCTATCTTCATCGCCTCCATATCCCCGTGTTAAAAGAGCTACATCTCTTCCTTGGGACTTTAGTCTCCCGCAAAGAGCCTCAACAAGGGGGGTCTTGCCTGTGCCTCCCCATGTAATATTACCTACACTGATCACATCGGCCTTCAATTTATGAACCTTAAATACCCCTGCCTTATAAAGAAACAAGCGCAGTTTTACTATAAACCCATAGAGAACTGACAGTAGCCAAAGCGGGACCACTAAGATAAATTGGAAGATGTTGCTCACACCAGAAGTGAGCATATCAGAAAAGAAGAATCTAAAATTATAATCTTCTTTACTTATAGACTCTTTTGGATAAATACTAAAAATTTCTTTTACTGCCGCTTGAGTCTTATCTACGCCGCCCCTGTTCTCCTGCACTATAGATCTGGCTCTATCACCCAATCTCTTGCGAAGAGACGGATCATCCAAAAGCCTCGCGATCTCACCACCTAAAGATTTGGAGTCAGGTATCTCGATAGCGGCTTCATCCGCTTTAAAAATTTCTATAATATCGCGAAAATTAAACATATAAGGGCCAAATATTATAGCCTTTGAAAGAGCGGCGGGCTCTAAGATATTTTGGCCACCCCTTTTAATAAGGCTGCCACCGATAAAGACAATATCCGCAATGGAATAAAATTGCTTCAACTGGCCGATGGTGTCGAGAATGAATACCGTTATACTAAGGTTTCGGTTTTCGGTTTTCGGTTTTCGGTTTTCGTCAAGATGCGAGCCGGACACCGCACACCGAGAACCGATAACCGATTCGTTTGTAGCATCTGATATCCTTACGGAATTAAGGCCGTGGTCTTTTATCAGTTTTTCGATATCTGGGGCGCGTTCAACATGGCGCGGTCCAATAAGAAGTTTTAATTTAGGATATCTCTCTCGCAGATTATCGAACGCGGATAAGACCATCTCTTCCTCGCCAGGATGGGTACTACCCGCTATAAGAAGCTTTTCGTCCTCTTCTATATTTAAAAGTCTCTTTAGCTCCTTTTGACTCGCATCAGAGATATCGGACAAATTGGCTGAGTCAAACTTTAAGTTACCAGAGATAGTCACCTTTGACTCACTGGCGCCAAGATAGAGTATCCTTTCCTTATCAGCTTCAGATTGCATGAGAAAGAGGTCTATCTTATTTAAGAACCTTCTCATCAACAGCCTTACATGCTTGTATCTCTTAAATGAGTTCTCAGAGATCCTTCCATTTACAAGCATAGTCGGAACTCTTAATAGCCCTGATATCCTAATCAGGTTTGGCCATAGCTCTGTCTCAGTAATAATAAGAAGGTGGGGCTTAATATAAGAAAATACCTTGTTTACAACAAAACTAAGATCAAAAGGAAGATAAAGAACGACCTCATCCTTCTTTATCAATTTTTTCGCTACACTATTGCCTGTTTCTGTCACAGTTGTTATCACTAATCTGTGGCTAGGATACTCTTCTCTCAGTTTCAATACCAGTGAGGAGATTGCCATGACCTCACCCACACTAACCGCATGAATCCATATATTCTTCTTCTCTGAAAGCTTGTCGATGAGCTCTTTGGAATAGAGACCAAAGCGTAGCGGGATGCCTTCTCTCTTCTTGTTCTTTAAAAGAGATATGGGTATATAGAATATCCCGAATAGTATAAATATAATATTGTAAATTATTGACATATTTTTATCGGTTTACGGTGTACGGTGTACGGCTAATACATTTCCGTAAACCAAAAACCGATAACCGAACCTAATTTTTCGTTAAACGCAGTCTGCAGTTAGTGTATTTTGCGAACACCGTAAACCGATAACCGATAACCGATTTAGGCTCGCGGATGAGCCTTCTGATATATATCTTTCATGCGCTCAGTAGTAACATGTGTATATATCTGAGTTGTTGAAAGATTGGCATGCCCTAAGAGTTCCTGCACAGCCCTTAGATCAGCTCCTCTGTTAAGCAGATGAGTAGCAAATGAGTGACGCATAGTATGGGGCGACACCTTACCCTTTATACTCGCTAAACTTATATAACGGTCCACAATGCGCCTAACAGATCTATCAGTTAAGCGCTTACCTCTATTGTTTAAGAATATAGCCTTTACCCCGGACTCCCTCTGTGCGCTAGAGGCCTTGGTATAATCTCTTATAGCCTTAATAGCTTTCTCACCTATAGGTGTAAATCTCTCTTTTTTACCTTTACCCAAGACCTTAGCTACCCCACCTATAAAATCACAATCATCGGAGTTTAGGTTGATAAGCTCTGAGACCCTCATCCCAGTGCTGTATAGGGTCTCCATTATAGCCTTATCCCTTAAGCCCCTGGTATCTGAGGCCTGGACTTCGAATACCTTAGCTATCTCTTCCTCATGTAAAAAATGAGGTAATCTTGCTTCTCTCTTAGGGGTAGCAACACCAGCTACCGGGTTTGATTTCAGCAGACCCTCACGAACCATGAATCTAAAAAAACTCCTTAGGCACGAGAGATTTCTTGCTATTGATGAACGTGAAAGCTTCCTCTGCCTAAGGTGGGCTAAAAACTGTCTTAATAAGAGATAGTCTACATCCTCTATTCTCTTCTTATCAAGAAAAGATTCGAAGGCTTTAAGATCTATCTTGTAATTCGTTAATGTGTGTTTTGAGGCCTGTTTTTCTATCTCAAGATATCTGATAAATTTATCTACGTATCTGCGCATCTATTCTTTTGGCAGCTTTCTAGTTGTAAACTTACAATCAGGATATTTTGAACATCCAAAGAAGAGACCGTGCCTGGAATACCTTTCAACAAGCTCACCATCACATTGATCTTGTGTGCACTTGACCCCCGTTGGAAAAGGTTTTGTATTCTTGCATTGCGGATAGTCAGAGCAACTTAAGAACCTGCCGTCCTTATAACGCTTAACGATCATAGATTTATTACATTTATCGCATACCTTATCTGTAGTCTCTGGCTCAACTATCTCTATCTTACCATCCTCGTTCTTCTTTGCTGGTTTAGAGTTCTTGCATTTTGGAAATCCTGAACACCCCAGGAATGTCCCGCGCCTGGACCATCTGAATATCATCTTCTTGCCGCATAGCTCACACTTTATATCAGAAGGTGTCTGCCTCTTCTTAAGATCCTCCATCTTAATCTTTGCCTGAGATAGATCCTTGCAGAACGGGTCATAAAATTCCTTAAGCACCGCCACCCAATCCATCTCACCTTCCTCAATCTTATCGAGCTCATTCTCCATCTGAGCTGTAAAACTCACATTAAGTATATCTGGAAAATGTTTCACCAGCAACCTTGTCACCTCTGTGCCAACTTCTGTCGAATAGAAATACCCATTCTTTCTATCAACATATTGACGCTGACAGATAGTGATAATTATCGGGGCATATGTACTCGGTCGGCCTATGCCCTGTTCTTCCAACTCCTTGACCAGCGAGGCGTCTGAAAACCTGGGGGGAGGTTTGGTGAAATGTTGGGAAGGTATTAGCTTAAGAAGATCCAAGTTCTCATCTATCTCTAACTCAGGTACAGTATCCTTAGCGCCATCTTCTGTATTATCATTTAACTTTAAGAAACCATCGAAGATTATACTGCTGCCACCTAGCCGGAATATATACTTCTTATCTCGTTGAGCGATTTGCGTAGCGTGTATCTCTACTGTCTTAATATTAAATATTGCTGAGGACATCTGACTTTGAACAAATCTCTTCCAGATAAGAGTGTAGATCTTAAGCTGGTCCAGACTAAGATATTTCTTTATCTTATCAGGGGTTCTATTAATAGAAGTTGGTCTTATTGCCTCATGGGCGTCTTGAGTCTTCTGCTTTGACGATTTTGCCGCATGGGGCGCAGCTGGCAGATATTTTTTTCCAAAGTTGTTCTCTATATAGTTTCGTGCCTGATTCTTTGCTTCCTGAGATATCTTTGTAGAATCTGTTCGCATATATGTAATAAGTCCGGCGCTATCCTCTGCGCCCAGATCTAATCCTTCATATAGCTGTTGAGCCACTCTCATAGTCCTACTTGCGGAGAACCGCAGCTTATTGAAGGCCTCCTGCTGCATCGTACTTGTTATAAATGGCGGGGATGGCTTTCTGGTCTTCTTCTGTTTCTTTAAGCCTGATACTATATAATCTTTTGTCTTTAATATATCGAGAAGAACGTCGCACTTTTTCTGTGAATTGATCTTGGGCTTTTTCCCCTCTATCTGCGCAAGCTTGGCAATAAATTTACAAGATTCTTCTTTATCCTTTTTTTTCAATTCTGCTTCTATGTCCCAGTACTCCTGTGGTTTGAAGGCCTTAATCTCTTCTTCTCTCTCAACAATTATACGCAGCACAACCGACTGTACTCGTCCTGCGCTCAAGCCCCTGGCAACCTTCTCCCATAATAACGGGGAGAGATTGTATCCAACTATTCTATCCAATATGCGCCTGGCCTGTTGAGCATTAACCTTATCCATGTCTATATCTCGAGGATTCTTAAACGCGGAGAGAATAGCCTCCCTTGTTATCTCATGAAATTCTACCCTAGAACTTTTCTGATTCTTTGTAACAAGTTCGCGCGCAAGGTGCCAACTTATAGCCTCACCTTCACGATCCGGATCTGTGGCTAAATATATAACAGATTTACCCTTGAATAACTTCTTTAAATCCGCTATCATTTTTTTGCGCGTGGGAATTACAACATATTGCGGCTTAAAGTTATCTTCAACATCTACGCCCATACTGCTTGCGGGAAGATCTATAAGATGCCCCATAGACGAGGTAACCTCATACTCATCACCTAAAAACTTAGCAAGTGTCTTGCACTTTGCCGGAGATTCCACTATAACAAGTCTTTTCTTCACCCAGCTCTTCCTTTCACATAAACAAACGATCTACAATAAAATTTCTTATTTACTTATATCCTACCCCGACCTGTATTAATACTTAGGAAGGGCGGGGTTCATCCCGTTAGACTACTTTCTAACATATCTATGGTAACATAGTCTAACGGGATTCATATTCCAACAGGTGGCTTATCTATTAGCATTAGATCCAAGCCACTCTCTCCATTTATGTTGATTATATTTATAGTCTTCACCTGTAATTTTATTTAGTGAAACAAGCGCATTAACCCTGACAGCCTCATCGTTATCATCAAGCGCCTCTATCAGCGCCTTTTTGCTTGAATCAGTCTTAAAATTGACTAACGCTAAGGCGCACGACCTTCTTACTACTTCATCTTCATCTCTTGATACCATATTTGCTAATTTGCGCTCGGCCCCATCTAGTTTCCAGATACCCGATAGCTCAGCAGCATAGGAACGTACCTCAAAATTAGGATCTGATAAAGCGCCAAGAATAGTGCTGTACTCTTTCTTAGCCTCAAGTTTATCCAGGGCTTCTAGGGTCTTATACCTGACGCTTTCGCTTGGATCTACTAAGAGTCTTTGGCTAATAGCATATGCTATTGTTTTATCACCCATCTTACCTATAGCTTCAACCACATAATACCTGACTGAATCTTCTTTATCATCTAAAAGACGAACCAGATCCTTCAGGGCGCTCTTATCCTGCATATTACCTAATACGTATGCGCTCTCCCCCCTAACCTTCTTACTCTTATCATCAAGTAACATTATAAGATCTTTAACAGCAGACTTATCTCCTATCTGCCCAAGCACAGATATAGATCTAGACCTAAGACGCTCGGGATTTGCGCTATCCTTTGCTGTGTCTAAAAGAGGAGCCACTGCCTTATCTTTAAGGCTTACCAGATCATCTATAGCCTGTTTCTTTTCAGCGGCCTTGTATGAGCCTAGGTTTTTTATAGCCTCATCGATCTGAATATCTTGTTTTGAATCCTCACCTGATGCAAAAGAGCAAGCTGGTCCAAAGATCAAAATTAAAGCTAAAGATAATCGGGTAATCATACAAGCCTTCCTGCTAATCATTCTGTCTTATCTTTGTTAAGCTCAAACCAGCGGCTCCAAGCATCCTGATCGCTTCCATAACTCTGCCCTGAGATCTTCTTAAGGCTCTGCTCGGCATATATCCTAACATCTTTGTAATCATCTCTTAGCGCCTGTATAAGCGCGGGAACAGATGCGATGTTTCCGTAAATACCAAGAGCGTGTGCGCATGAAGCGCGCGCTACGTTAACCCTGTCATTTCTGAGCATGTTAACTACGGTCGCTTCGGCATCAACGATCTTCCAGCTGGCTGCTAATTCTGCCGCATATCCTCTTACCTTTGCGTCATCATCTGAAAGAGCATCCACAACTACGCCTGTCTCTGATCTTGCGTCTATCTTATCCAGCGCCTCAACAGCGGCAAGCCTAACTTCTTTGTTGGAATCGCTTAGTAATACATTGGAGAGAGGTTTTGCAGCCTGAACATCCCCTATATCTCCTATGGCCTCAACTGTAAAGAATCGAACCTCCCATTCTGGGTCACTAAGCAGTTTTATTAACGCGGGCACGGCCTTATTATCACCTATCTTACCCAGGGCCTTTGCCGCATTATATCTCATAGTCATCTTCTTCTCACCAAGAACAGATATTAGAACAGGTACAGCTCTATCATCTTTAAGCTCGCCCAAGATATCCACACACTTAACCCTCAGAGCGCCTTCCTGGCCTTTCCAGTCTTTTGCTACCTCTAATAAAGGCTCTACAGATGCCCCTCCCCATTTAATAAGATTCTTCTTCGCTTGTCTGCTCTCATTACCCTTTTTACTAGATAGGCTCTCTACAGCCTTCTCTATCTTCTGCATAAGCCTGTAATCGACTTTCTGTTCAATAGCAAATACTGGCTGAACAACGTTAACAATAAAACCAAAGATAACAACCGAGACAGCAACTACTAACAATCGTTTTCTCACGCTTCCCCCTTTTTTTCGTATCTGGTATCTAGTATCTCGTATCTTATTTCCTTCTTGTTTACATGTTTTCGTATCTCGCATCTAGTATCTCGTATCTCGTTTAAACTAGTTCGGCTTGTTTTTTCTTGTTCTGGTGTTTCTGTATCTCATTTTTGTCTTGTGCAGCTGTTTTTTGAAATACTAGATACGAACAACGAGATACAAAACGTGTATATTACGCGTACGCTATGCCCTCACATACAACCTTCCCGGAAGCTGCTTAACAAGACCCTTCATCTCCATATCAAGAAGCGCCTTCTTTAAGCCTTTGGCGGAAAGTGAGATACTCTCAACAATATCATCCTCATCATGTGGTTCATCAGATAAGAGGCCATATATACTTTCTTCAAACGTATTGCTAAAACCGACCTCATTATTTTTAGATAATTTGGATTTAGACAAAACCCCTAATTCTTCGATAAGCTCTGAAGCATTGCCGATAAGCCTAGCCCCATCTCTTATCAGATTATTAGTTCCTTCAGATGCCAAAGAACCACAGGGCCCTGGGATAGCAAAGACCTCTTTACCTTGATCAATTGCTAAATCCGCGGTTATAAGAGCGCCGCTCTTCTTAGCTGCCTCAACAACAACTATGGCCTTAGAAAGTCCACTGATTACCCTGTTACGCTGAGGGAAATTTCTTTTGTGAGGCGGTGTCTTCATCGGGAATTCAGAAACTAAAGCTCCATTGTTGGCTATAAGGTCTGCTAAGTTCTTATTCTCTGGCGGATAAACAGAGGCCAAACCATTTCCCAAAACAGCTATTGTCCTGCCGCCGGCAGACAAACAGCCTTTATGCGCGGCTGTATCTATGCCGCGCGCCATACCAGAGACGACTGTTATATCGTGATCGGAGAGTTCGCCAGCTACCTCTTTTGCCATCCTTCTGCCATATTGAGTGCAAGCCCGGGCGCCTACAATTCCTATTGAAAAGATATCGGTATCTGTAAAATCACCTTTTATATAAAGAACGATCGGTGGACTAAATATTCCTTTAAGTAAAACAGGGTATCTATTATCAAAGATCGTTCTTATATCTACGCCAAGCCTTTGGGCTAAATCAATCTCCTTATCTACATTAAACTTGGATTTAGCGCATTTAATAGATTTTGCTATTGCCAGGCCTATTCCTTCAACAGCAGCTAATCTCTTTATAGGGGCGCTGAAGATAGCTTCGGTAGTTTTAAACTCATCTAAAAGCGCTTTGAGCTTCTTAAACCCGATAACCTGCGTCATGTTTAGCAGGATGAGATCTCTTTTATCTATATTCATAAGTTTTTTTACGTTAATACAAGATGGCTTCTCTTATCAGACTCATGCTCATCTACTATAGCTATGATCTTATCCACAATCTCAATAGGTTTAAGATCAGAGGTATCTATAGTATAATCAGCGCGCTGATAATGGTTATCACGTTCTTTAAGCAACTTAGCTATGCTTGAAACAGGATCTTCTGTATTTAATAAAGGCCTATGAGCATGCGCCTTGACCCTATCGTATATCACCTCTGGTCTTGCCTTAAGGCAAAAAAGAATGCCATGCTCCTTCAAGCGCCTGACATTCGACTCATTTATAACTATTCCACCACCAGCGTCTATAATAGCATTCCTATCTTTAGATACAGATGCCGCCATCTCTGATTCAAGTTTTCGAAAATACTCTTCACCATCTTCTGTAAATATTCGGGATATGGGTTTTCCGATCTTCCATTCGATCATATCATCAATACACAAGCGCTGCCGCTTAAGACGCTTGGCGAGAATTTTACTAATTCTCGTCTTTCCTGTCCCCATGAATCCGACTAGCACTATGTTTTTCATGAACCGTTCCTCCTGTTAAAAACAAGAAGATTCGATAAATAACCAGTTGCCAGTTGCCAGTTTCCAGATTAGTTTTTCCTGATATCTGGTATCTTCTGGTTTCTGGTTACTGGTTTCTGGTTTCTGGTTTCTTTGATATATACATATTTTTACAGCTATTTGCCAGACAATATTACAACAACTACTTGAAAGGCAAATTCTTCACGTAGCTCTTGTAATTACGTTTTGTCTCATCAAGTGAGTCGCCACCAAACTTCTCAAGCATAGCTTGGGCAAGCACAAAAGCCATGATATTCTCACCAACTACAGACGCTGCTGGCAGAGCGCAGATATCTGATCTTTCAACAGCCGCTTTCTGTGATATCTTCTTCCTAATATCAATGGAATCTAATGGGTTAAGAAGAGTCGCGATCGGTTTCATAGCGCAGGTTACTCTAATCGGTTGGCCATTACTCATCCCGCCCTCTATGCCGCCCGCGTTATTTCTTACCCTCTTAATACTCTTACCCTTGATAGATATAGGATCGTGAAATTGTGATCCAAAAGATCTGCAGCCATTAAAGCCCGCGCCAAACTCAATACCTTTTATCGCCTGCATAGACATAAGTTCAAAGGCTATTATTGCATCGAGCTTTCTGTCGTAATGCATACAACTGCCTAAACCTGGTATAAGGCCAAGCGCGATAACCTCAAAAGCTCCCCCCAGAGTATCACCTTTCGCCTTTGCGGTGTCGATTCTTTTTATCATAAGAGATTCAGCCCCTTCATCCGCGCAATTTAGCTTAGACTTAGAGACCTTTTTTATTATCTGGTCAAATGACAGGTTTTTTGTAGCGGCATTAACACCATCCAGATAAGTGATATGACTAAATATATTAATCCCAAACTCTGACAAGAACTCTTTGCATATAGCGCCAACCCCTACTCTAGCCGCAGTCTCTCTGGCACTTGCTCTCTCCAATATATCCCGCGCGTCTTTGCTATTATACTTTAATATTCCAGCTAGATCCGCGTGTCCGGGTCGTGGAGAAGTGACCGCTGCCAATCGGTTAATACTGAAATCTTTATTCTTAATCATAATAGCTATGGGACTGCCCAAGGTAGAGCCCTTTCGTATACCAGAGAGTATATTTGCTCTGTCAGACTCAATCTTCATACGCCCGCCACGCCCATAGCCCTGCTGACGACGCTTAAGCTCCTTATCTATCTTGCTCTGATCTATCTTTAAACCAGCTACCATGCCTTCAAGTATAGCAACCAGCGCTTCACCATGCGATTCGCCTGCTGTTAAGTAACGTAACATTATTGTTCCTCCTTGTTCTAAAACTAGGTGTTCGGTTTACGGTGCGCGGTAGTTACGCCCGCCGGAGGCGGGTCCGCCTTTGGCGGAAAAACCGAGAACCGATAACCGAAAACATTCGTATCCACTAAAGATATGGGAACAAGATCCGCATGATCTTATCACCCCAGATAATAACAATAAAAGTCGCCAATGAAAGATATGGGCCATAAGGAATTATATCCGCCTTAAACTTGATCTTGGCAATAATCCCTACCACAGATCCAAAAAATGGCGCTAAGAAATATATGAATATAGCGTTACTAAAACCTAAGAATGCCCCTATCATAGCTAGGAATTTTACATCCCCGCCGCCCATGGCATCTTTCTTAAATATCAGTTTACCAGCTACTCCGGTAAGATAGATTATAGCGCCACCTGTTAGAAGTCCGATAAAAGAGAAGAAGAGCGCGTGCAGTCTATTGGCTGTATCATGAAGCTGTGGAAACGCGACACTAGCTATAAGTCCTAAAACCATACCCCCATATGTTATCTCATCCGGAATAATCTGATGTTCAAAATCTATAAAGGTAGCGACTATAAGTCCGCAAGAAAGGATAATATAGATAATGGTTGTGATGCTTAATCCTAGCTGAGTTACCAGGGTGACAAACGTAAGGGCTGTTAACAGCTCAACTATCAGATACCTTACAGAGATCCTCTCTTTGCAAAAACGACACTTGCCCCCAAGTACTATAAAACTTAAAATAGGGATATTGTCATATATCGGTATAATGTGTTTGCATTTCGGGCAAAAAGATCGGGGCATGACCACCGACTTCTCCTGCGGCATTCTATATATGCATACATTTAAAAAGCTTCCTATAGCAAGAGCAAAAACAATTGTAAAAAAAAGTATCATCTTCTCCTCTTTGTTAAGTGAGGCCTCGACGCATTGTTTCGTGTAAGGAGGCCTCATCCTGAGGCCGTAAGGCCGAAGGATCTCACTTCAATCTATTATAGAGTTCCTTTCTCATTAACTCGATAGGGGCCTTCTTCTTAGTCCACAGCTCAAAAGCGCTTGCCCCTTGATAAAGAAGCATGCCAGCGCCACCAACAGCCTTTATGCCCTTTTTGCGCGCAACCCGAATAAGCTTTGTCACCAAAGGAGTATATACAATATCATATACCTTAAGCCCTTTACGCAGCAATCTGGGATCGATCGGTAATGGATCTGATTTACGCATTCCAAGCGGCGTGCAGTTGACAAGAAGCCCGCAGTTTTTGAGGGATTCTTTTATCTGGGCTCTAGAGGAGCTAACTACATCGCAATAAGATGAATATCCACGAACATCCTTCGCTAAAGCATCTGCTTTCTTTTTTATCACATCGAATAAATAGATACTTCGTATGCCTTCTCCTATGAGCCCAAACGCCACAGCCCTGGCAGCGCCTCCAGCGCCTATTACAAAAACACTCTTGTTCTTAAGATTGATCTTAAGATCTTCCTTGAGACTTCTGATAAATCCAGGGCTATCGGTATTGTAACCTATAAATTTCTTATTCTTCACAACCACGGTGTTGACAGCCCCTATCTTAGCAGCTATCGGATCTATCTTATCTAGGAGTTTAATAACATCTGACTTGTAAGGTATAGTAACATTGAAACCTGATATCCTGCTCTTTCGCAAAGAAGAGATAAAAGACTTCAGTTTTCCCTTATTGACGCGGAAAGGAAGATACGCTGCCTCTATATCTAATTTTCTAAAGGCAGCGTTCTGCATAAAAGGCGAGAGGCTGTGTTCAACCGGACAGCCTATGATGCCATAAATCATGTAATCATCTCTCTTTTTCATAAGAAAAGATTCTTATAGGCACTGCTTGATCTTCTGCGGATGGAATGAGAATATCTTATTTATAACATTAAGATATGCCTTAACACTTGCTTCGATTACATCCGTACTCGTACCCCTGCCAGAGACAACTTTGCCCTTTATCTCTATCTTTATAGATGCTTCACCAAGGGCGTCTTTGCCGCTGGTAATAGATCTTATACTATAATCGAGTAGTTTGCCTTTAAGGCCGGTTATCTTATCTATAGCCTTATAGCATGCATCTACGGGTCCATCACCTGTAGCTGTCGCATCTATCTTCTTATTTTTGAACTTGACCTTAACAGTAGCTTTAGGTTCCGATTGAGTTCCTCCCTCAATATAGAGGTACTCAAGTCTATAGAGTTCTGGCATCAACGCAATATCATCCTCGATAATCGCATTAAGATCCTCATCATATATATTCTTCTTCTTATCAGCCAGTTTCTTAAATTTTTCGAACGCGCGTTTTAAATCATCGCCTTTAAGATCATGGCCGAGTTTTTTAAGTCTAACTGAAAGCGCGTGCCTGCCAGAATGTTTACCGAGAACAAGTTTGGTTTCGCCAAAACCCACATCCTGAGGCTTCATTATCTCATAGGTAGCTGGCATCTTTAAGATACCGTCCTGATGAATTCCCGCCTCATGAGCAAAGGCATTCGATCCCACAATAGCCTTGTTAGGCTGTATAAGAATTCCGGTGAGCCTGCTTACCATGCGCGATGTTTCATATAGATGCTTTGATTTTATACCTGTCTTATTATTGAAAAAATCTTTTCTGGTCTTCATTCCCATGACTATCTCTTCAAGAGAAGCATTTCCAGCGCGCTCACCAATACCATTTATAGTACATTCCACCTGGCCAGCTCCATATGTAACCGCAGCCAATGAATTGGAGACCGCCAAGCCAAGATCATTATGACAATGTACGCTTATTACAGCATTGTTGATATTTGGCACTCTTCGCTTTATGTTGTATATAAGCCTCCCAAATTCTTCAGGTATAGCGTATCCCACGGTGTCAGGAATATTTACAGTCGTTGCTCCCGCGTTAATAACTTCTTCAAGAACCTTAAAGAGAAAATCAGGGTGAGTTCTAGACGCGTCCTCCGGCGAGAACTCAACATCATTCACATAACTCTTTGCGTAGTCGACAGCCTCGACAGCCTGCCTAAGTATCTCTTCTTCAGCCTTCTTAAGCTTATACTTCATATGGATCTTCGATGTAGCCAAGAAAACATGTATACGGGGACGCTGAGCATGTCTTACAGCTTCATAAGCAGCGTCTATATCCTCTTTAAGAGAACGCGCAAGACCGCATATAATAGGTCCTTTTACCCGCTCACTTATCAGCTTAACAGCCGCAAGATCATCTGGTGATGCTATTGGAAAACCAGCTTCAATAACATCTACGCCAAGACGAGCAAGCCCAAGAGCTATCTCAAGCTTCTCGTTCTGCTGAAGACTTGCCCCTGGAGATTGCTCACCATCTCTTAACGTTGTATCGAATATAATTATGTCTTTCTTCATAATTCGTATCTCGTATCTAGTATCTCGTATCTCGCTTAAGCTAGTTCCACTTGTTTTTTCTTGTTCTGCTGTTTCCGTATCTAGCTATCTTCTTGTTCACATGTTTCCGTATCTAGTATCTCGTATCTCGTATCTCGCCTCCTTCTCGTTCAAGTGTTTTTTCGAGATACAAGATACGAACAACGAGATACGAAACGTTTATTCTTCGCTCTTCATCCAGGGCATAAGTTCACGCAACTCTTTGCCCACTGATTCTATCATATGCTGAGATTCTTTCTCTCGCATAGAATTAAAGTTCTTTCTGCCGTTCTTATTCTCATCGATCCACTCTTTGGCAAATTTACCAGACTGTATTTCAGATAATATAGTCTTCATTGTATCTCTGGTCTTCTGATCCACAACCCTGTTGCCCCGAGAATAGTCACCATACTCAGCAGTATCAGATACGCGATTACGCATACCTGTTATGCCATGTTTATAAATTAGATCTGTTATGAGCTTAAGCTCATGCAGACATTCAAAATACGCTATTTCAGGCTGATAACCGGCAGCAACGAGCGTCTCAAAGCCCGCCTTGATCAGCTCTGTAGCGCCGCCGCATAGAACAACCTGCTCACCAAAGAGATCTGTCTCTGTCTCCTCAGCAAACGTTGTCTCAATTACGCCTGCCCTAGTACCACCTATGCCCTTAGCATATGCTAACCCTATTTCCAGCGCCTTACCACTAAATTCCTGAAATATCGCGATAAGACAGGGAACGCCTTTGTCTTCAACATACATCTGCCTTACTAGCGCGCCAGGACCTTTTGGCGCTACCATAAGAACATCCACGTTCTTTGGAGGAACTATCTGCTTAAAGTGTATGTTGAATCCGTGTGAAAAAACCAGGGCATCTCCATCTTTTAGGTTTGGCGCTATAGATTCATTATAAACCATTGCCTGAACATGATCCTGGGTCAATATCTGAATTATATCAGCCTCTTTGGCAGCTTCCTGCGCTGAAACAGGCTTAAAACCATCTTTGATAGCCTGCTCATAATTTGGCGTGCCTTCCAACTCAGATATAATAACATCGATACCGCTATCTTTTAAATTAAGGCCCTGGCCCCTGCCTTGAATACCATAGCCTATTATTGCCACCTTCTTACTTTTTAGAAGTTCTAGATCCGCGTCCTTGTCATAATAAATCTTTGCCATTTGCAGCTCCTTGTTCTATAGTTCGGTGTTCGGTTTTCGGTTTACGGTTTACGGCTACTGCATTTCTGGGAACCGATATAAATTCGGTTTACGGTTTTCGGTGTGCGGTTTACGGCCAACGTTTTTCCGAGAACCGCTAACCGCAAACCGATAACCGAAGACGTTTGTATTACGCGTTACAACGCCATGGCGATACGGCCTGTCCTGACTATCTCCTTAATGCCATACTCATTAAGACTACTGAAAAGCTCCGATATCTGGTCCTGATCACAAGCTATCTGCGCCGTAACAGTCTCATCCGCTGTCTTAATAATTGTAGCCTGGGCTTTCTCTAATATGTCAATAACAGCTTTTTTTGCATCCTTATCAATATTGACCTTTATCAAAAGAAGCTCTCTATCAATATGCTCTTTATTAGCAAAATCTCCTACAGAGATAACATCTATGAGCTTATTAAGCTGTTTCTTAACCTGCTCTAAAGTCTTGTCATCCCCTTTAACAACTATCGTCATGCGGGATATTGTAGGATCTTCTGTCACGCCTACAGCTAATGAGTCTATATTAAAACCCCTTGCGCTAAAGAGGCCTGAAACGCGTGCCAGAACTCCAAACTTATTCTCAACTAAAACTGATATTATATGTTTCATTTTTTTATCCTTGTTCTATGGTTCGGTGTGCGGTTTACGGTGTGCGGTAGTTACGCCCGCCGGAGGCGGGTCCGCCTTTGGCGGAAAAACCGAGAACCGCTAACCGAAAACCGAATTAAGCCATTCCCCCGATCATGCGGTTGATCGCCTCGCCAGCTGGAACCATTGGCCAAACGTTCTCTTCCTTATCAACAAGAAAATCCATGACCACAGTATTCTTTGAATTAACAGCCTTATCAATAGCAGCTCTAACATCTTCCTTCTTAGAGATCCTCATCCCTAGCGCTCCATATGCCTCAGCTAATTTAACAAAGTCAGGGCATCCTGCCTCAAGACATGTATGCGAGTATCTCTTCTTATAAAATAGCTCCTGCCACTGTCGTACCATCCCCAAATAACAGTTATTCAATATAGCTATATTAACCGGAAGTTTATTCGAAACAGCGGTTGATAACTCCTGAATATTCATCTGTATACTGCCGTCTCCGGCAATATCAAAGACTACCTTATCAGGCGCACCCATCTGCGCGCCAATAGCGGCTGGAAAACCATATCCCATAGTACCCAGCCCGCCGCTGGATATAAAAGTCCGCGGTTTGGTGTACTTGTAATACTGAGCAGCCCACATCTGATTCTGGCCAACCTCAGTAACTATGATAGCATCACCTTTAGTAGCTTCGTAGATCTGCTCAACAACATACTGAGGTTTTATCTCACTGCTTTCTCCATATTTTAAAGACCCTTTACTCTTCCACTCATCTATCTGATTCAGCCACGCTTGAGTATCAGGCTTCTCAACTATCTTAATCAATTCACTTAAGATATTCTTGGCGTCACCAACGATAGGTATATGAACATGGACGTTTTTACTAACACTAGATGGATCTATATCTATATGAATGATCTTAGCATGCGGAGCAAATGTATCGAGCTTTCCAGTAACCCTGTCTTCGAACCTTGCTCCAACAGCTATGATAAGATCGCTATCCATCGTAGCGTGATTAGCATAAACGGTTCCATGCATACCTAACATATGTAAAGCTAGCGGATCGGTCTCAGGAAAAGCTCCCAAACCTAACAATGTGGTTGTAACAGGTATGTTAGTCTTTCGCGCAAGGGCGGTCAGCTCATCAGACGCCTCTGAGATAATAACTCCTCCACCGGCATATATAACAGGTTTTTTAGATTCCTTAATAGCATTGGCAGCTTTCTTTATCTGACCACTATGGCCAAAATAAACGGGCTTATAGCTTCTTATGTTAACCTCGTCAGGATAGCTAAACTCCGCTTCTGCCATTGTAACGTCAACAGGCAGATCGATAACAACAGGCCCGGGCCTTCCACTTCTAGCGATGTGGAACGCCTCTTTTATAATATTAGCCAAGTTATTAACATCCTTAACAAGGTAGTTATGTTTTGAGATAGGTCGGGTTATACCAGTAACATCCGCTTCCTGAAAAGCGTCATTTCCAATGAGAAAAGTCTTAACCTGACCTGTTATCGCAACCAATGGCACTGAATCCATAAATGCGGTAGCAATACCGGTAACAAGATTGGTAGCTCCAGGTCCAGAAGTCGCAAGACATACGCCTACCTTGCCTGTTGCGCGAGCATAACCGTCTGCAGCGTGTACCGCACCCTGTTCATGCCTGGTTAAAATAAATTTTATCGGAGCTTCAAATATCTCATCAAATATCGGTAAGACCGAACCTCCTGGATAGCCGAACATGCATTCGACATCCTCCTTTAATAATGACTCTATTAGTATCTTTGCGCCCTTCATTTTCATGGTATTATCCTCGTTTAGTATTAAGGATTAAGGATTAAGTATTAAGTATCGCAGCAACAAATTCTTAATTCTTAATCCTTACAACTTAATCCTAAAATTATCCTTGTTTAGTATAAAAAATTAAGTATTAAGTATTAAGTATCGCAGCAACAAATTCTTAATTCTTAATCCTTACGACTTAATCCTAAAATTATGTTAAACGTTAACGATTGCTCCGGTCGAAGCGGAATGCACTAGCTTCGCGTATCTAGCCAGATAACCTGTCTTAACCTTAGGCTTCCTTGGCTTGAATGCGCGCAATCTCTTCTCAAGCTCTGTTTTAGAGATCTTAAGCTCGATCTTTCTCTTTGGTATATTTATCTCTATAAGATCGCCATCACGTATTACCGCTATCGGACCGCCTGAGGCAGCTTCCGGTGATATGTGTCCGATACATGGACCTCTAGTACCTCCGGAGAATCTACCATCTGTGATAAGAGCTATCTCCTTTGAGAGACCCATTCCAGCTATAGCAGCGGTTGGAGCGAGCATCTCTCTCATCCCAGGGCCGCCTTTAGGGCCTTCGTATCTGATGACAATAACACTTCTGGATTCGATCTTATGTGCCATTATCTCCTTCATCGCCTCTTCTTCAGAATTAAAGCACCTAGCCTTTCCCACAAAAGTCATAGCCCCCTTATCAACAGCGCTCTGTTTTACAACAGAGCCATCTGGGGCAATGTTACCCCTTAAGATGGCTATTCCACCCTCCTTGTGGTAGGCCTTATCAAGACTTCTTATAATATCATCGTCATTGATAGGCGCGTCTTTTATATTATCCTTCAAAGATTTTGTAGTCACAGTTATATTATTGTGGATCTTAGGAGATAATCTCTTTAGAACCGCTGGTATTCCACCGGCATATTCAAGATCCTCCATAAAATATTCACCACCAGGTCTTATGTTAGCTATATGCGGAGTCTTCTTGCATATAGCGTCAAGTTCAGATAAACTCACCTCAATGCCCGCCTCGTGCGCGATAGCTGGTATATGAAGCATTGTATTGCTTGAACCTCCGAGTGCCATATCGACCATAATGGCATTATAGATAGAGGACTTGTTGATGATCTTATTTGTTGTAAGGTTTTTCTTAACAAGCGTTACTATCTGTTCGCCGCTTGATAAAGCGATCCTCTTCTTCTTAGCGGAGTTCATAAGCGCTGTCGCGCATCCAGGTAGAGACATACCTAGTGTCTCAGTAACACAAGCCATGGTATTAGCTGTATAAAGCCCCTGACATGAACCAGCGCCAGGGCAAGAGCAGATCTCAAGATTCTCTAGCTCCTTCTCAGATATCTCGTTATTCTGCCTCTTTGCCATAGCCTCAAACGTATCTCTAACAAAAGAACGCCTCTTCATCTGATACATACCAGAAGCCATGGGTCCTGCAGTAACCGCTATAGCAGGTATATCAAGTCTGGCAGCTGCCATAAGCATCCCAGGTGTGATCTTATCACAATTTGTAAGCAGAACAAGGCCATCTAAGGCATGGGCCATTGTAACAGATTCAACACAATCAGCTATAAGCTCTCTAGAAGCGAGAGAATACCTCATTCCAGCATGCCCCATAGCTATTCCATCACATATGCCAGGTATTCCAAAGACAAAGGGAACTCCTCCGCCCGAACGAACACCCATCTGGATAGCGTGCTCAAGCTGCCTCATATCAACATGACCTGGAATAAGGTCAGTAAAACTAGAGGCTATACCTATAAACGGCTTCTTAAGATCGTCCTTTCTAACGCCAGTAGCGTACAGAAGCGACCTATGCGGGGCTCTCTCAATGCCCTGCTTAATGACACGACTTCTCATGCCTTTTCTCCTTCAATGAGCACATGATTTATGGAGTGCCCCACTTCGCCAAAACTGCAGAGAATAAACTCCACACGACATAAATCATATGTGCGAATTGAATCCCGAGCCACCCATATCTATACGTAAGCTGCGAGGGGTTATATTATACTTAGTGTACTTAGTCAGAGATTATATCACAATAATACCACATGTCAAATAAATTCTAAGGGGTGATCTTACAACTAAGGCAGAAGACTAAATTTGGGCTATTTGTATCTTTTTAGATATATAGAATTAAAGTTCGTATACTTTCTTCCAAATACCTAAATTTATTATACGCCATATGGGGGTAATGCCTTGCCTCGGCTGACTCTTAATAAGCGTTTCCCAATTATTAAGTAACTGTTTAGTATCTATAAATTCATTCAGATCATCTGTTATATAATCTCTTATATTATCCTTTGACTCGTTTAGCCACCTATATTCTGGGGTGGCAAATCCTATCTTATCTCTCCTGTACTTTATCGCATCAGGCAATATGCCTTCCATAGATTGCCTTAACAAAAACTTACTCCATCCGTCATGTATCTTATAGACAGACGGGATCGAAAAGAGATACTCAATAAGATCAATATCATCAGCAAACGGAGTCCTCGCTTCTATAGAAAACCTCATTGAATTCCTATCTTCATATCGTAAGAGTGATTTTAAATAGGGTCCACTCATATAAGTATGCAGCATCTTATTTAAAGATGTGGTTGCATGGCCCCTCTTCTCCTCTATTCTATTAGAATGGAGAGCCCAAAAGTCATTATTTAAATGCCTAGGCATCTGTTTGCGCGCTCTGAAGGCAGCTTTCAAATAATTAAGCGGCAATAATTTAGTAATAAACATCTTGGATAATGATAAGAGCATATCTTTTTTACCTTTGTGAATATTGCTGAACTCTTTAACAGATTGCAGTAATGAGAAATTTTTTATCATCTCCTCAAAGAAAGCCCTATGAAAGGGCAGATATCCTGTAAAGACCTCGTCCCCTCCCTGTCCATCCAACAGGACCTTCACGCCCTTTTCTCGGGCGATCTTCATCACACGATATTGCGCATATATGCTTGTTGATCCGAATGGAATGTCTTGCGTATAGATTAGATCTTTAAGGTCTTTAATAAACTCCTTGGCATTGGGCAGTGTCTTTGTCCAGGATGTCTTCGTATTTTCTACTACAATTTTAGCCCAATTGCTCTCATCAATCAAACTATCATTAAAGCTAGCGGTAAATACATTCTGCTCTTTACCTACTTGCTCTAAACTCCTCTCTTTAAGAATATTATTTACTACACACACTATAGATGAACTATCAATTCCGCCGCTAAGACATGACCCTACTGGGACATCTGATCTAAGCCGCATGTTAACAGCATTAAAGATAAGCTCTCTTATTCCTTCAATATACTTATATGATTTGCTTTCACTGAAGGTCTCCCATCTATCCGTATATTCAAGACTATAATAGTTTTCTGTACTAATCTTGTGGGTACCGATATCATATATGAAATTAGATGAGGGCTTTAACTCGTGTATATTTTTATAAAATCCCTCTGATTCATTCTCCTCCAAGCCCAAAACAAGATAGTCAAAAACAGCTCTGGGATTCACTTCCCTCTTAATAAATGGGAGTAACAACGCCTTTATCTCTGATGCAAAGATAAAATAATCCTTATCGATATAATAATATAAAGGCTTTACGCCAAAACGATCACGAGAGCCAAAGAGGATATTTCTCCTTCTATCATAAATCACAAAAGCCCACATTCCATTAAATCGCTTAAGACAATCCTCGCCCCAGGTTTCATATGCCGCCAATAATACCTCCGCGTCAGTATTGGACTTAAAACTATATCCAAGGCCACACAGCTCTTCCCGCAGCTCTATATAGTTATAGATCTCCCCATTAAAGATGAGCCACAATGTCCCATCTTTGTTACTCATAGGCTGATGCCCCATGGATGAGGTATCAATTATCGCTAATCTTCTATGGCCTAAAAAAAGATGCGACCGCTTTTTGTATGTTTCGATTCTCTGGCCATCTATTCTGCTATCACCACCTATTAGACTATCAAACTCCTTTGTCTTTACATTCAAGGCAAGAAAACCTTCGTCATCCGGCCCTCTATGACGCATCTTATCTGTCATCTCCTTTATATGGAGAGGATTTACTGTCTTTGAATTATTGTATATACCCGCGATACCACACATGATCTTATAAGATCCTTATCTTTTTCACTCATCCTTGAGCCCTAGTAACTTGTCATATACATCTACCAGTTTTAAGCCCTCTTTCTGCCAATAATATCTCTCTTTAGCTAAAGTTCTAGATCTCTCTTTCATAGCAAACAGCTCTTCCTTGTTCTCAGAGAGTTTATTTATCTTATTCGCTATATCTTTAGGGTTGTTAGCATCAAAAAGATCGCCTATATTGTTGTTGATTACAAGGCGCCGCAATTCTGGAAGATCACTGGCAAGTATAGCGCAGCCCGCATGCATATAATCAAAAAATTTGTTAGGAGTGCAATATAGATGATTGGCGCAGACCGGTAGATAAGGAATGATACCCACATCTGCCCCAATCGCCCCTTCAGTTAGCTTATCCATCGGCACGGGGTCCAAAAAGAAAACTTTATCTCCTAACTTAAGACGCGTAACTAAACGCTTAAGCTCTCTCTCCATAGAACCATAGCCCATCAAGATAATTACCGCATCTCTAATAAACTGTCCACTTTCTATAAGCTCTTTTAAGCCACGAAATGGCATATACGCTCCTTGAAAGAGAACTTTTATCTTTCCGTTAGCCACAGAGCATAGATCATCTGCAGGCTTATCGATATGCCTGTGATATGGGCAATTTAAAATTTCAGTGTAACTGCGAATCTTAGCGCGTTCGCTTATCGTCCTAGCTATATGCTCATTAACACCTATTACTATAGATACACGCCTTGCGAGTCTTCTCTCTAAAAACAATAAGATCTCTTTCCAGAGTTTTGGAGAATGGGGACTCTGGCTCTCATATAGTTCATGCGCGTCATAGACCACCTTAGAACCTATAATTTTGTTAAGAACAAAACCTGCCAATAAAGTATCGAGATCCGAGCAGTGGCAGATATCAGGACTATATCTTTTGGCAGCTACAACAAAAACAATATTTCGAAAAAGACGTTCAAAATTACTAGTGAACCACCACAAAATTCTTAAAGCTATATTCGGCCTCTGGCTGGTAAACCCGGTAGGCGCTAAATTACCCGAATTATGCTTAGAGCCTATCTTGAATTTTCTATATACATTTCGTAAATTATCGAATATAAATATCTTCGCTCGTACAATAGTATATAAGGCTTTCTTCTCTATCGCAGGGAGGGTCCTGTCATATATACCAATAACGATGGTATTATAACCATACTCTGAGGCGATCCGTGCTTCCTTAGATACTCTAGGATCATGAGCGGCATTATTCTGAACAAAGATACATATCGTCTTTTTAGATCTTTTCATAATAGTCTAGGATTCTTAAAAAATACCACAGCATCTGGAACATGCTAAAAACGAACCATGTTTAGATAAAACTTTTCGCCATTGCTTATATCTCTCATCGTTCCAGATCGATTTAAAACTATTTTTATAGATATTACCAAATACAAGGTCATAGCATCTTGTCATTGTAACACAATCACCATTTGCCAAGATCTGCGCCGCCCGCCACGGCACTAAACATTGCCCTTTTGAGACTAAGCAGATCTCTGGTCTTTTATAATAAGTATCAAGCTCATCCATTAAGTTCAAATCTGGCACAAAATATGCTTTTTCTGGATAATGTTTCTTAACAAGCTGAATCTGCTCTAATAATGTTTGTGTGTCTACATTTTCAGGTCTAGTTGATAATATACTACTCGGATATGCCTTGCAAATATCCGAGAATTTACTATTATGACTATCTGCAATATCTCTAGATATATAGTTCATATGTGAAAAATTGATTGAGATAAGATCTAAACCGTCGATAGCCTTCATAAATTCATAGAGACAATGATAATTATGATCGGTTATAGTGTAATTGATATATATAGCGGGCTTTTTCTTATTATTCTTTTGTTTATAAGAGATTATGCGTTGTATGCCTTCAATCGCGTTCTTGTAGCTCTCCTTATTGCCTCTTATCTCATTATGGACTGATTCCGGTCCGTCTAATGAAACCCACAATATGTCTAAACCATCTTTGACAAGTTCTTCGGCAAACCTTGGCAAGAGAAAACCATTTGTAGTAATTTGCATCTTCAGTTTTTTGGATTTGACATATATTAAGAATTCAAGTATATCTTTATACATAAGAGGTTCGGTTGATGTAACTGCAATCAGCGGTCTAAAACTTCTCACCTCATCGATTAAAACCTTTAATCTTGCGATATCCAGTTCTCCAGGACCGTTCCTCTTTGTCATCTTATAGAACTGAAAACCACTGTCTCCTTGACCATAGTCACACATCTTGCACTTAAGATTACAACTGTTATTAACAACAATATAGATAGTTTCAGGATATAGCGCATGTTTACTCCTACCCTCCTGCGACTTTCTTGCAATCGAACGAAGTGTGTAGGCCATGTTCCTATCAGTTACTAATATATATGATCGATGCAAATCTCGTATTTTCTTACCTAAATAAGACACTCTCTTCATACCCTTCGATCAGTTTTTCCACACCTTGCCTTGATAAAGGCTCATTAGGCCCTAGATCTATCACAGTATAGATCTTATGTGGAATATTTAAATAAGATTCAAATCTTATTGCCTTAGATGGTACCTTTATACCATAATCTGGAGAATACCAACTGTCTAATATCTCATCTACTCCATCTTCCAAATATGACGTTATAGTAATATCATCACCGAGACTATATCTACGCGGCGACTCTTCTTCAGGTTTTATGCCAGGATGTAATTGAAAATACAGACTAGCCTTATGACGATCTCTACCTGTAAGGATATCCTTAATAACAATCTGATTTTTTTTCTTAAGAAATAGAACGCTTCGGATTACTGAAACTGGGGATTTCAACCTACCATACCCATCGTGACTGCCAGAGACATAGCCATATCCATCTGATTCATGCCATCTTATAAACTTGGGGATAGCGATAGATTTTAAGGTCCAGGTCTTTGTATGTATACTTTCATTCTCATCATCTATAATTAGAAGATTATGCGCCTTAGAACTCCTAAAATAATCATGCCATTCCTTGCTCGCTGTATATGTATACGAACCTCTATCTGTAATTAGAACTCTTCCCTTAGCGTAGAGGCCAAAATTCAGTATATCATCGTGACCGTGTGATGCAAATGGCATATTTTTGTTATGTCTTCCCATGCCAACATAACCGCAATCAAAGAATAACCATGAATCATCTTTACCCCACCCAGTCCGCATAATGTAGTAACCGCCTTTGCGAAAAGCTTTTGAGGTCCCATGCGGTAGATAACTCTTGATAGATTTGTACCCTTGAAAACCAGTGTTCCCAAATAACCACTTCACATCTTCACTCTTATCTTCCGCGATATATTTAAAATCTCCTCTCTTAAAAATCAGCGCTCCTATAGCCAAAGAGGGTCTATGGTCATTTATATCAGCATTCGAAAAATTCCATACCCTTGCCCCATCAGCGTCACTAATAGGCTGTACCAACCCATTTGGCTGGGTCATATGCATAGTAAATTCTAACATCTTTTCTAGGCGCTTCATAAATCTCTTGGGAAGTTTCTTATCATTCAAATACGCCCAGGTTGCTGGTATTAAAGAAAAATCTATCACATATCTATGGTAGTTTATAGACTGTTCAAAATCGACACCATCAGAGTAGACCTGCCGTATAATCTCCTCTGATAATAACCCCAATGACATCTTACGCCATTTATTAGATCTCTTAAACTCAGGATAAAATACAGATACGATAAATAAAGCTGATAAATTGCCCATAAGATGATTTGAAGCCAATGAGGCAAGCTCTAGATGATTTTCTATATAATACGCATGCTGCATAAGGGATTTGAGGATCTTTATAAAAGAAATCGGTGTCAATTTTGGAGAATTTAAAAAAAGATTTAGCGCAAGAGACCACGAAATAGCGCGCTGCGCAACAATAAGATTTTGTGTCCAAGCTACATTAAATTCATATGGGTTCTTATCTATCCAATCTAATATCTGACGCACAAATTCTTCAGCATATCTCTCATCACGGGTAATAGCATAAGCCTGCCCCAGGGTAACAAAATGAGCATGTTTATTAAATTCCCATGGTATCTTAATGTCTCCTATATAATGTTCGTTCTTGTGATCATTCTTATATAACTTAGAATTTAAATCCATGTAGTGACCTTTTATCCAGCTTTTACCAGTAAAATCTGATGACCAATCAATCTCTTTTTGAAACTGATATGCTTTACCCAATATAGTAAATTTATGGCTTAGAACCTCATCAGCGCGTCTTAGTAATGGCTCTGACTCGTTATCACTGATATCCATCTCATTAAAAGGAAATGTTTTTACATATTTTCGCTCTCTAAAATGCCGCAATAAGTCTTCCTTAATTATTAACGCTTCTTTAATTAAAAAATGATTTACAAAATCATGGTCTGCTATTGTTTGTTCTATTTTTATTCGTGAGCCCAATCTATAGAAAACATAATAAGGTCTGCGTAATAGCCTAACCGCATTTAATAACTTTTTACATATTGTCACAACTTTTTGAAATCTCACAAAACCCCTCTTAACCCTTATGACTTATACGCAACTTATTAAATAAACCGATAATTTCATTTCCTTTAATAAGAACCGCGTCTCGTAAAGATGTCCCTGTAAGCCTAATAAAATACCAGATTGTCAAAATCGCCATTAGTCCATACGCTAATGAGGATGTTATGGCGGCACCGGTTACTCCGTATCGAGGTATAAATATCAGATTCAATAAAATGTTAAGTAATAGAGAAATGCCCGGTGCTATATAAACGATGGGGGGCTGCCCTCTGCCAGCAAGATCATTCATAAAAAGAGTCCCTATGCCCAAACAAAAAATTCCTGGCAAAAGCCAGTAGAAGGGGGTAATCGCCCCTAGATACATCTCTCCATATATAAATCTTATTGCAAATTTAGATAGTATACCTGCAAAAATACAGATAATTAACATAATAAAGATAAGATGGCGGGATATTCTTTGAGTCAACTCCATAGTATTACTACCGGCTGCTATCTTGGGAAATAAGAGCGCTCCAATAGTTGCCGGAAGAATATATATCATGTCCGCAAATGCCACGTCAATGGAATATACACCAGTGGCGGAACTGCCTAAAAAAAAGTTTACAAGGAATATATCCGATTTGATTATAAGAAACCCTAGTAGGCAAGAGATGTACGACCTAGCAGCATATCCACGCATATTTAGAAAAAGCTTTTTATCAAAAAAACAATCTATTTTCTCTGGCATCTTTAAATATAACATATATACGAGCGCGCAGATATAATAGACAGTAAGATTTGCAATTACAATACCTGTTATGCCTTGCTTTAAGAGTAGACAAACAGTAATCGCACTTATCAGAAAAAGCGCGGAATTTAAAAGATTCAATTTGTTAACAACCTTAACTTTCTGCATGCCCCATAAAATGTTACTTAACAGATATGAGACAAAAAAAGCAGGCAAACTTAACAGGGAGATCAACAGCAGAGGAAACCTAATATCAACTAAGATAATCTTGTGAAAAAAAATGTATAATAAAGATATAAAAAAAACAGCTGCGCCTGCTCCCGTAACACCAAACCACAGGGAATTTGCAACAATTTTAGAAAGCAATTCTCTATTTTTTGCAACAAAATAGACATTTGCTGATGGCAAGCCGATATTACCAAATTGCCAGGCAAGCGCGTTAATTGTAACAAGTAAAGCAAGCACCCCCTTTCCTGAGGGCCCTAAATATCTGGCTATAATTGCGCTGGTGGCTATTGATATTAAAATTATAACTGCCCTGGTGCCTAATAACAATACAGTTCCTCTAGTAATTCCAATTTTTTCTGACATGTATCAGCTCTTTTGTACAATTAACTTGTTAAAAAACTAATCAAATTTATGAAAGTTTAAAAATAGCACCCAGGCGATCTTCAAAGATAATCTCAAATCTCGAGTCTACTCTGATCTGATCATAAAGCAACCTTCTCCACTTCTTGTTCACATACCCGTACCTAAGGCCAAAAACATTTTGCAGTATATCATAAGGGTCTGAAACTCTGCCAAAAGAGAGATCTCTATATATCTTATACAGATACGGGTCCTTTTCATGCATATATATTGGGTCCAAGGTCACCATATAATCATTATCGGGATTTAATCCAATAAAATATTGGGAATCGGACCACGCGGAATGGAATACGGTTTCACCCTTGGGTATTGCATGCTTCATATTAAATCCAAAAAATTCAAAATGTTTATTGAGCGCGGAATCAAACTCTATGTGCTTTTTAAAACATAAAACGGAATTTAGAATTAATACGATCGATATAATCATCAATAAAATATTGGATCTCAGCCTATCTCTAGGGTAAGTTCTTAAATAATCTGAAAACAGGCAGGCAAAGGCAACAAGCATGAATGGATAACTGTGCCAAGCATATCGCTTAGAAACAAAGGAGATAATAAAAAATGGTAAAGAAACAATAAAGAAAACTCGAGTATGAAATCTGGTCTCCACACTCTTGAAGAAAGCTATATACATCATAAAAACTACCCCCAACAAAACAACTGGATAATTAAGTATTACCTGCCTGGTATCAAGCGGCATAAACTCAGCCCCTATTCCGATCTTATTGCCGGTCAATGAATGAACAGGAACAAGAATAGCGTTAAGATAAAATACTGTTAAATTGTTGGGAAAATTAGGGTGAATAAGGAAGCCAACTATAACACCTAAAATAGCAGCCAGCACTGTCTTTGAATTAAATAATCCCTTCTCCTTATATCTTACACACTCAACTATAGCTATATAAATTATAATTATAGGTCCGGTAACATGAACTAAACTATAAGCAATTGAAAGCAAGAAAACCCAGGCATGCTTTTGCAAGATAGCAAAATGTGTACTCAAAAGAATTATTAAGATAACAAGTGTCATGGGTCTTGCTAAGCTGATTCCATGAAGAAATGACGCGGAAAAAAAGAAAGCCAGCATAAAAAACAGGTGCACTCTATTATCAGCATATTTGTTCAATAAGAAGAAAAATACAAGAAATAGTGAAGAAGCAAAAAAAGCAGCGGCTATCTTTGCCCCAAAAAATATATCCTTACACCATGTAAACGGTATAAGCAATAGATGATACAAGAAATCCTTATCTGAAAACTTATCATAAAATATCGAATATTTAGTCCAGTGGAATTTGTAGTGTGGTCCAAGATCTCTCAAAAACTGGGCCATCCTGATATGGAGATATCCATCGGTTCCGTATAGTGTTGGCGTAGCAAACTGCACTAGAAAAATAGCGGATATACCGGCTATGAAGATTATAATTATCAATAATTTATAAATTTCTATGTTATCTCTTCTCATGCCCTTTTATCACCTATCTTATAGACCCCTAGAATCCTTGCTCTCTTAACCTTTATTGAATAATATTCTTCATAGGGGTAATCGCCCTTATTAAATCTGTAATTGGTTAGTAGATACTTCGCGTCATTCTCATCAAAAACAAAGCTAAGCCTTTTTGATTTATCTGTAGGCAAAATTAAAACATTGGATAAGCCGGGAGGCGTATGCGCGCAGACTTTGATATTCTCATCTTTATCATTTTTCAATATATATTCCAATGCCTGCTTATACGATAGACCCCAATAATCAAGTTCAAACCTCTCCCCTACCCTGCTCATATCTCTTCCAGCCAATGTATTAAAATATACATTTTGAAATGGATGATATCTTATCATAAAATATGTCGTCGTAGATAAACCAGCTGATATAATAGAAATGAAAGTAAATTTCAGTATACGATTACGCACTACAGATTTTGATTTAAGATATCGGAAGAGATAAACTAACCCTGATAATGAAATCATTGTCAGCGCAGGATATATAAAAAACATATGCCTCCAAGCATCATACATAGCGGATCTTAAACCTATAACAGAGATAAGAGGCAGGAAAAACCACAGAAGAGAGATTAGATCCAATTTAGATTCACTATAAAACATTGTTGGGGCCTTAAAAAAATATTTTACTATAAAGAAAACTCCCACTATAAACCCTGCCAGATAAATTAGCGGAGTTGAGATAGCTATCCAGACAGGGATGTAATGCCATGGGAGATCTTTTGAGACTATGCTCTTGCCCATATATAACATAGGATAACTGATCGGGTAACTCTTCATCTCTAAAAATATTCTAGTAAGATTTCCAAGCGTATCGGACCATAAGAGCGGTCTAAACAAAACCATGAATGGTAAAAAAACACCAAAATATACAATAAAGTTCAAAATCGCGTGCGTTCGTCCCCTCTTATTCATTTTCAATAATACTATATCGCCAACAGTAAACATACAAGTAAATAAAGGAACCAAAAGGCCTACAATACGTATATCGATTAAGATTGCTGAAGCCAATCCATGAAAAACCGCCATGTATATTTTTTTACTCTTAAGATAGGCAAATAATGTGTATACGCTTATTATAAACATAGCCAAAAAAGCAATGTCTTTTGAATTATAGAATGAATGAGCAAATATCCTGGGATTTAAAATTAGAAATAGTGTACCTAGAAGGCCTAACTTCCAGCTACTAAATTTGTCTTTACATAGTAAATAGAAGAATATTGTACTTGTGAAAAAAAGTAGAAAAGTCACAAAGTGGCGCATCAGGAATAAGGCCCTGAGATTATTTGTAAGATTAAAGGCCATCTCAATAACAATTAATACCATCTCAAAAAAAGGTCCATAGTGTCTATCAGGAAATAAAAATAGATCAGTATCTCCTAACAAGATATACCTTAGCGACCATGCCCCTATTTTTCTTTGAAGCTGCTCATCCCATGAGATTCCGTAATCTTTAAAAATAGATAAGCCGACAACGAGATATATCACAAAGAAAAGCAAGACCGCTAGCTTATAGGTTTTTTTGTTTTTCATATTTGTTTTATAAATCAGCTGTAAAAAAGGGTTATTCGTTATTTTTAATTACAAAGATTACGCCAAGATCATCCTTGTAGAGTATTCTAAATCGCTTATCCTTAATAATCTGCTTATATAATTCTATACCTGTGGTTACCTTGATACTTATGTAACCGTATCTAGTGCGAAATCTCTCCTTAATGATAGTGTAAGGGTCTTTTGTCTTACCATGAACGAGATTCTTATATAAATAATA
The DNA here is from genome assembly GCA_042577545.1 of Candidatus Omnitrophota bacterium. GTDB lineage: Bacteria > Omnitrophota > Gorgyraeia > JABMRG01 > JABMRG01 > JBHPDT01. The sequence goes on along the minus strand of JBHPDT010000001.1, from coordinate 46,822 downwards.
GAATTTTGGATCCCACGCATACATATAGATAGGATCTAGCGTGACGAGATAATCATTCTTTGGATTCAAGCCTATAAAAAACGGTGAGTCCCCCCAGGAGGCGTGAAATATAATCTCACCTTCTGGAACGATCTCTTTAAATATGTTCGCGACACGCTCATAGTGAGTATTCATGGCATGATTAAAGCGTGTTCCATGCTTAAATTTTACAAAAGAGTTTGCCCCAAGAACCAATGACAAAATGACCATTACAGATATAAGAAACCTGCTTAACTTTTCTTTGTGTTTCAAGCTGTCTGTAATATATCCTGCAACCGCAAGAAGCAGAATCAGATAGCAATGCACAGCATACCTGATTCCTGTCATAGAAAGCGCTAAAAATGGCAGGCTTAAAACAAAAAAAACCTTGGTTTCAAAGCTTGTTCTTACTTTGTTAAAAACAGCTGCAAACATCAGATAGATTATGCTAAAGAATACCATAGGATACGCTATGATAAAATACTTCGTATTAGCAGGGCTGAATTCAGACGGAAATTCTATACTACTTCCCTTGATACAATAAAGCGGCACTAAAATAGAGTTTAGATAAAATACTCTTATGTTAGCTGGAAAATTTGGATGTATAAGAAAGCCTGCAATAACACCGAAGAAAGCCATGGCAATCATTCTAACACAAAATTCCCTCTTATGCTGATACCTTACAGCCTCTATAATGAAGGCATAAAATATCATAATAGGCCCTGTTACGTGCGTTAACGTATAAATCATTGATATTATAAATACCACTGAACTCTTTCTAATAATAGCAAAATGGAAAAAGCCTAATGTAAGAAACAGTACAACGGTCATGGGCCTTGCGAAACTTATGAAGTTGCAGAATGGATAAGATAAGAAAAAAGCAAGCATGAAAAAAACGCGTATCCTGTAATCCGAGTACCTGTTAAGCATAAGAGCATAAACAGCAAAAAGGATCGAAGCAAATAACGCCGCGGCTATCTTTGCTCCAAAGAATATATCCTTAAACCATGTAAAAGGTATCAACATCAGGTGGTACAAGAAATCTTTATCTGAAAAATTGTCAAAGAAAACTGAATAACGAGCCCAATGGAATTGATAATGCGGACCAAGGTCTCGCAAAAATTGCGCCATTCTTATATGAAGATGCCCATCTATGCCGTATAAAGTGTGTGTAGCAAATTGTTGCAGGAAGATAGCGCATATACCGGCCACAAGGGTCGCAAGCACGACTACTCTATTAACAGATGAGTTATATCTTATCATATTCGGGTACCTTTTTACCTATGCGATATTCTTCTATATTTAGCCTGAGACGGCGACAATCTCGCGGCAATATCGTAATAATTCTGCGCTATCTTTGCCTTGCCTTGCACTCTATACAAATTACCAAGAAGACCATAGTTTAGAGCAACTGTCGGCCTTAAAGATATGGCTTTCTTAAACTCCTCTTCAGCGTACTTAAGAAGCACTCTTCTCCTCTTAACATTGTATAAGTTAAGATAGGTTTTCCCCATAACGGTATGGATCTTGCCATCTGTGGGATTTGCTATATTTGCCCTGCTGAAATTCAAAATTGAATTGCTAATATTATTTTGTTTTGCGGAATTTAAACCATTATAAAAATAAATATCAGCTAAAAAAAGACGTACAAAAAATATGGCGGATATAGCCAATATTAAGCGCACTAATGCTGATCCCAACTGTTGAAGCCTCTTATTTTTTGTAACAGGCCTCTTATCGTCCACTGGATACATCTGTTTAATCCAAGCAAAGATCAGGGCTAAAGATACCCACCAAAAGATAGCGGTACGCGGTACGAATAAAGTAAAGCTGAAGATATTATGTATTAAAAACGCCAGCGCTCCACAAAATATACCTATTAAAACCAAGGCATCTTTCCGCTCTCGGCAATGCCTTAATCCATGGATAGCTGATTTAACTATAGCTGACACAAAAAGTATAAAAGAGATAAAACCTACTATACCCGTTTCTGCCCAAATCTGCAAATAACTATTATGCGCGTGGGCGGCATATCCCGCGGACGAAGTAATAAAGTTCGGGTTTACTATCTGAAAGGTATTTAAACCATAGCCTAGTACAGGGTGGGTCTTTATCATCATTAAAACACTTCTCAGATAAATTGCTCTAGATTGAAAAGATGAGAGTGTAAAAATATTAAATCGCTTACTGGCAATAATAGATACTAAAATTAGCAGTAGTACAATAGCAGCTATAAACGCTTTTCCTTTACCAACACTTTTGTTGGAACCGTCCCTATTTTTGCATCTTTTATATAAAAATGCTGAGATGAAAATAGCTGTTGCTAAGCTAAATAGGCCCGCGATAGAATATGTAAAGAGCATTGTCAGAGACAGTATAGCAGCTATTAGACCTACATATAACCTCTCCCTTCTGTTCTGAGTAAAAAAACAAAAGACAAAGGCCACAGGTACATAGAGCATCAGAAATCCAGCTAAAAGATTGGGCCAGCCAAAAACAGAGCTTATGCGTCCGATCTGCAGAAAATTCCTTACGACCTCACTTGGGATAAGTGAGCTAAACTCGGTTAATATTAGATTATATATAAAAAAATAGTGGACAAGCCCTAATATAGATACTGAAAGCGAAAGACCTATCAAGAATGCTAAAAAAAACATAATACGTTTTTTCGTATTAAGAACTCCCAGCAGCATATAAAATACAGATATGTTAGACAATAGGCATATAAGGCTTCTTAGAGTTAAATTCCTATCAACTGAGTAAAAGAGCGAAATAAGCGCTGCTGTAACAAATAATAACAAAGGCCTGTCAAGATCAGTCCCGAAAAAAACTCTGCCCTTAACACTTATCAGGAATAGAATTAAGGCAAAAAATATAATAGAAATTGAAGCAGCGCCTGCCAGATTATCATATACAACTGAAAGCGCGCCGCCGATAGAATGTGAAAAAAATGGAAATAATCTAGACATAAAAAGTCTCAAAAATAGAGAAAGGGCGATTAAAAAAATCACCCCTAAATCAAGGGTTAAGATATTGCGCACTTTACTATTCATCTTTTTTAATACGCGCCTTTTTTTCTGACAATTATTGGTATACTCTTTATAACTATTGCAAGATCAAGCATAAAAGAACGGTCGTTAATATAATAAAAATCATATTCTATATTCTCTGAAAGAGGTATATCCTTTCTACCCGCGATCTGCCAAAGTCCTGTAATGCCAGGCTTGACCTTTAACCTCTGCCTCTGCCACGACTGGTAGCTATTAACAATAAACGGCATCTCAGGCCGAGGTCCTACTAAGCTCATATCACCTTTTAGTACATTAAGAAGCTGCGGTAATTCATCAATGGACCAACGGCGCAGAACCCTGCCTAGCTTCGTTACTCTTTCATCGTTATCATCTGCAGGTGATGGTTTTTGAGGATCCACGTCCTTTAGCATTGTTCTAAACTTATACAATCTAAAGTTATGCCCATCCTTACCTACGCGAGTATGGGTAAAAATCGCGGGTCCCCTTGAATCAAGTTTTATTAAAATTGTGATCAAAATCCATAAAGGAAGAATAATAATAAGAGATATCATAGCGCCTAATCTATCTATGATCTCTTTGGCGATAATGTAGATTGCGCTGACCTCTCTGAATTTCAATTCAAGAACAGGTTTATTCTCCATCTGCCTTATCTTTACTCGTTCAGAGAAGGTATCGAGTTCCTTGGATATAATCTTAAAACTGATTCCGCTATCAAGATATTTAATAACAAGATTCAGTTTTTCAGATATAGACATCTCTGCATCAAACAATAAGACCTCATCTATATTATACTTATTAATTACATCATCAAGATCAGCGAAAATGCCAAGAGATAAATCAGGGCCTATCTTATCTTCTTCTCTTCTTCGCGGTCCGTCCAATAATCCTACCATCTTATACGACAAAGACTTTAATAACTTCTCTTTCAGAGCTATCGAATCCCTGCCAGAACTGACAATAAGTGCGTTTGATGGTATATCCTGCTGCAAAAACCATGCCTTTGACTTTGTCAGGATAAACCTAGATAGGAGTAATATGGAAAATATTAAAACCGACCATATCCCAAGGAAAGACCTGGCTATGCCTACTTCGCGAAAGATATAAGAGAACACCGCCGTAAATACCAGCCCTGATGCGGATACCTTCAATATTGACGCAACCAAACCTATCTGCCCGGGAGTCTTCTTAGCTCTATACAGTCCAAAGAAACCGCAGATAAGGGGCCATGCCGGCATAATACACATTAACATAAATAAGTAATTACCTAAAGTTCCTATAGGTCTTGAAAAGAATGGGTCCATGATATAGCGGATCATATAAGCTAAGATCCAAGATAGCGCAACCAGCGTAATATCAATGAATATAGGCGTGAGTAATCTAAACAAGAATAGAATATTACCGATTATATATCTTCTCCATAATCTGGATGGCTCAACTACCAATCTAAAGAACCATTCAAACCCAAGGCGCCTTAATATTATTGGGGCTCTTCTTATGCTATTACTATAATAATCAAATAAAGCGCCTACTCCCCATAAAATAGGCGGCGCCAATGGGCCTCTGTTCTTAGCGATCCACTTCTCCTGCTTAGGAACACCCATGCCAACCAACACGATATCCGCTGAAGAGTTATTGATTAAATCAATAATATCGTTCTCTTCCTCTCTGCTAAAAAACCCATGATAGGTTCCAACTATATTCAATTCAGGAAAGACCGTTCTTAAATTAGAGGCTGCCTTTTTCGCTATATTGTCTTTTCCTCCAAGCAGAAATATCTTATATCTCTTATCAACGCACAGCTTACACAATTTATAGAAAAAATCCCCTAAATTTACTCTCTCGGGCAGAGGGTCTCCATAAAGATATGACGCCCACACGATAGCCATACCATCTGGATATAAGAGATCTGATCTTGAAACTATATCTTTATACTCCTGATCTGAAAATGCAAGATTTACGCAATGCGCATTTATATAAGAGACTTGTGTCTTCTTTTCGCGTAATATAGCCTCATCAATATACCCTAAAACATCCTCAGTATTAAGCTTATCAATATTTAGACCTAATATATTAGACCTTCTACGCATATGCAGCTATCCTCTTCTGATATTCTTTAATAACTTACTTATAGCAGTGAATTCAATGTCCCTGCCAATTCCTTAGTAAGATTCCGGCGATGGAATCTACTAATTTCTAAAGTCCTTGAATCAGGATTTAAGTTCTTACTTTTATATGACAGGTAAGATTGCCAAACCGCATTCTTAATAGCATCAATATCGCATGGGTCAACAACATAACCAGATCTTGTCTCCTTAACCAAAGACGCGCAAGCCCCTGGATCAGCCAACGCCAATATAGGTTTACCGGACGCGATATACTCGAAAACCTTTCCCGTTATTGTTTCTATTCCTGGACCAGGGATCACGAGAAGCAAGTCGGAATTGAGAATATATCCAATACTTCTTCTATGAGCCACAAACGGTACCACCTCAACCATATCTTCCAGCTGCGTCACCTTAATTGACCTGATCAGATCTGCGCTAAAACTTCCGACAAATACTATCCTAAAATGATTCTTAAGCTCAGGCTTCTCATTAATCAGGCTTTTGATAGCCTTAAGAAACACCTTTGGCGGTCGATGAAATGTTCCCGCATGCGTAATTGTAAACTTATCATGCGCCTTTATCTTCACATCCAAAAAATCATCCGGATCAAAACCATTGGTTATAACCTCTATCTTCTTCGTACTTAGAAACTGATATCTCTCTAAGATATCTTTTCTCATCGGCTCAGATACAACTATAATCTTATCCGCAGCCATCAAAACCTTCTTTTCGAGAAATTCGTTAAGTATCTTATGAAAATGAGTGGGATATTTAAGAAAGGAATATTCCCACTTATCCCTAAAGTCAACAACCAGTGGCTTATCAAATAATTTTTTCAACAGAAGTCCTATTATATGATTTGTTGTGTAAGGAGAAGTAGAAAATATAATATCTACGCCCTCTTTCTGCATAACTGAGCAGGCCTTGATCAACCCAAAGGGTAACCACTCAATAGCGGTATCTGGAAACAAAAACCAGGGGTGTACAACCCTGCTCCATCTTCCAGAAAATCTCTTTTCTTTACGAAGATCGCCTGGATAAGATCTCTTTGCGGCTTTATTCGTTTTATATGATCTATATTTACACCTGCTCAATAAGTTTAAGCAGAAAGCTCTATGCACTCGTATAGTAGCTCGTAAATTATCAAAAGCAGCCCACGCGGATGGAGAATTAACAGAATTATCTCTTACAGTTAAGACCACGGGCCTCCACTTAAATTCAGGCAGGTATTTAAGAAACTTCATAACCCTTACTACGCTGCCGCCTTCATCAAAGGGAAGAAAAGGATGCGCTATAATTAGTATTTTTTTCATATAAACTTAGACTTTTTTTATTTCTTTTGAAATTGGTGAATTATAGTTATACTAAGTGTAGGATATTCGCGGAAATAATACCTCTTAAAAAAATATGGATTAAATATATTAGAGTTAGTAGTGATCAAACTATATTGTACAAGAATATGAGGGAAATATCTAGTAAAAACTAAAAGGGCATGCTTTTGATAAGCATGCCCTTTTTTTTAAAAAATTCTAAGACAAAATCTCAACTATCAGCGCTAATTATTAGGAACAAATTCATAATTACCAGTATATGCTCCAGCCTGATCCATTATTATAGTCTGGCCACCCCAGCCGCTGGTAGCATCACGAGTAGCTACAACTGTATAAGTTGTCGTAGTAGGAGCAGTTACTGTATATGCCCAGTTATTCTCAGTTACTTGAACATCTAAATTTCCCTCGATTTCACTAGCAGTACCTAAGGCCTGATACCCTTCTTCTTCCAAATAATAGATAGCCAGCGCTGTTCTGATACCTGATATATTCGTTACAGCCTCTGCTCTTCTTGCCTTCTCCACGATCTTAACAAACTGGGGAACAGCTATTGTAGCGAGTATACCTAAAATAATAACAACGATAAGAACTTCGATTAACGTAAAACCTTTTCTCATCCCCCTACCTCCTTTTTTTCGACTTTATTAACTTTTCTCACATTATACATTTGGTACTGATCTATGTCAAGCTTAAATCTGATGAAAAATTAATTTTTATCCCATAGCACCAGATAAGCCAAATATTGGAAGAAACATAGCAATTACCAATACACCAACTATGCCTCCTATAACCACCATTAGTATCGGCTCAAACATAGTTGTCATTCTTGCCACAGTTTCAGTAACTCGCTCGTCATAGAACTTTGCCGCGCTATCAAGCATGCTGGCAAGCTCACCAGACTCCTCCCCCACTGAGACCATGTGCGCTAGCATATCAGGAAATAGGCCCCCCTCAAGCAGGGGTTGGGCCATACTCTTTCCTTCCCGTACATTCTGCTTAACTTTTCCAAGCATATCTTTTATTATCACATTACCGGAGGTCTCCATAACTATATCTAAGGCGTGTATAATAGGTGTGCCGCTCTTAATAAGCATATTAAGGCCGCTGGCAAATCTTACAGCAGCTATCTCTCTTATTACATTACCGATTATGGCCAATCTTAATAAAAAACTGTCTATGGCTCTTCTGCCGCCATATGTGCGTCTGTAATAATGCAGGCCCGCGCCCATAGCTACTACAACTCCTACAACCAATAGAAGATATTTTTTTATACCCAGGCAGACGCCAAATACCATATCAGTAAATGCGGGTAGATCCGCGCCAAAATCTTTATATATCTCAGCAAACATCGGAATTATCTTTACTATAAAGACTGTCACAGCTATAGTAGCAACACCGATAACAATTGAAGGATAGACCATTGCGCTCTTTATCTTTCGCTGAAGAGACGCGGATGATTCAAGATAGACAGTAAGCTGCTCCAGGGCAAAGGGTAGCTGACCTGTCGTCTCACCAGTCTCTATTATATTGATCCAGAGATTTGAAAATATCTTAGAGTGTTTTGCTATAGATGATTTTAGGCTATTACCGGCTGACACATCCGCTTTAATAGTCTCAAGCGCATTGAATAATTTCTGGCTTTCGACCTGAAGACTTATTATCTCTAAGCTTCTTAAGAGAGTAATGCCTGCGCTGAGTAAGGCTCCGAGCTGTTTTGCAAAAGTAATAAGATCATCGATCTTAACCTTATTGCGCATCTTATGTTTTTTTGGCGCATCAGATCTCTCAGCCCTCTGCTTATCCTGCCTAAAACTGATCACAGTAAGGCCTCTTGCCTGCAGAACACCTATAAGCTCATCGTCGTTCATCGCCTCAAAATAGCCTTCATCAGGCTTGCCATCTCTCTGTCGCGCTATATATTTATATCTTGGCATGTGTTCCTTTGCAATATGTATAATAAGTAACCAGTTGCCAGTAACCAGTTACCAGATAAAGTTAAACTAGTTCCTTTTTTGACCAGTTGCCAGTAACCAGTTACCAGATTAATGATAAGCCAATTCCTTTTTTGACCGGTTGCCAATTACCAGATCAGGCGATATAGATGTTTTTTCTGGTTTCTGGTTACAGGTTTCTGCTTACTAATATATAAGAACATGTTGTTAGACTGACCTGGTTACTGGTTACAGGTTTCTGGTTTCTCTAGTACACTCCTCAAAACACGACGCTCATGACCTCTTCTGCACTTGTTGCGCCTTCTACCACTTTGCTAAGGCCATCCTCAACTAATGTCTTCATCCCAAAGCCTCTTGCCGCTTCTTTAATCTCAGAGGTTGGGGGGTTACGCGATATCAGCTCTCTTAAAGTCTGATTTACGACTAAAAGTTCGTGTATAGCTGTTCTCCCTGAATAACCCGTATATCTGCACTCCTCACACCCCTTAGCCTTAAAAACACTCTTCTTTGGCATCTTATACTTTTCTATCAATTCATTCGGAAGTTCTGTAGGCTCTTTGCATTTAAGACAGAGCCTTCTTATAAGGCGCTGAGCCATAATAAGGAGCATACCTGAGGCGACAAGGTAGGGTTCAACCCCAATATCAACAAGCCTGGTTATGGCTGAGGAAGCATCATTGGTATGCAAGGTACTAAGCACAAGATGGCCTGTTAGAGCAGCCCTTACACATATCTCAGCTGTCTCAAGATCTCGTACCTCACCAACCATTATTATATCAGGATCTTGCCTTAAGAAAGCTCTCAAACCTGCAGCGAATGTTAATCCTATCTTAGGCTTAACTTGCACCTGATTCAATCCAGCCATCTGATATTCTACAGGATCTTCAACAGTAATAATATTCTTTTTCGGACTCTTAATCAAATTTAAAGCGGAATAGAGTGTGGTAGATTTGCCGCTACCTGTAGGCCCTGTTATAAATATAAGGCCATACGGCTTTACAATACAATCCTTAAAATTAGCTAAATCCTGATCTGAAAAACCGAGCTTCTCTAATTTAAGTGATATAGCGCCCTTATCAAGAATCCTAAGTACAGCCTTCTCACCATAAAGAGTAGGGACTGTAGAGACCCTAAGATCTATGGCTCTATCTTGAACTCTAACTGTAAAACCACCATCCTGGGGCAATCGCTTTTCAGCAATATCCATCTTAGAGAGAATCTTGACTCTCGATATAAGAGCAGGCAAGAGATGCTGTGACGGCGGCGCTATCTGATGCAGAACGCCATCTATCCTTATCCTTACAGTTATCTTGTTTCTAAATGGCTCAATATGTATATCGCTCGCTTTGTCTTTAACAGCTTGTATCAGAAGAAGATTAACGAGTTTTATAACAGGCGCCTCTTCTGCCTGGGCTACAACATCCTCAAGAGTCTGCCTCTCTCGTGGCACCTCAATCTCTATGCCTTCTCCAGAATCATATGACTCATCAACAGCCTCCTGCAAGAGGTCCTTATCTCCATAGAATCTCGTTATCGCCTCTCTTAGATCGGTCTTTGTCGCTATAACCGGATTTACATCACATCCTGTGATCTTTGTTAAATTATCTGAGGCTAAAAAATCAAGCGGGTTTGCAAAAGCTACGGTAAGTGACTTTAAATGTTTGCTTAAAGCAAGAAGCAGCTGCTGCCTTGCAAAAGTGCCAGGAACAAGCTTTTCTAATTCATCTTTGCTAGAGGGCACTAAAGAACCATCTGATATTGAGACGAACGGTATATCAAGCTGTTTTGCAAGAGCTATAGCAAGATCCTTTTCAGATGCAAAACCCCTGTCAACTACTATATCACCCAAGGGTCTGCCGCTGAATTTCTGGAATCTGAGAGCCTCATCAAGCTGAAGCTGGGTTATCAACCCTTCCTTTAAGAGGATCTCACCTATTCTAAGTTTAGATTTACGCATATATTTATCTAATCACCTAACTGATTACTATCTTTTGGATATATCTCTTTTCTTCCTAAGCCGTAACACTGTCTTCTTTATCTCTTCTTCTCTTATATCAGCAACCTTCTTCTCATCCTCTGTAAAAGGTGGCTCTTGGACAGGAGCGCCCAGCAACTCTCTTTCCAAGACAGGGGCATCACCTAAGACCAGATCCGCCTCTTCCTTCTGTGTCGTAAAATCCTCCACCGGCTCTGGGAGAATCTCTGTAACATCCTTTATCATGTGAGCTGTAATAAATATAATGAGCTCTGTCTTAGATATGGTATCTTGTTTTCGCCTAAAAAGCTTTCCTAGGAATGGTATATGACTAACATATGGGGTCTGCCTGTTAGAATTTTCTTCATCTGTCTGGAGAAGTCCGCCGATAGCTATCGTCTGGCCGTTCTTTACCATAACAGTAGTCTTTGCGCTTCGTTTTGCGGGATCGACAAACTGCGAAAAGAAATTCGACTGAATAGCCCTTGAAACCTCTGGCTCTAACGTCATTGTTACATAACCTTCCTTATTAATAGTAGGGGTAACCTTAAGGGTAATCCCTGTCTCTACTCTCTCCGCTTCTTCTATTACCTCGCCTGTATCTGTTACACTCGTTCTCTTGACACCTACTACCGTATCTGATGTTATCTTTATCTCAGCGGTCTCATTATTTAACGCCATTATTCTTGGCTTAGCCAGATATTGAGCATTACCTTCAGTCTCAAGCGCCTTAATTACAAGTGAGAATTCAGCCAATGACATAGTACCTAATGTATGGCTATCTTCGGCCCCTGAAATCAACCTATCAACAAAAGGCCCGGATTTTCTTATAAATGGAAACTTTGTGCTTCGTATAGGTCCTGTAAAAGAGACAAATGTACCATCACTTGTTCCTCCCCACTCAAGCCCCAGACTCTTTAAAGCATTGGTCTTTATCTCAACTATCTCAGCTTCAATAAGCGCCTGGGGAGTCAATGTATCAAGCTTATTTATAGTCTCTTCTATTACAGAAAAATCATCGGCTATAGATGTAACAACGATACTATTAGTCCTCTTATCTACAACAATATTCCCAAAAGGCTGGCCGCTGGCATTCTTTGAAAGAATAGTCTCAAGCACAGTCTTAATATCCGATATCTGTGACTTACCGCTGCCTGTTACAGCTACATCTGATAGTCGGGCAAAATTAATAGGATATACCTTTGTCAGCATCTCAACCCTGGCTCTTCCTGATTCCTTTACGATGAAGACAGCGCTCCCAGGAGCCTGCTCATATGTAAGATTATTCGCTGAGATAATCGAATCAAGAGCGTCCTGCACAGATACTCCATCTAGGTATAGGGTTATCCTCTTAGATTCAATATTCTCTGTAGCCACAAAATTCAATCCAGCTTGCTGGGAGAATATCTTTAGGACATCTTTTAATGCGGCATCCTGAAAATCCATCGAGACTCGTCGAGCCTCCTGGGCATTCATGTTGTTAACAAATCCGAACAAAAAAACTATCACTACTAATAATCTAACCCACCTGGAATCTCTGGTAAAATATCTCTTAATCATCTTTTGTTCTCCTTAATTGATTACTTTCTGGGAACAAGTACCACCTCTTCGTAATATTCTAATGTTATGCCTTCTTTACTGATTCCTACGACCTTTGCGTCCAATATGCTATCTCCTATATTTATAACTTTACCGCCAACTATCGCCTGAGGCATATCTGAATTCCAGATAAGTCCTTCTATCTTAAGCTGAGGAAGAGGTCTCTTAGGCCTATTGGTTTTCGTCGGCGTCTTTATCCTTGAAAGATGTAAAAGATAAAGATCCCTTAAAGGATCTTTGCCCGTGCCCTCATACTTGATAAGGGGAAAATCTTTCGGGCTTGGCAGCTTATCGATAGACTCATCCTCTCTTATCTCCTCTTCTATCTTAGGCTTCTTAACAAATGGTTTCTTAAACCCGGTTTTTCCAAAAAAAGTTATAATTAAGCTGATTATAAAAACCGGCACAAGAATTATTACTATAGTCTGTTCTAATTTTTTCTTTTCCATATCAACAAATTCACTTACCTGTATAAGAATAGGTGCTTATTAAGAGTGAGATGTCGGTCTCGGTCTCTTTATTAAAATTTATTTTCGATATATCTTTTTTAGACATATTATGATAATCGCCAGCGCTTGTTAAAAAGATGTTGTCTACCATTGTAAGCTCTGGTAGCGTCTCTACCTTTTCCAAAAATTGAGCTAATTGCCTATAGCTTCCCCTTAATTTAATATCAAAGGGGGTCTTTGTATACATATTTATTGACACAGTAGGATTAGTTTCTATAGATAATAACGAGAGGCCTGAATTGTTCACAAGCGAGGAGATCTTGTTTCTTAAAACATTAGGCGCCGTCTCCTTGTAAAAAAGTAGCGCGTACTTTCCTTTTATTATAGCTATCTTCTCTAGGTCTCTTCTGAGAACAAGCTGTTTCCTTGCCTCGATAATCTCAAGCTTTATAGCCTCAAGTTTCTGGGAACGGACCTTGTTTATCAAGAAACACGCGAATATAGTTACAAAAAATATCGTCGAAGCTGTAATTATAATCTTGGCATTATCATCAATTTTTATATTCGGTTGTTTTACCATTTGCTTGTCTGTTTTTTCTCTATTTTTGCTTCACTCTTCTCGCGTTGTGTAGAGACATTAAAATAACTTATCCAATAATCCCTGACCTGCCTCGGCTCGATCTCACCTAATCCTATGTCTTGGAAATTAGCCATAAAGGCCTCGTCTTTTTTTAGAGTGGCTAAAAATGCTTTTATATGTTCCGCCTGCCTAGCTCTGTCTACGACGAAGCTTCTACCTGATATCTGTAAATCGTGCGCTACGGCAGTCGGATAACCAATTTTACCGCGCGTAAACTCTTTAATCGCCGAAAGGTCACTTATCCAACAGCTATCAGGGATATTTTTTACTATGCGGTCGAGTTTTTGAGCCCAGGAAACTCTGCTATTTACCATAAGAATCAAAAAATTTAATTCTTTTAACGATTTTCTCTTAAATACATCGAGGGTCTTTGAGTCTAATCCAGATGTGGGCGCTGGAAGATTGCTCCCCTCTTTTACTATCGAATCCAGCTTAAGCCCTCTATTGCTTATCTGGATACCGCTTAAGATGATAGCGCCTATTATAATAAATACGGAGGCGATAGCCTCAACTACTATTACATTATTTATCTGTTTCTTCTTTATTGCCTTGGCAACAGGAGAAAGATTAACGCTGTAGGTAGATCTACCTAGTCCTCCAAGAGCGGTACCTATAGCTACAACCGCTGAAGATGCCCCGCGCTTTGCATCTTTCAAGCCAGGCATGTCATCTAGGGTCTCGGCTACGATCTTAAGCTCATCAGCAAGATATGCATCCAATCCTTCAAAGAGATGCTCCCCGCACATGACAATCTTTGAGACCTCTTTATCTAACTTGTACCTGTTATAATAATCGACAGATATCCTTAACTCACTAGCCAGCTTCTCAAACAATGAATCTTTGTCATTGACATCAATCTTTAAGTCTCTGGTTAAAAATGGCATCCCAGATTCCATAATATGAATAAACGCGGACTTCTTATCATTATCTACATATAATAAGCATATATTGTCTTTGGGCTTAGCCAGCTTGCACAGTAGAATTATTCGCATAAGCGCAAATGGAACTATATCTACTCCGCCCGCCTGTGTCCCACCTGCTTTACATAATTCAACATAAGAGTTTATCTTGTCTTTAGCGGCCGCTATAAAAAATACCTCCATCATCTTCTTACCTTTAGCAGGAGGCAGCACCTTAAAATCACTCATTATCTCATCTAGCTTAAATGGAACATACTTTCTAGCTTCAAATCTGATCGCCTGATTCTGCTCTGATCTTGGAAGCTGAGGCATATCAAAGTATCGGATCATCACATCTGTTGAGGACAATGATATATTGATGCTTGATGAGTTCGATTTAACCTGCAAGAGGCTCTTCTTAAGCGCTTGGACAATCGCGTTCTTAAGCAAGATCTGCTCGTCTTCAGGTTTATCAGAGGGCTTTGGGGGCTCAGATTTTATCTCCTCTCGAATAAGATGCTCTATTCGAGCTGAATTCTTTGATCCGCTCAACTCAGCGACATCAACATATTCTGAACTTATATATACACCTATTGAGGTTTTGGCCATATTAAATTCCCCCGATAGCTAAGGTAGGCCATCAGGCTGATCTTCCCATAATTTTTCTAAGATGGTTTACGTCACTTATCGTATACTCACGCCAGCTATTTACATTATTCCGTCGTGCCTTTGGAAATATACCCTTAGACTCATACCTGACCAATGTCTGTTTAGAGATACTCAAGAGCCTAGCAACCTCCTTGGCAGAATAATATCTATCGGCTTTCATATAGATCCTCCTAAAACTGTAGCAGGTTAAAACCGCCTGTTATAGATAATCGGCTCAGGCAGTACCTGATAGCATTTGATATACTATGATGTGAATATATAGTATCTGGGCTAATTGGTCAAGGTTGTATTTATACCATTTTTAAACAAAAAACTCGTAAAATCTCACGAATTCTCGTAAAATCTCACGAATTCTTCTATTTTGCAAAAAGTAAACTTTTATTTGATAGTAATTGGGGACGGTCCTAAAGGGGACAGGTCTGAGCACAAAAAATGTTGAAAATTAAGAAAAATTTTTTAAAGAATAAAATGGGGACGGTTCTGGTTTTTCGCTGTTACCGCGAATAAAAACCAGAACCGTCCCCATTTACTCCTAACTCCCTGCTCCCAACTCTTACCTCACATAAACGCGAGGAATCCTGCTATCTAGAGCACACGTTATCTCGTAGGGTATGGTATCACAAAGTTTCGCTATCTCTTCAACACTAATCTCGCCAGCTCTCTGCCTACCTACTAATACGATCTCATCACCTACTTTGACATCTGGAACGCTGCCAACATCTGCCATGATCTGGTCCATGCAAACCCGCCCCAGTATCGGAGCTCTTACTCCTTTTACAAGAATGTGGCCCTTATTTGAAAGTCTTCTGCTAAGTCCATCACCGTATCCTATGGGGATTGTAGCTATCTTTGTGTGAGAAGATGTTATATGGGTTCCACCATAGCTTATCTTTCGACCAGGCCCTACATCTTTTAAGAATACTATCTTACTCTTAAGCTTTAGAGCCCTCTTTAGCTTGATCTTTCCATTAGAGAATCTATCTGACGGGGATATGCCATATATCAAAAGTCCGGGCCTGACAAGATTCATATGAGATTGCTTATAATCTAATAAAGCCGTGCTGTTTGCCATATGTCTAAATTTCATACTTATGCCTAGTTCTTCGATCTCCTCAAGCAGCAAAGAAAAATCTCTTATCTGCTGTTTAGTCATTAGCTCATCCTCATCAGCGCTTGGGAAATGAGTATATATACCTTCTACATCAATATTTTTGAGCAGAACTAATCTTCTCATAAAATCTATCGCCTCTTTATGCCATATACCTATTCTACCCATGCCCGTATCTATCTTCACGTGCGTTCTTATCTTCGTTCTCTTGGATGCGCAAGATCTATTAAGATATTTTGCAAACTCCATATCACCGATAGTTGGCATTATCTTATATTTAGTAATTGCCTCGACCTCACTCTTTAAAACAGACCCTAATATTAAAATAGGGGCATTAATCTTTGCTTTTCTTAGAAGTACAGCCTCATCAGTAGTTCCTACTCCAAGATAATCTACCCCTGATCTTATGAGCCTCTTTGAGACCTCTAATATACCATGACCGTAGGCATTCGCCTTTACCGCTACAAGGACTTTTGTCCCCCTCTTAAGCAATCTCTTTATTGCCTTGAGGTTGTGATCGACAGCGTTTAGGTCTATCTCGGCCCATGTCGGGCGGTAAAACTTCATCGTTCTCTCCGAGTTAATTAAAAATGAAAAAATAAAAATTAAAAAATGAAATTAAAAATTTAAAATTTTTTTGTGGTTTCAATTTTTGAATTTTGAACTGTAATTTTGCATTTTTACTTTTGATTTTTTAATTTACCTTTGTTTCCGCGTAGCCACCTGGCATTCCTTCGGATAAATATAGAGTGGTGTGAGATTAAAAACATTATCCTTGCCGCCAGATCTAAATCTATCTACGCCCAATCGTCCTATTATTGCCGCCTTTGGATACCATGTCGTCTCTGGCGCAAATACTGCCAGGCTAGACTTTTTACTTATTATATCATCTTTATATATAGATAATCCATCACCCAGGAATATTACATTCCTCTTTATGCTTTTCAGTAAATCCGCGATAGGAGTAAGAAGAATCTTGCCCTTAGACCTTACTTCCTGATCTTTGCACTCATAAAATCTCGCGTAGACCTTATGCTGTTTTGCGTCTATTATTGGACAGATAAGGCCTTGGTGACCCAAGACATTAAATGCCAAGCTATCAATGCTGGGTATACCAATAATGGGTCTCTTCAGAGAGAGCGCAAAACCCCTCATAATAGTAAGGCCTATCCGTAAGCCGGTAAAAGAACCTGGTCCTAATCCGACACAAAACAGATCGATATCCTTTATGCCGCGTAAGTTTTTCAATAGCATCTTATCGATCTCGGGGATGAGCTGGGAGGAGTGACTATTATTAGCCCCCGATTCGATCTCATCTATTAAGAGATCGTTCTCAAGCAATGCTATGCTGAATCTCTTACTTGAGGTATCTACTGATAAGGTTAAGATATCTTTTGCCATGGCCTTTAAATTTAAACTCTCTTTCTTTCTCGCTCTTAATATTTATGATAACATGCAGGTACTCATCAGGGAGAAGCTCTTTAAACTTCTCCGCCCACTCTATAACCACTATCCCACCTTTATCATAATACTCCTGGGGACTAAGATATTCTACTTCAGACGCATTATTGATCCTATAAAAATCAAAATGATAGAGATTTGCGCGACCTGCATATTCCTTTACCAATACAAAGGTCGGGGAATTCACATAATCAGGGTTATCTACCCCAAGGCCCTTTGCAATGCCTTTGGTAAATGTCGTCTTTCCAGCTCCTAAATCACCTGTAAGAGCTAGGACATCCCCGGGTTTTAATAGACCTGCGATCTTTCGGCCTAAATCTTTTGTCTGGCTCATGTCTGTGGTTAACATAATCTAGTCATTTCTTAAAAATGTCTATAGCCTAATGGCTTAACACGCGAACGTCTTCCTTCTCTAGTAACAAGCGTGATCTCTTTATTACCATCTACTATTTCGCCAACAACAATACAATGGTTTGGCAACTTTTTTATTTGAGATTTCGGTATAGTAAATAGTAGATCAAACTGCTCGCCAGTGTTCAGCAGTTTAGATGCGGGCAATCTCTTCGATATATTCGGTATTAAAGATTCATAAATTATAGCTGACTTATTACTCGATTCTAAAACATGTGTAAGGTCTGATAGAAATCCATCTGATATATCTATCATGGAATTAATCTTTAAGTCCTTAACCAGCTTACGTGATTCCTTAAGGCGTGGAATAAACGTAAGATCATCTGGCCTTGATTTCAGCGCTCCTGTAATAACTATCGCGTCTTTATCCTTAGCGGTGGATCTTAACACTAGATGATTCGTTTTTACTACTCCTAAAAGAGTTACTGAAACGATTATCTTATTGGATGAGTTTGTGTCACCCCCGACTATATTTATATCATATCTGCCAGCAAGTCTCCTAAGCCCCTTAAATACTCTATCGATATATCCATATTTAATATTCTTTGGAAAACCAACAGAAACAACCGCCCATTTAGGGATACCTCCACACGCCGCTATGTCAGAGATATTAACAGCCAAGGCTTTATGCCCTATAGATTCTGGCGCAGCATTCTTCTTAAAATGAACACCCTCTATTATCATATCAGTTGCGCATAGGAGGTGTTCCCTGTTTGTAAACTTTATCACAGCGCAGTCATCGCCTACCCCCTTTATGACAGAGCTATCGGTTCTTATGCCGCGAGTAATCTTATTTATAATATCAAACTCGTTCATATCTTTCACCTGTCATTGCGCCATTTTTTTTAACGCCTTTCCGTACGGCTTCCTGAATACACCTTTTTCCGTTATTATAGCACTTATATAGCGGCTAGGTGTAACATCAAACGCAGGATTAAACACTTCTATATTCTTCGGTGCGATCCAAACGCCCCTTAATCTTCTTACCTCATCAGCATCTCTATTCTCTATCGGAATATCGCTTCCGCTCTTTAACTTTAGATCAAAGGTTGAACTAGGAGCCGCTACATAGAAGGGTATATTATGCTCTTTAGCTAGTACCGCCAAACCATATGTTCCGATCTTATTAGCGACATCACCATTGCCCGCTATCCTGTCAGCGCCAACTATTATCTTGTTTACCTTCTTCTGCCTCATAACCGTAGCTGCCATATTATCGCATATTAGAGTGACATCTATATCTCTCTGTTTAAGTTCCCAGGCTGTTAACCGGGCTCCCTGCAAAAGGGGTCTGGTCTCATCAGCATAGACCCTGATCTTTTTACCTGCCTCACTCGCCCTATAGATAACTGAAAGTGCGGTTCCATCTCCTGCCGTTGCCAACGCACCGGCATTACAGTGCGTAAGTATGGAATCACCTGATTTGATAAGTCTTGATCCATTCTTACCTATTAAATCGCACATAAGTTCATCCTCTTTGTGAAGTCTCTTGGCTTCGCAAAGCAAGATGTCCTTTATCTCTTTTACAGACTTCTCTTCGTATTTGTAAGCAATGTGCTTCATCCTATCAAGTGCCCAAAATAGATTTACTGCTGTAGGTCTGCTTCCCTTAAGATAATCTACCATCTCATTAAATCGCTTAAAAAATGATCTCTTACTAGTAGAATTTTTTATCTCCTTTAGGCCAACGCACAGACCATATGCGGCAAATACACCTATGGCTGGCGCGCCTCTAACAGCCAATGTCTTTATCTGTTTATACGCATCCTTTATATTATTACACTCCACACAAATATAATTCGCAGGTAACAGTCTCTGATCTATAATCTTAAGCTTATTCTTCTTATACTCTAGAGTCTTAACCCTCATTATTCTTCCTTTCTTAATCAAGCTCGGACCTTGAGCACGACCACCCGTGCTCAAGGTCCGAGCTTAACTAGGTGATTCGAGATGTTATGTATCTTATAAAAAACATGAGAGAAGTTAACGCGCTATTGTGTACTACGTGCACCGCTATCGACGGAACCAGCGAGCCTGTCTTCTCCCTCAGATACGCAAAAAATATTCCAAGCGCTAAAATCGGCACAAAACCCAGAACATTAGTATGCAGAGTAGAAAATACTAACGCGCTCAAAAAAATCGCCCATCTGACATTAAGTCTCTTCTTAAGCGCTCCATACAAAAAACCCCTGAAAAAGACTTCCTCAATAAAGGGTCCTATAAATGCTATTAGAGCAGAAATCACTATCAGAAGAATAGGCCTCTTCTCTTTGAATATAAGATCATACACAGGCGCGGGTACAGGATCATAATTTGTTATCTTAACCATAGCTAGAACTACTAAAAAAGTTATCGCAAGAACTGGAAGAAAACCTATATATGCGTATAAACCGATCTTTATATTTCCCATAATATCTTTAAGTGAAAGACCCAGCGCCTCGATAGGTTGGGAATATTTTACAGTAACAAATCTCAAGACAAACAAAAGAGCTAGAATATCCATCAATGTTGTGGATGCGGTCATGTATGTCCGCTTATCCAGAGATTCTATAGATAAGATACCGCTTAACGTATAAGATAATATTGAAAATAGATAATTAAAAAAAATAAAAAGAATAACTACCCTTATTACATCCCCGAGAGTCCAGGATGGGGCTATATTTCCCAAAGTATGGGGTATCAATTCAGATCCGCTAAACCTCTTTTGGGAATAATAATAGATTAGGAGTGCAAAACCTATTATAAGCAGAGTCATCACAAAAAGTGAGACAGAACCTATAACTATTGCAAGTGCGCGATCTTTCTCAAGGACCTCCCTAACTTTTGCCTGCCTTTCTTGAGATTGAACCTTAAACTCCAGCCTGGCAGCAGCCTTATCTTCCTTTTGCATACCGCCATCAACCATTAGAGCAGATGTCTGAAGAAGAACAATAAAGATTATCATCCAAGCATAGAGTCGGTTGTTCCTAATTATTCTTCTTAATGGGGACGGTCCTAAAGGGGACAGGTTTGAGCATAATTTTTTCAAAAACTTAGATAAAATAATACTCATCTTAAACTTTCTATTGAATTTTCAACTTTTTTTGCGCTCAAGCCTGTCCCCTTTGTGCACGTCCCCAAAAGAATTTCTTGGCGTTTTCTGTGGTTATTCGCTCTATCTCTGAGGCTTGCATATTTAGGACGCTCGCAATCTCATCTACCAGATATCTCAAATATGCTGGCTCGTTCCTCTTACCCCTGTGAACTTGAGGCGATAGAAAGGGCGAATCAGTCTCAAGTAAGAGCCTATCTAAAGGTACGGACTTTAAAACCTCTCTTAAATCCTCAGCCTTTGGATAAGTAATATTACAGGTAAAAGAGATATGCATTCCCCGATCCAGGCACTTTCTTAATACATCTTCATTCTGAGAGAAACAGTGCATTACAGCCTTAAAGGGTCTCTTAAGATTATTGTCCAATATCTTAAATATTAACTCTGAAGCCTCATTTTTGCTCGGCCCTTCTTCTCTGCAATGGAGTATTAACGGAAGGTCGCATTCTTTTGACAATAGAACAAATTCTTCAAAGACCTCTAGTTGTTTATCTCTTGGTGAAAGATTTCTATAAAAATCAAGGCCGATCTCCCCTATGGCAACTACCTTCTTAGATTCACCTACTAGATCCTTTATTTTTTCTATATTCTGCTTATTTACAGTTGAGGCATCATGAGGATGAATGCCGCAACTGGCAAAGATCATATCATACTTGCGACTAAGTTCAACAGATGCCAAAGATCCTTCCATGTTTGCGCCTACATTGATAATATATTCTACACCAGCTTCCTTCGATCTCTTTATAACATCATCGAGATCATTATTATATTCAGGAAAATCCAGGTGAGCGTGTGTCTCAATCAGCATAAGATCACTTGTCCGAACTGGTTTTTGAAGCCTTGCGAAGATGCTTTATGAGAGGGGGTATCTTTCTAACACAATAATCTATATCTTTATCTGTATTAGATTCACCAAGAGAGAACCTAACTGAACCTTTAATATAATCCTCATCAACACCCATAGCCTCAAGCACATGAGATTGGGTAATGCTGCGTGATGTACACGCGGAACCGGTTGATATGTAGATACCTTCCATATCTAGATTAATTAGCAGGGCCTCTCCTTCTAATCCTTTAAATCCTATATTAGATGTATTAAAAAGCCTCGTCTCTATATCTCCGTTTAATCTGCTGTCACTAATCTCCTCTAGCAAAGATCTTTCTAGCCTGTCTCTTAAACCTCTTATGCGCTCCCTGCTATGATAGTTCTTATTCAATATCTCAACAGCTCTTCCAAGACCAACGATGCCAGGAACATTATCTGTTCCAGCCCGCAATCCTCTCTCATGGTGCCCGCCATGAGTATGGGGGATAATTTCAATGCCCTTTCTTATATACAAGGCCCCGACTCCCTTTGGGCCATATATCTTATGACCTGAGATCGAAAGAAGATCGACCCCAAGCTCCCGCACATCTATCGAAACCTTTCCGAATGATTGCACAGCATCTGTGTGAAAGAGAACCCTGTTTGCGGTTTGCGGTTTGCGGTTTGCGGTGATCGAACAGCAGGCACTATTATATTCTCTGATAATTTGGGAGATCTCTTTTATCGGCTGGATGGTACCGATCTCATTATTCGCGTGTATTATCGTAACGAGTATAGTCTTATCTGTTAATGCATTCTCTACATTAGCAGGGTTGATCAGGCCATGCTCATTAACACCAATATATGTAACATTAAATCCAAGCTCTTTCTCAAGAAACTTACAGGTCTCTAGCACAGCGGGGTGTTCTATGGTTGAGGTTATAATGTGCGCGCCTTCTCTTTTATTGCGTAGACAGAGACCTTTTATAGCAAGGTTATCGCTTTCAGTGCCTCCGGATGTAAAGACAATATCAACTGATTCAGTGCCTAGAGCATTGCCTATTATTGCCCGAGAATCCTCAAGAGCAGCTTCTGCCTCCCTCCCCTTGCGATGTTGGCTTGAGGCATTGCCATATTTGTCCTTAAAAAAAGGCTCCATGGCTCTGAAGACATCGGGGTGGAGTGGAGTTGTAGCGTTATAATCTAAATATATGGGGGTCTTGTTGGTTGCCATATTAACACCAGTAGATACTTTAAGTTAGTAACCAGAAACCAGTAACCAGTAACCAGAAGATGACCAGATGCCAGGACAATAAGAGATTATTTTATTTTAATCAAATGGCTGATTATTCGTCAAAAAAGGAAATAATTTATCGCTATCTGGTTTCTGGCAACTGGCAACTGGTTACTACAGTATACGTGTCGCTTTCCCTCACATTATTCTCGGAAAGATTGGATTGCCTTTATTGATACGAGTACCTGGCTTAAGCACTTCACCGTCAAGCTGGTTAAACCTTAGTTCTTTCTCATTAAGGTCCATACCAAGTTGTCTTGAGATCTCCATAGCAGCATCAGGCATAAAAGGATACACGAAGAAAGCGCAGTAGCTTAGAACCTTTAACAATATATATATAACAGACTTCAATCTCTCTGTCTTACCTTCCTTCGATAATGTCCAAGGAGCTGATACCTCTATATGCTTATTCGCTATATTTATAACCTCCCAGATAGAGATAAGCGCCTGATTAAAATTAAGTTTGGGAATAAATGTATCGATCTTCGGCAATATGCTCATCAATGCTTCATCCAGCTTCTTATCATCCTCACTTGCCTCACCCGCATCAGGCACTATACCATCAAAATACTTCTCCACCATGGTAAGCGTACGATTTAATAGATTCCCAAGATCATTAGCAAGGTCTCCATTAAACCTCGTAGTAAGCGCCTCTTCACTAAAGGTGCCATCAAGACCAAATGTGACTTCACGCAGCAGAAAATACCTAAAACCATTCTGGCCAAAGATATCTATAACATCAAACGGATCGACGATATTCCCCTTTGACTTGGAGATCTTCTCCCCATGGATCATCCACCAACCATGCGCAAAAACAGTCTGGGGCAGATCTATGCCCAAGGCATGCAGCATGATCGGCCAAAATATACCGTGATGTCTTAATATATCTTTTCCAATTATGTGAAAATTGGCTGGCCAAAGCTTTTTAAATTTTTTGTCATCATGCGCCCAACCGCAAGCGCTTATATAATTAATTAACGCGTCAAACCATACATAAGTTACATGATCTTTTGCAAAAGGCAGATCAATGCCCCATGTCAATCGCTCCCTAGGTCTTGATATACAAAGATCGTTAAGTGTCTCCTGCAGGCAGCCTAAGACCTCATTCCTCCTAATCTTAGGTCTTATAAAATCAGGGTGTTCATTTATATAGTTTATAAGCCACCCCTGGTACTTCGATGTTCTAAAGAAATAGTTTGTCTCAGATATCTGCTCCGTCTTGCGCTGACAATCTGGACATAATCTATCTTTTGCCTGGGATTCTGACCAGAAACTCTCACACGGAGTACAATAAAAGCCCGTGTACTCATCCTGATATATATCCCCTTTTTCATATAATACAGATAAGACCTTGCTTACTGTATCAACATGGCGTTTTTCAGTAGTGCGGATAAAATCATCATGAGATATATCAAGCTTTGACCAGAGATCCTTGAATTTTACCACAACTGAATCTATAAACTCTAAGGTCTCCTTACCTTCATTCTCCGCAGATCGCTGAACCTTTTGCCCGTGCTCATCTGTTCCAGTCAAAAAGAAGACGTCCTCATCCTTCATGCGCTTATATCTTGAGATGCAATCGCACGCAACCTGAGTATACGCATGGCCTATATGAGGCTTAGCATTCACATAATATAATGGGGTTGTTATATAGAATGCCTTCTTGTCCATCAGCCAACCAGCTCCTTTAACAATAAATTCTAAATCCTAATATCTAAATGCTAAACAAATCCTAATTCTCTAATTACCAAAATACAAAACTCAGGTTTGGAGCATTTGAATTTCGGATTTAGATATTGTTTAGAATTTAGGATTTCGAATTTAGTGCTTCGCATTTTTATCAGTCTTACATGTTTTACAAAAATCTATCTTCAGGTGTCTGCCATCCTCAAGCTCAACAGTGGCAATTCGCTTAAGATAATTAACATCCACTACCTTGCCCTGCCCTTCCTGGGTCTTAATCTTCTGTCCTGCTCTCGGTAGTCCTTTAGCGCGCTCTTTATAATGCTTATGCTCATATGAGAGGCAGCACATCAGGCGCCCACAAACACCTGAGATCTTTGTAGGATTTAACGGCAAATTCTGATCCTTTGCCATCTTTATTGTAACAGGCTCAAAATCTTTTAAAAATGTGGCGCAGCAAAGCTCTTTTCCACATTGTCCAAAACCACCAAACATTCTCGCTTCATCTCTTACGCCAACCTGTTTTAATTCTATTCGAGCCTTAAATATTTTGGCAAGATCTTTTACCAGTTCCCTAAAATCTATACGCTCCTCGGCGGTAAAATAAAATATTATCTTGCTGCAATCAAAGGAGAGCTCAGCATCGATAAGCTTCATATTAAGCTTATGCTCGGATATCTTCCTATTGCAGGTCTTTATAACCTCTTCCGCTTTCTGTTTATTGCGGTTTACATTATCCATATCGTGTTTATTCGCTATACGCACAATCTTGCGCATCGGATTCTGAAGCATCTTCGAATCAAGCAGTATCTCTTCAGCAGAGACCACCTGCCCATAGTCCAGGCCGCGATCAGACTCGATAATCACATAATCCCCAGCTGTAGGCTTTAGATCACCAACAAGATAATGTACTACCTTGCCTTCTTCTCTCTGTTTTACCTCAACGACTTTATGCATAATCTCTCACCACTTTCTTATATATTTAATCTCTCATTCAACCTGTATCATGGAATAATTGCAACTATAACAAAAATCTATTTCTCATGTCATCCCCGCGAAAGCGGGGATCTATACTCGACATGTCTGGATTCCCGCTTATGCGGGAATGACAATTTGTTGACTTTTGGCACAGCATGGTTACGGGTAGTTTACGATATTGTTTATTACTTGAGGCGCAATACGCAATACGATATACGCAATACGCTGCTATGTCAAATTCGCCTGCAAAGTGCGTATAGCTAATTTAGAATTTACATTTATGCTAATAGCTTCTCTTATTTTTTCTACAATACTTATATATTTTTGGGCTTTCTCGATACTCACAGATTCAGATAGTTTTGCTATATCCTGGATCCTATCAATATTTATAATAAGGTTATCATCCCTTGTTACCTTATATATGATCAGATCACGATAGAATCCTAAAAGAAGATTTAACGCCTCTTTCTGATCCTCTCTCTTTAGGCCTAAGAGCAGGGACTGATCCTGCTTATAAAAACCATTGTTTAAAACTATCTCATCTATCAGGCTGTTCTTAAAGCTAAGCATATCCTCAGATTTAAGACGCAGCGCATATTCTAAATTACCGCCTGAAACAGAAGAGAGTATGCCAGCTTCTTCGGAGTCTAGTGATAGCTCATCCTTTAGATGATTCTCGACCTCTTTCTTTGTTAAAGGCCTAAATTTGATAATCTGGCATCTTGACACTATGGTCTCAGGCAAGGATCGCTGGTTTGATGCGGTTAATATAAAGAGCGTATCCTGCCCAGGCTCCTCTAATATCTTGAGAAGACTGTTAAAGGACTCGTCATTCATATAGTGCGCATCCATTATAAGCGCTATATTATATCGCGCCTCAAATGGCTTAAGGCTAAGCCGCTCCTTGATTCGCCTTATCTGAGATATTGAAATTTGTGTCGCTTTCTCATCTCTCTCTACAACAAAAAGATCCGGATGAGCCAGCTTATCTATCTTTATACAAGACGAACATTTATCGCAAGCATCGTCTTTTTTATCCTCACAATTCAGAAACTTGCTAAATTCTAAAGCCGCTCTTTTTTTTCCGCAACCTTTTGGTCCCAAAAAAAGATAGGCATGCGCCAGGCGTGAATTTCTCTCGCTTCGCTTAAGAATATCAAGCGCGCTTTCTTGTCCCCTTACGTCCTTTAATGACATCTAAAACAGCGCTCCTCACGATCTCTTGGGTGTCCTTGATATCGTTCTTCTCAATGGATATCCTCTTAATTCTTTTTGGGTACTTTTTTGAAAGCGCCATATAGCCGCTTTTTACTCTCTTATGAAAATCAATACTTCTTCGCTCGATCCTATCAGAAAACCCCTTAACAGAATGTGCGCGTTCTAACCCCTTACAGATATCCACTTCCAAAAAAATTGTCAAATCAGGTTCTCTTATAGGACTAATTACAAACTTATTCATCCGCTCGATCTCTTTAACATCTATACCAAGTCCATAACCCTGATAGGATATAGTGGCATCGATAAATCTATCACATATGACTATACTACCATCCTTTAAAGCTGGTAGTATCTTCTCCTCAGCCAGTTGAGCTCTTGCCGCAAGATAAAGAAGAGTCTCAGACGTATACGAAAAGTTATCTTTAGAATTAAGAAGGATATCTCTTACAGACTCCCCTAAAGACGTACTACCCGGATCCCATATGTGGGCCACTTTAAACCCTTTTTTCTTTAAAAAAGCTGTGAGCATCTTAGATTGCGTAGATTTCCCGCTTCCTTCTGTGCCCTCAAATGTAATAAATATACCTTTTTTTAATTTTGCCGCCACGTTGTTCCCTCTGCTCCATCTTCAAGTATAATATCTTGTTTTAACAGTTCATCTCTTATTGAATCGGCCAGTTTGAATTTTTTTTCAGCTCTCGCCTTGTTTCTCTCATCTATCTTTGCCTTTACGTAAGATTCCATATCATCATCTAATTTCTTCCCGGCTGCTGAAAACAAACCAAAAATGCTACCAAGCTCCCTTATTATAGATTCTGCATTTGCGGAATCTTGATACTCTCTATGAGAATCTTTATTTGCCTCCTTTAAAATCTCGAATAAACAACCCAATGCCTGTGGAGTATTGAAATCATCATCCATGGATTCAAAAAATTTAGACTTAATCTCCTTTATTTTTTCACCAAAAGAAGGTACACACCATTTCTCTGAAAAAATTTCCTTAAGTGACGAATTCTCTGATCTGCGACGCTGCATCTTATCAAAAAATATATGAAATCTTTCCAGTGCGTTCTTGCACTCTACCATCTTGTCATCAGAAAAATCTATTGGACTTGAGTAATGTGCCTGTAGGAAAAATATCTTTAGCTCATCGGAGTTATATTTTTCTAATGCATCTTTTATTGTAATAAAATTCCCAAGAGACTTTGACATCTTCTGACCATTTATTGTCAATAACCCATGATGAATCCAAAACTTGGCAAATTGCTTACCTGTGTAGGCTTCGGATTGCGCAGTCTCATTTTCATGATGCGGAAATATCAGATCCCGCCCCCCAGCATGAATATCTAGGGTATCGGTCTTTAAAAACTTCTGACTCATTACAGAACACTCTATATGCCATCCTGGCCGCCCTTTACCCCAAGGCGAATCCCAAGAGGGCTCACCCTCTTTTGATATCTTCCATAAAGCAAAATCGAGTGGGTCCTGTTTCGTCTCATCGCGATCTATCCTTGATCCAGCCTGCATCTGATCTATAGACTGGCCCGAAAGTTTTCCATATTCACTAAACTTTCTGACACTAAAATATACACCTGTCTGGGCTGCGTACGCGTATCCTTTGTCTATCAGGCTCTGGATGTATTTAATCATATCAGGGATATTCTTTGTAGCGCGCGGCTCCTCTCCATCTTTATCTAGCGTGCCTTGGCGTACACCTAATAGTTCCAAATCCTTCTTATAGCTTTGAATATACTTATCAACAAGCTCTTTCCAGTCGATCTTAAGCTCATTTGCGCGATTGATGATCTTATCATCTATGTCGGTAATATTACGGACAAAGTTAACATTATAGTCCTTATACTCCAAATACCTTCTCATTACATCAAATGTATAGAGACTCCGAGCGTGGCCGATGTGGGACTCATCATAGACAGTAACTCCGCAGGTATATATATTTACATCTGGCGGATTAAGGGGCTCAAACCCCTCTTTCTTATTTGTAAGTGAGTTATGTATTCTCATAGTAAGCCTGGTTATTTTAACCTTCTAAAAGGCTGGGGTTTGCATGATGTTATTTGAACATGTTACATGAGGTTACATAAGGTTAATTGAGGTTACATTAGGTTACGGTAACCTTATGTAACATCCTATAACCTCATGCAACATCATGCAACATCAAGACTCAACTTCATGTAACTTCCAATTTATCAGGTTGATTTTTACTTCTTCTCCAGCTCTTCGATTCTCTTCTGCAGGGCTTCGATCGCCTGGGTAATAGGATCGAAGATCCTCTTATGATCAAAGCTGGCGTCCATCCGCTTTCCATCCTGCTTAGTAATGCGGCCAGGAACACCTACAACAGTTGAATTAGGTGGAACATCCCTTATTACAACAGCATTTGCCCCAACATATGAGTTATCGCCTATTATAATATTGCCTAATATCTTTGCCCCTGTACCAACAACGACATTTTTACCTATGGTGGGGTGACGTTTTCCCTGCTCTTTACCAGTTCCACCAAGGGTCACACCTTGAAAGAGCGTTACATTATCGCCTATTATTGTTGTCTCACCGATAACAACACCCATGCCATGATCTATAAAAAAATCATTTCCTATAGTAGCCCCGGGATGTATCTCGATACCTGTAAAATGGCGCGCTATCTGAGAGATCAATCGTGGAAACAGCGGCACCTTTAACCTCAGGAGCGTATTTGCCACCCTATGCGCTATGAGAGCATGCAGGCCGGCATATGTAACTATAACCTCTATAGAGTTGCGCGCTGCCGGATCTCTGTCAAATATGGCCTTTATCTCTCTTTTAAAGATAATCCTAATAAGGATAATTTTGATAACCGCTATTGCTAAAAGTATCCATAATATAGTTAAAAATATATTGCACATTTTTATCTCCCGTATTATATACGTTCGGTGTTCGGTTTGCGGTTTACGGTTTTCGGTAACATGTAAGCGAAAACCTAAAACCGATAACCGATAACCGGACCTGATTATGCCTTTTCAATTAAAATCACGGCGTAGCTTGACGCCACGCCTGGGGCTGTTCCTTCGCTAGTCGTCGCCTTTATGCCAACAGCGCCTATTGAGATCTCAAGCACTTCTGAAATAGTCTTTTTCATCTCTTCTATGTACGGCGCTAGTTTTGGTTCATCGCACACAACCACTGTATCTACATTTATTATCTTTTTTAATCCAGACTCCGTAGCCAAAACAACTGTCTCCTTTAAAAGTTTCAGACTCTTAATATCCTTATATTTTTCAGATGTATCAGGAAAATATTTGCCAATATCACCCAATGCGCACGCCCCCAGTACCGCGTCGCAGATCGCATGCAAAAGAACGTCTCCATCAGAATGAGCAATAGCACCTCTCTCAGATGGGATCTCAACCCCGCCTAAAAAAAGCCTTCTGCCCTCTTCAATCTTATGCAAATCGTATCCGATACCTATTCGTATGTTCATTTTTTTATTTTTAATTTCAGCTTTGATTTTTTATTTTTAATTTTTGAACTTCCTAACAGCGCTCCCGCAACAACTAGGTCCTCTTGCGTCGTAACCTTGATATTCGAGTAACTCCCTTCCACTAACGCAACCTTCTTACCATACGCCTCAACCAGAGATGCCTCATCTGTAAAAGAACCGGCTCTTTTTCCAGCCCTAGCATATGCCTTTAATAAAATATCTCTCTTAAACACCTGAGGAGTATGCGCCTCCCAGAGAACTCTTCTATTAAGTGTTCTCCTTATAATTGACTTATTAGGATATGACTCCTTAATTGTAGGCTTTGTCAAGACAGCGCAGATAGCTCCGCCACTTCTTTTTGCCCCATCTAAGGTTCTCTTAATAATATCCTTGGTAAGCAGCGGTCTTGCCGCATCATGAACAAGGATATAGTCTATACCAGAGTTCACAAACTTAAGCCCATTAGACACAGACTCGGCTCGCCTGTCTCCACCTACAACTATATACGATACCTTACTGAAGCCTTCCCTAATAACGAGTCTTTTGAATCTAGGTATATTATTTTTAGTCGAAACTATTATAATATCATCAATAAACGAAGAGCCTTCTAATGCCCTTAGAGTATAATAGATAAGCTCTTTCTTATTCAGTCTTACAAATGGCTTATCGACCTTAGAACGCATCCTCTTTCCGCAACCAGCGGAAGGGATAATAGCAACAGTTCTTGTCCGACTCTTTTTCATTGAAATCTTAGCTTTTTTTAAGAGACAGGCTTATCTATCGTTTCTTCTTATTGAAATTATTATCATCTTGAGTCTTAGCAAATATCATACGTCCAGCAGCGGTCTGCAAAACACTTGTAACAACGATCTTTCTGGTCTGCCCTATCAGATGCCTGCCGCCTTCAACTACGATCATAGTTCCATCGTCAAGATAGCCTATCCCCTGGCTATGCTCTTTGCCTTCTTTAATAAGTTTGACCTCCATCTCCTCACCCGGAAGCATAACAGGCTTAACAGCATTGGCGAGCTCATTTATATTAAGAACGACCACACCCTGAAGCTCAGCTATTTTGTTAAGATTAAAATCATTAGTAAAAACAGGGCAATCGAGAACTTTGGCCAGCTTAACAAGTTTGGCATCAGTTTCAGTTATTTCAGGAAAATCCTCTTCATGGATCTTAACATCCATACGCGGACTCTTCTGCATCTTATTAAGTATATCAAGACCGCGTCGCCCTCGATTCCTCTTAAGTGAATCTGAAGAATCAGCTATCTGCTGAAGTTCTTTTAATATAAAACGCGGCACAATAAATCTTCCACCAATAAAGTTAGTAGTACACAGATCCGCAATCCTTCCATCTATGATCACACTGGTATCAAGCACCGTAAGATCATCCTGCCTATTCTGCCTTGAGAACTTTACATACGGTATTATAAGGCTAAACTCATCTTTTCCTCTTATAGCTAAGGTCATACCAAAATAACAGAATATTAAGGTTAAGATAACATGCATGATCAGAGCGAACATCTCATTTATCTCATCGAGAGACTGCAGAATAAAAGAATCCGTGATCAGCTTTGCCATTATTAAACCGAATATTAACCCGAAAACACCCGCTGATAAACCGCTCAAAGAGATTCTTCTCATGCTAAACTCAGCAAGAATAATAATTAATGAAATCAAAAACCCCGCAGCAGCCGCCCATGCCGGCCAAAACGGGTTAAATGGGATAAGAACTACTCCGATCTGATATCCTACAATCGTACTCAATGCAGCAAAAAATATTCGAATAAAAATAAGTGTCATAATTTACTCCCTTCTACAGCACGCGTGATGCGTATTGCGTCGTGCGTATTGCGTATTCGTACTAGTTTTACATGCTTTGTCTTGTATTGCGCGACACGCAATACGCAATACGTAAAATTATATAAAAACTTTATCAATCGCTTCTACTAAATTCACAACTCCCAACAACTCGATCTTGGAGCTCTTCTTAAGGCGTCCGCCACTATCTCCTGGGACAATGCACCTCTTAAAACCTAATCTCTTTGCCTCATTCACCCGAGACTCAATATGAGATATGTTTCTGACCTCACCCGTAAGACCAACCTCTCCGATAATTATAGTATCCTGCCTTATAGGTTTGTCTCTGAAACTCGATATTATCGCCATGCATACCGCAAGGTCAGATGAGGGCTCGACTATCTTAACGCCTCCTACCACATTCACGAATATATCGTGATTCGAAAGATTTAAGCCTACCGCCTTCTCGATCACCGCTGTCAATAAGACCATACGATTAACGTCAAAACCCATGGATCTCTGCCTTGCCATGCCGAAATTGGAACTCGATACAAGAGCTTGAATCTCAACCAACAAGGGACGCGTACCCTCGATCGTTGAGGTTATAGCTGTTCCCGCGTGAGCCTCCTTCGTCCTCTCAGATATAAAGATACCTGATGGATCCTTCACCTCTGTGAGCCCATCTGAACTCATGGAAAATATTCCCACCTCATCTACCGGTCCAAACCTGTTCTTGATAGCTCTTAAGACACGAAATGCGGCGCTCTTATCTCCCTCAAAGTATATAACAGAATCAACTATATGCTCTAAAATCTTTGGCCCTGCTATAGCCCCTTCTTTAGTTATGTGACCTATGATAAATATAGATATGCCTAAAGACTTGGCAACTGCTGTAAGAGTCGCAGCTGACTCTCTTATCTGGGTCACTGTTCCAGCGCTCTGTGAGAATTGCGGATTATATATTATCTGGATCGAATCTATTACAACAAGATATGGCTTTATCTCCTTTATAAAATCTATAATACGATCTAGATTTGTCTCATTCACAAGATAGAGATTATCTGACTCAATTTTTAATCTCTGAGCGCGCAGCTTAACTTGCTTAATAGACTCTTCACCACTAATATATAAGACCTTCTCACCTCTACTTATTATGCCAGAGGCCTGGAGCATAATAGTAGATTTTCCAATACCAGGTTCACCTCCAATCAAAACAACAGATCCTTTTACCAGCCCTCCACCCAAGACGCGATCCAGCTCGCCGATCTGGGTAGTTGTCCTTAAATAGTCTTGCGAATCGATCTCTGAGAGCTTCTTGGGAATCTGCTCAGATACGATATCCTTTAAGGAATAACTCCTTTGCGTAACCTCATCGCTAAAGGACTCCTCAATTAAAGAGTTCCACCTTGCGCAATCGGGACATCGCCCTAACCACTTAGGGGACTGATATCCACAATTTTGGCAGCTATACACAGTCTTCTGGTTTGACACCTTACTCATAATTTTTTAAAATCGCCCCCGGTTATTGCCACTTCTGCTGCTTGCCTTAT
The DNA here is from genome assembly GCA_042577545.1 of Candidatus Omnitrophota bacterium. Classification (GTDB taxonomy): domain Bacteria; phylum Omnitrophota; class Gorgyraeia; order JABMRG01; family JABMRG01; genus JBHPDT01. Next base: position 13,270 of record JBHPDT010000001.1, on the reverse strand, counting down.
CTACTGTCTTCTCCTTTACCTTAGCTGGCTTAGCTATCAACTTCCAGGGATGCGCCTTAATATCCTTTACTAATAATTCAGCATCGGTGTAGATAGTATCATCATAAACCAACTTACCAACCGTACCCTCTCCGCTCTTTATCTGATTAAATATCTCATCCATCGACTCAATCACACTCTCAAGCTTAAGCGCTATATCATAACTCTTCTTTGTCATCTGCTCAACAGAGATAGAATCATACCCTTTTATGGTATCCCCGTCCTTTAAGAACTCAGCTCCCGGGGTACCTGGTATAATCTCGACATATTTCTCCCCGATAAGGCCCAATGTATTAATACAAACTTGAGCATCTTTCTCAATCTGCGCTTCAGTAGTAATCCAGAGCTTTAATCGTATCTTTGTCTTTCCATCCTCATCCTTAAAGGTAGCAGCTTCTTTAAGCTCTCCTATATCATATCCAGCTAAACGCACAGGCGCGGCCTTCTGCACCCCGTTAGCAAATCCTAATACAACATTAAGATGGTATCCGGGCTTGAAGAAGAAATCTCCTAGAGAAAATGTTATTATAGTAAGAAGAATAAGACCTACAAAAACAAATAGACCTATCTTGACCTCAAACTCTATAGACTTCATGCTGTGTCTCCTTCCATTATAAGATCCTGATTAAATTCAGCGCCTGCTGTAATAGGGCCTTTTGCAGCACCCGTAATAAATTGTTTTACAATAGGATTTTTTGTTCTTTTTATCTGGTCCGGGGTACCCTCTTCAATTATCTTGCCATCATAAAGCATAGCTATCTTACTGCCGATCTTATACGCGCTCACCATATCATGCGTAACCACAATCGAGGTAATCTCCATCTTATCATGAAGGGTCTTTATAAGATCATTTATGGCATCAGCGCCTATTGGATCTACCCCTGTAGTCGGTTCATCGTATAAAATTATCTTAGGACGCATGCATATCGCTCTAGCCAACGCAACCCTCTTCTTCATGCCTCCTGATAACTCTGAAGGCATTAGATCTTCTATATCGTATAACCCAACCAAAGATAGAGATTCCTTGATACTTTTAGCAATGGTCTGTTTGTCCAGGTCCGTATGTTCAATTAAATTGAAGCCGACATTCTCCGCGACTGTCAGAGAATCGAATAGCGCCGCCCCTTGAAATAGCATCCCAAACGTCATTCTAAGATCTTTTAACTCATTCGACCCCATTCTTGTTATGTCTATATCATCTATAATAACTTGACCGGAATCAGGCTTTAGTATACCTATAATATGCTTAAGCAATACAGATTTGCCACAACCAGACCTTCCGATAATAACCTCTGTGATACCGGTCTCTATAGTAAGGTTTGCGCCATTGAGGATCTTGTTGTCACCGAATGACTTATGTAGATTAATTACGTCTATCATTGCGAGTCCTTGGTCTAGTGTTTTCGGTTATCGGTTTTAGGTTTTAGGTTTTCGGCAACGCGTTAACGAAAACCGTAAACCACACACCGCAAACCGAAATCATCTTCCAATAAAATAGAACAATGCCGTGAACAAACAATCTGCCGCGATTATCAGAATAAAAGATGTAACAACACTAAGGGTCGTTGCGCGGCCAACACCCTCAGCGCCTCCTGATGCGCGAAATCCCTCATAACAGCCGATAGTAGCTATTATCATAGCGAATATCACGCTCTTAAAAAGACCTGTATATATATCCTTCATATGCAGCGGGTTTGTAGTCATATTCAGATAAACACTCGGACTAATATGCAGCTTAAATACGCCTACGATATATCCACCAAATATACCTATAAAATCCGCGTATATGGTAAGCAGCGGAAGCATTAAAACCAGCGCCAAGAACCTTGGAACCACAAGATATTTAATCGGATTTGTAGCTAGAGTCTCTAACGCGTCTATCTGTTCGGTAACCTTCATAGTACCAAGCTCAGCGGTTATTGAGGCCCCCACTCTTCCGGCAACGACAAGAGCGGTCAATACAGGCCCTAGCTCCCTTGTCATAGAGAGCGCGACAAGGCTGGCAATATATATAACAGCATTGATCCTCTGCATCTGGTAAGCGCTCTGCAAAGCTAGCACCATGCCAGTAAACATGGCTGTTAAAAAAACTATCGGCAAAGAGCTAACTCCGATCCTATAGATCTGATCTATAATCTGCTTTTTTCTATAAGGCGGTATAAATAACCAGAAAATGGTCTCTACAAAAAGAATGACAACCCCGCCCGTGTAAAACATGAGCGCTCTAAACTTATCGATTATCCTCTGAGCTATACCCTTAAACAACATGTAACTCTCCTAGCTTATAAAATTCTAAACACTAATATCTAAATACTAAACAAATTCTAATCATCAAATTACCAAATGATAAAACTCAAATTTTGGATTTTGGTTATTTGTATTTAGATATTGTTTAGAATTTAGGATTTCGGATTTCGAATTTATCATAATTTTAGAATTTATATTTCTTCACAACTCCTACAAAATCTTCCTTTTCCTTGGTCTTGATCTGTATAACGCTATCATCATCTGAGAGCTTGTATTCAAGCTTAAACTCATCCTGGGCAGTATCAATAGGTGAGTATACTGTTTCATCATCTAGATGCCTCTTAAAACCTAAAGAAAAACCCCCGCCCTCGCCTTTACTTAAGGTCAGTTCCTGGTCACCCTTGGCTCTTGAAATATCCCAGCCTTCCCATATAACAGTCTTATTATCCGTACTTATCTTAATATCTTCTAAAAAACGCCCATTGCTAATATTCCTAAAATCTAGATCCCCATCAAGCATTAGAAAAGAATCACTTCTAATAATACGGGAATCATGGAGTGAAGCTATCGGACCCTCTCCCTTGATATTGATTATAATATTTTCATAATTGATTTTATCCAACCGGCCCTCAGCAACATAGAGTTTTGATTTTGTAACTAACTTATCAATAGGGCCCTCTATCAATATCTCCCCGGAAAGAGCGCCTGTTATTCCGGGGGTTTTATGATCTGTAAATACCACAGAGGGATAGCTGACATCAAAGTCTGTGAAAAAAACCTTAAGAAATGCATCTCGCGGAGGCTTTAACGCAATAGCGCCTGAGGCGGTTATAGTATCACCAGCTCTCATGAATATAAGCTTCAATAGGTCTCTATCAATCCAAAAATACGCCTCACACTCATCTATGGGATAATAATTCAATACAGAGGATTCTGTTGAAATATCTAAAGTGGTATGTAAAAAATCGCCATCCTTAAAGATGACCCTGGATGAGAGGTTTATAATATTAGAAAAATCTAATCCGCCTATCTTTACATGGCTATTTACCACCTCGACTAAAACCAGAGGCCACTTTGAAAAATCACCCCTTATATCTATCTTGCCATCAGGAGGTATTATAAGAGCGTCGAATGTCAGCTTATCAGTCGGAAATTCTATATCAATCATAACTGGCTCTGGCTTACCTGTAACGGTATTTTTAAAATTGAACTTAGAACCAATATTTAATATACCCTCGGAGATAAGGTGATACCCTCTAACAGAAATATCAAGGCCCTCTTCGTTCTTAATATTTCCATATATGCTAAGATTGCGCACAGGGCCTTTTGCGCTTATCCTAGCTGTCGATAAAAACCTCTTATCTTTTTCAAAGATCGGTTCAACACTAAATAAAAGATCTAGTCTAGGTATCCCCTGGCTGAGCGTGATCTCGCCTTCAACCCGATTATCCAGAAGATCAAAGACCTTAATCCTTAGATCCTTTAATACAATCTTATCTTGAGCAACCTCAACCCTACCGCTTACCTGTTTTGATATTATTAGATTTTCCTTAAAATCCAATGAACCGTTACTTATCTGAAGCGATAGATTGAGGTCCTTCTTCGCGCCTTTTTTCTTAAAGATCAGATCAAGGAGCGTATACTCAAGCCTGGCCTTCTTGATCTTAAATACGAAATCCTTATATCTACAACTGAGCTCTCTGAGCTCGACTCTCTTAAAAGGATTTCCCCTGATAGAGCCGATATTTAATTCTATACCAGTTCTATCAAAGACCTTCTTCTCAAACGCGTCTTTAAAGTAGTCTAGGAAGCGCTCGTGTTTGATATATATACTAAAAATCAATGCTCCCAATAGCACAGAAAACGCTACTAGGAAACTGATCCCAAATTTCTTATGAGACAAGGCATACCCTCTTAATCAGCTTTTCTTAAAATCAAGGCGACCTTCCTTGCAATCAACCATAATATTCGGCGTATCCTTAAAGTGGCCTCTGATGATCTCCTCAGCCAATGGGTCTTCCAAAAATCTTTGTATAGTTCTCTTAAGCGGGCGCGCGCCATAAACAATATCAAAACCCTTATCTATTAGAAATTCCTTCGCCTCTTTTGTAAGCTTAAGATTTATATTTTGCTCTGAAAGCCTCTTTACCACATCGCCAACCTCTATCTCTACGATCTTCTGCAGGTCCTTTCTTGTCAGCGGATGAAATACTATAATATCATCTACCCTGTTTAAAAACTCTGGCTTAAACGCCTTCTTGGTCTCCTCCATGAGTTTCCCTTTAATATCTTTATACTGCATACCATCTTCTTGGGGCTTAAAACCCAACCCGCTCTGCTTCTTCCAAAGATCTGCCCCGATGTTCGATGTCATTATGACTATAGTATGTTTAAAATCAACTCGTCGTCCAAAACTATCAGTCAGTCTTCCCTCTTCAAATATCTGAAGCAGGAGATTAAAAACATCCGGATGCGCCTTCTCTATCTCATCGAGTAAGACAACGGAATATGGCCTACGCCTTACCTTCTCACTAAGTTGACCACCCTCTTCATATCCGACATATCCTGGAGGCGCGCCAATTAATCTTGAAACATTGAACTTCTCCATATATTCAGACATGTCAAGATGGATCATAGCATCCGCATCACCAAACATAAATTCAGCAAGTACCTTTGCCAGCAGGGTCTTTCCAACACCAGTAGGGCCTAAGAATACGAACGAACCTGTCGGCCTCCGAGGATCCTTTATTCCAGCTCTTGAGCGTCTTACAGCATGAGCTATAGCATTGATAGCCTCATCCTGGCCAACTACTCTCTTGTGAAGTTCCTCTTCCATCTTAAGCAGCTTCTCTGACTCTCCCTCTTCCAATCTTATAAGAGGTATGCCTGTCCATTGAGAGACTATATGAGCGATCTGTTCTGGCCCGACCTCAGGTATCTGCTCCATAGACTTCTCTTTCCACTTGTTTCGCTGTTTCTCAAGATCTATCTTATTGCTTCTCTCTTTATCACGAAACTTAGCAGCCTTCTCAAAATCCTGGCTCCTGACCGCGGTCTCCTTCTCTTTTCGATATTCCTCGATCTTCTCCTCAAGTTTCTTCAAGTCTGGCGGCGCTGTCATAACATCAAGTCTAGCGCGCGAACCAGCCTCATCTATTAAGTCGACCGCTTTATCAGGAAGATATCTTCCTGTAATATACCTGTCTGAGAGTTTTGCCGCGGCATCTACCGCGTCATCGGTAATATTTACCTTATGATGCGAGGCATATCTCTCTCTTAAACCTTTTAATATTAAGACCGTCTCATCTACAGATGGGGGCTCAACCATAATGGTCTGAAACCTTCTCTCTAGCGCCGCGTCTTTCTCAATAAACTTACGATACTCATCAAGGGTAGTAGCTCCTACACATTGTATCTCACCTCTTGAAAGAGCGGGTTTTAATATATTCGAGGCATCGATAGCGCCTTCTGCTCCGCCAGCGCCAACTAGAGTATGAAGCTCATCAATGAAGACTATTATGTTTTCAGATCGCTTGATCTCATCCATGACAGCCTTAATTCTCTCTTCAAATTGGCCTCTATATTTTGTGCCAGCAACCATAAGAGCCAGATCCAAGGTAATGACTCTCTTCCCTTTTAGTATCTCTGGTATATCAGACTTGATCACTTTCTGCGCAAGCCCTTCCACAATCGCTGTCTTTCCAACACCAGCCTCACCCAATAGCACAGGATTATTCTTTGTACGTCGGCTCAATATCTGAATAACCCTCTCTATCTCCTCTGACCTTCCTATCACTGGGTCGAGTTTACCATCTTTGGCATACTTGGTTAAATCTCTGCCAAACGCATCGAGCGCTGGTGTCTTACTCTTCTCCGCATCTATACTCGGTGCCTGGCCTGGTGTAACAGAACCTAAGAGCGCCATAATCTCATTACGTACCCGAGGAAGATCGAGCCCAAGATTAAGCAGTACTTGAGAAGCCGATCCCTCACCCTCCCTAATAAGACCCAAAAGTAGGTGCTCAGTGCCTATATAATTATGGCCTAGATGGCGGGCCTCATCCATAGCAAGCTCAATAACCTTCTTTGCCTTAGGAGTAAAAGGTATATCCCCTGATATGACTGTTGTGGGGCCTGTCTGAACAAGCTTCTCAACCTCCAGCCTTATCATATCAAGACTTAAGCCCAGGTTCTGTAACACCGCGGCAGCTACGCCCTCCCCCTCTTTTATAAGCCCAAGGAGAAGATGTTCTGTGCCTATATAATCATGGTTAAACCTCTTAGCCTCTTCTTTTGCCAAAATAACTACCTTGCGCGCCCTCTCGGTAAATCTGTTAAACATCTGTGTTCCTCCTTGTATAATTGATCGGTTTTCGGTTCTCGGTTTTAGGTTATCGGTTTTTGGCCTTGTATTAACGTACACCGTGAACCTAACACCGCAAACCGTGAACCTAACACCGAACATTGGCCTACGTTAACTAATTCCCAACTTCTCCTTAATGACTTCCGTCCTTTTAATATCTCTCTCAGATGGAGAGAGATCTTTACCTTCGAGCTTCTGTAGATGAGCAGGCTGTGTTAATATAAGTAGCTCGTTTAATGTATGAATATCTATATTTTTTACAAATCCAAGATCAACACCAAGCCTTACCATAGAAAGTAGATTGATAGTCTCTTTGCTCGTTATGATATGGGCCCCTTCAAGAGTAGCATATGCCCTGGATATCTTATCCTCTATAATATCTTTCTTTTTTGCCTTTAAAAAGGATCGAGAACCTTTTTCCTGGGAGACAACCTGCCTTATAATTCTCTTGAGGTTCTCTATTATATCCTCCTCTACCTTCCCTAAAGTAACCTGATTTGATATCTGGAAAAAATCTCCTATAGCCTCAGTCCCCTCGCCAAAGAACCCCCTAACCGTTAAACCTAATTTTGATACAGCGTGTACAAGATTATCAATCTGGCGTGTTATCACTATAGCTGGCAGATGTATCATAACAGATGCCCTGATACCAGTTCCTGTATTTGTAGGGCAGGCAGTCAGATAGCCCCACTCATCAGAAAACGCAAATTTAAGCTTCTTCTCAAAATCCTCTTCCAAACTCTTCATAATAGCCCAAGCATCATCGAGCATAAACCCTGACTGTAAGACCTGAAGCCTGAGATGGTCCTCTTCATTCACCATTATACTTATTATCTCTCTATCGCCTATAAATACATCTTTGAATTCTGTCTCAACCGCATGCTCTCTACTAACAAGGTGCCTCTCTATGAGGAACTGTCTATCTACTGAATCTATATCATGCATCTTGATAAATAGGGCATTCTTCATGTAGTTGGACGATAATATAGACTTCTCAGCAATAGACGCTGCTTCCCTTCTAGAATCATCATCCGCCCAATCGACAAACTTAAGGCCCGCGATATTTCTCGCTATTCTTATTCTGCTTGAGATTACAATATCAGAATCAGGCCCATTACCTTTTAGCCATTCGCTCGTCTGTCTTATTAGATCATCCAGTTTCATGTGGGCTCCCAATTAAATGCCTCGAGGTAACCAACAACCAGTTGCCAGCATTCTTGAGTAACCAGTTGCCAGATTGGTTTTTCTGGTTACTGGTTACAGGTTTCTGGTTACTCAACTAATCTATTTCCCCCGCGCCAACATCCTTATCTTGTCTCGAAGCACCGCGGCCTTTTCAAAATCCTCATTCTCTATAGCCTGGGTAAGTTCTTCTCTTAATTCAGCGATTATCTGTTTTTCAGACTTCTTAACCACCTTTGCTTTAGCCGACTTTGTTGGCTTCGGTGGAGCAGACTTCGGCTCTTTTCCTATATGGCGGGAGGTACCATGTATACTCTTTAAGAGAGGATAAAGCGCCCTTCTGAACGCCTCATAACAATGCTCACATCCAAATCTTCCAAGTTTCTTAAAATCAGCGTATGCCATATCACAATTCTTACATCTTATCTTAATGTGTTCTTTCTTATGCTCCGGCTCCATAGGAAAATCAACTAACCCAGAGAGCAGATCAGCAATACTAAAATGTTGCTGCATCTCAGCTCCCTTAGCCTTCGCGCACTCCTCACAAAGATGAAGCTCTGTAACCTCATCATTGACTATCTCAGTCAGATGAACTGAAGATTTTCTCTTTTTACATAAGTCGCATACCATGTGATGCCTCCATTACAACGTACAATAGTTACCAGTAACCAGTTGCCAGTTACCAGATAGCGTTAAACCATCTCTTTTTTTACCAGTTGCCAGTAACCAGATAGCGTTACACTACATGCTTTTTTCTGGTATCTGGTCATCTTCTGGTTTCTGGTTACAGGTTTCTGGTTACTCAAGAATACTGGTTACAGGTTTCTGGTTACTTACTTAATACCTCACTCCATCCGTCTTTGTCAGTTTTCTAAACTCACTCATCAGCATCAGTGTAGACTTACCAGGTTTGCCATTACCGATAACCCGGCCATCAACCTTAACAACAGGAATTGTCTCAGCAGCGGTTCCTGTTAAAAAACACTCATCCGCGTTATATATATCATGGCGCGTAAAGATAGTCTCTTTTACCTGCATCTTCTTCTTGCGCGCAACATCCATAACAGCATCTCTTGTAATACCTACCAATGCCCCTACATGTGAAGGAGGGGTATAAAGAACCTTATTTTTTATAATAAAGATATTGTCTCCCGTGCACTCTGTAACCTGCCCTCGAGCATTGAGCATGATAGCCTCTTCATACCCAGAGTTAACAGCCTCTATCTTGGCCAGAATATTATTAAGATAGTTTAAGGATTTTATCTGTGGGTTTAACGCCTCAGGCAGGTTCTGCCTGGTTGGCACAGTTATAATATCTAAACCTTCTTTGTAAAATTTCTGAGGATACAAAACTATCTTATCAGTTATTATAATTATACCGGCATTACCCTTACACTTTCTTGGATCTAAACCAAGATCCCCTTCGCCCCTTGTAACAATAAGACGAATATAAGCGTCATCCAACTTATTCGTTTTAAGGGTCTTGCAGATAGCCTTTATCATCTCATTCTGAGTCATGGGAATCTTCAGCATCAAGGTATGCGCGGACTCATAAAGACGCTCGACATGTTCCTTTAATTTAAAGACCAGTCTGCCATAAGAGCGGATCCCCTCAAAGACTCCGTCACCATAAAGAAGGCCATGATCGAAGACCGATATCTTGGCGTCTTTCTTATCATGCATTTTACCATTAATATAAATCTTTATTGACATGTGTTCCTCCTAGTTATCGTGTTTCCGTGTCTTATCTCGCGTTGGGGACAGGCCTTTTTCTGGTCCTAATAGCTTTATATATAAGGCCAGTCCCCTTGGTTGGATCGGTGTCGTGGTGACAGATCCTTCAGAAAGACTACCCCACGGGATCTGTTCCCACGACACTTGAACCAACGCTTAAACAAGTAAACCATCTCTTATCTTTATAACGCGGTCGCCAAAGGCTGCTAGTTTCTCATCATGCGTAACTATTAAAAACGTCTGTTTATTCTCTTTATTTAAGCCCTTTATCAGATCGAGCACAATCTTGGAGTTCTCTGAGTCTAGATTGCCGGTAGGCTCATCGCAAAATACAATATCTGGATTATTTATAAGAGCGCGCGCGATAGCTACCCTCTGCATCTCCCCGCCTGAAAGCTGGGAAGGCCTGTGATGCAGCCTATCCTTTAAGCCCACTGATTCAAGAAGCTGGCAAGCCCGCTCTTTTGCGTTACTACTCTTTTTACCATTTCCAGTTAGCGTGGGCATAAGAATGTTCTCTAAGGCATTAAATTCAGATAATAGGTGATAGAACTGGAATATAAAACCTATCCTCTTAGACCTGATCGATGAACGTTCATTATCACTGGATGCGTATATATCTATATTATCAAAGAGAATCTGGCCCTTTGTCGGATTATCTAAGGCCCCAATTATATGCAAGAGTGTCGATTTACCAGCGCCTGATGGCCCTGCTATAAAGACTATCTCGCCTCTATTGATAGAAAGATCTATTCCGCCTAATACCTCGAGTTTACGCGCGCCATCTTTGTAGACCTTATGTATATTCTTAGCTTCTATCAGCATCTATTCGTATCTCAGGGCATCGACAGGGCTTAAACGGGAAGCCTGATATGCCGGATAAATTGAGGCTATAAAACTTATCAAAAGAGCTGCTGCTAATATTATCATAGAATCCATTATATCTATCTTAACAGGAAGATAGTTAATCCCATAGTAAATATTTTCAGGAAGTATAGGAAAGCGATACCTATCCAATAGAAAGGATATACCCAATCCCCCAGCTCCACCTAATATTATACCAATCGCCCCTATAATAATACCTTGAAAAGAGAAGGCTGCCATAATCTGGCCCCTGGTAACACCTATGGCCTTTAATATCCCTATATCCTTGGTCTTCTCAACAACCATAACCGTGAGAGTGCTAACAATATTAAGAGCGGCAACTATGATGATCAGGGTTAATATTACAAACATCGCCCACTTCTCTAACTTTAGAGCTGAAAAAAGGTTTCTGTTTAGGTCCATCCAGGTCCTAATATAAAAAAAGTTAGATAATTCTTCTCTTAGTCGCTGCTTAGTAGACTTGGCGTAAGCTATGTCATCAAGATATACCCCAATACCACCTACCATATCCTTCATTCCAAAGAGATCTGATGCAGAATTAAGGCTCACATAAGCCATGTTAAGATCATACTCATACATCCCGGAACTGAATATGCCTCTGATCTTATGCTTCTTAGGTTTTCGCGCGGATGAGGTAACAACCTCTATCTCATCCCCTGTAAAGACCCCCAGCGCAGATGCCAGCTCATTGCCTAGTATAACCTCATCATTGCCAAGATTAAGATCACCAACCTGCATATGTGTTGAAAGATTTTCGCGATCTATCTTATTCTTTGCGTCAAAGCTTCTTACTACAACGCCTTGGGCCCTTTTGCGAAACTTAAGAACCCCTTGTCCCCAGACGTGGGGAGATATGCCTTTAATATGATCTATTTTTTGCGCTCTCTTAGAGATAAGCAAGAGCTCATCAAACCCGATACCGCCGTCTTTTTCAATAATTATGTGCGGGTTAGACCCTATTATCCTTTTTTGGAGCTCATCTCCGAACCCGCTCATAACAGCTAAGACGGTTATCAGGCATCCTACGCCAACAGCGACACCTAATATAGACACGAAACTCATAAAAGATATGAACTTCTTTCTCTTTCTTGAAAAAAGGTATCTGAAGCTAATTTTAAGCGCTAGTGGCATGTTTCTTCTTGAACCATAAGGTTCGGTGTTCGGTTTTCGGTGTACGGTTTACGTTAACACGAGGGCGTCCGCCACCTTCGGCGGCGAGATCTCGCCTTCGGCGGAAAAACCTAAAACCGCTAACCGATAACCGGCTTTATTATTCCGTCTTTAATTGCGGAAACAAAATTACATCCCTAATCGACTCTTGATTGGTAAAGAACATAACAAGCCTATCGATTCCTATACCAAGGCCTGCAGCAGGGGGCATACCATGTTCAAGGGCTAAGCAATAATCCTCATCAACTGATCTATTTGTTTCAGTATCGATCTTGAGCTGCTCCTTAAACCTCTCTCTCTGCTCAGATGGATCATTTAACTCAGAATAAGCGTTTGCGATCTCCATACCGCAAAAATAGAGCTCAAACCTCTCAGATATCGAGGGATCGTCCTTCTTCGTCTTTGCTAATGGGCATAGTTCTGTAAAATAGTCAGTAACAAATATAGGCTTATTCTTATCAGACTTTGGTTCAATAACATCGCCTATAATATTTACAAGCTTAGTCTTACTAAGTTTCTTTCCCTCAACCTTAATACCTTTTGCGCTAAGTTTATCAGCCCATGTATCTATAGGATCGGTTGGGCTAATATCATAAAGTTCTTTCATAAGCTGCGCAAACGATATTCTCTCCCAGGGAGGAGTAAGATCAAGCTCTCTATCGCCAACAGTGATAACCTCTTTACCGAGAATATCCTTTGCCAATGAAGATACGAGCTCCTCGATCAAAGACATAAGATCTTGATAATCAGCATATGCTGTATACGCCTCAAGCATAGTAAATTCAGGGTTATGCCTAGGAGATATACCCTCATTCCTGAATGACTTATTTATCTCATATACTCGCTCTAGGCCTCCGACGAGGAGTCTCTTAAGATAGAGTTCGGGCGCTATCCTAAGATAGAGATCCTTATCATAGACATTATGATGTGTCTTAAAGGGCTTTCCAGCAGCGCCGCCTGCCATAGGCTGAAGCATCGGAGTCTCAACCTCTATATATCCGCGATTATCGAAGAATTCTCTTATCTTCTTTACAATTTTACTTCGAATCAGGAATACCTGCCTTGATTCATCATTGGCTATTAGATCCAGATAACGCTGACGATATCTGGTCTCAACATCCTTTAAGCCATGCCACTTCTCAGGAAGTGGACGCAATGACTTAGAAAGAACAGTAAAACTAGTCACATTAACAGTGATCTCCTCAGTCCTGGTCTTAAATAGCTCTCCTTCAGCGCCTATAATATCACCTATATCAAGTAAATCTTTGAGATCAAAAGCATCTCCAAGGGTATTCTTCTTCAGATATAGCTGGATCCTTCCAGTGTGATCTTGTATATCACAAAATACACTCTTTCCATGCTCACGAAGGGTCATAAGCCGGCCTGCAACCTTAACAGGCTTACCCTCCTCAAACCCTTCACGCAGATTCGCCAGCGTATCGGTCTTCTCAAACCGTCGGCCAAAAGGCTCTATTCCAGCCTCTCTTAAGCCTTTTAGCTTTGATTCTCTTATTTGGATGATATCATCAGACATAATTCTCCTTTTATTAATAATAGCCTAAATATTATATATAAACTATATAAAGATGTCAATATAAGTTTAGCGATTAGCTTGCCCCGTACCCAAAAATAGGGACAGCGACCGTTTTT